>NZ_JAPWBP010000001.1:0-529619 GCF_041433495.1 Haemophilus sp. 27098_8_127
TTGGGGCTGCTCCTAGTACGAGAGGACCGGAGTGGACGCACCACTGGTGTTCCGGTTGTGTCGCCAGACGCATTGCCGGGTAGCTAAGTGCGGAAGAGATAAGTGCTGAAAGCATCTAAGCACGAAACTTGCCAAGAGATGAGTTCTCCCTGTCTTTAAGACAGTAAGGGTTGTTTAAGACTAAGACGTAGATAGGCATGGTGTGTAAGCGGTGCGAGCCGTTGAGCTAACATGTACTAATTGCCCGAGAGGCTTAACTATACAACGCTCAAGGGTTTTGGGTGTTGTAATGATACAAAGACGAAACTCAGAGGATAAAGAGAAAGTATTGAAGGTGAATCAGCTTGTTTGGTTGTGAGCGCTAGAGATAGCGGAGCAGAGAGAAAATAGAAGTTATTAAAGGAATAATCCTGGCGGCGATAGAGCGGTGGTCCCACCTGACCCCATACCGAACTCAGAAGTGAAACGCCGATGCGCCGATGGTAGTGTGGGGCTTCCCCATGTGAGAGTAGGACACCGCCAGGTACTGAATGTAGAACCCCGAGCTGAAGAGCTTGGGGTTTTGTTTTTTAGATTTCTTAATTTACTTTTAATTAGTACACTACTTCCTTTATTGAGTTTCTACATGGGACGAATTTTTGTTCAGATCACATCTAAACATTCTAAATTTTCAAAGAAGTATACTCCTTTTACTTGATATTGACATATCAAGTAAACTCTCTGAATAAAATTATGGTGACGATTATGGATGATAATTATCAAGAAATGCTTTCGCAACTATCTAAATCTTGGGAAGATTTAGATTTTCAATCTATTTTAGAATTAAATAAGGAGAATTTAGATAATAACCTAGTTTTTGAAATTGGTGAACTGATAAAAAACATAAAAAGTGTAGAAATTCATAGTTTTACGCATATTCAACAAACTATTGTATTATTAAATTATATTTATTCTGATTTAAAAGATGGAGATTTATCTGAAGTAAATACTAATTTTTTAAAGATTAAACAGTATATCTTAAATCTAAGAAAATAAGGGATCGAATGCTTTCAAATTATAAAAATTTATTTATTTTTAGTGTAGTATTTGCTTTATCAGCTTGCTCATCAGGCTTACATGTTTGGTATAACTCTTCGCCACAAAATGCAAGATTAATCTGTGGAGGACAGTTTGTTGGCTATACTCCTTATAATGCCTATTATAATATTTCTGAACAAGATATTCAGAGAGGCGTTATTCAAGTACAACCGTGTCAAGCTGTTTGGGTTGGAGGAGCTGTTGAGCAATATCGAAATCAATTCCCTGTAACTTCTACAAGCCATTCTTATGCTCTTACTGCTGTGAGTGCTAATGTGACAAGTGCAGATGTTCAATTTGATGCTGCTCAAAGTGCAGCTTATAGAGCATATCAACAACAAAACAATCAGGTTATCCAAAGTGTCGGTCAGAATAGACCAAGAAATACCATTTGTAATCGAATTGGTAATCAAGTTTTTTGTAATACTTATTAAGGAATCAAAATGAAAAAGTTACTTCCAGTAATGGCAATTGCTTTATTTATATCAGGCTGTGAGAGTAGTGTAAATTTACCTAATATAAATACTTCTAATGTGGCATTACAGGGCCAACAAGTTCGCCCATTTGCTGAAAAAACTGAGTTAGAGTATATTGGGTTAATTAGCGTTATGACGCTGACTTATAGTGAAACATGTCCAAAAAAAATAGCAAGTAAGTGGGAGAAACTTGATCAGGACGTCTTAAAAATTATTAGTAATATGAACGAGTATGAGCAACGTTATGTTAAAGACTACTCTTTGACTCAATTAATTCGTCCATATTTGATAGAAAATAATATTCCTTTGGTCCCTGAGAATATTGTTAAATTACCTAATATGGCTGATTCAGATCCAAAACTAAAAAAAACTATACTTAATTCATCAAAAAAGAATATAGATGCAGCAGGATTTAATTGTGTTTCTTCATTTGGACTAGTAGATCAAAAATTAAAAAGCATTATGGCAGGTCAGATTCATTAATACGTTAAATTTATGAGTTATTTAGTATAAACCGCATATTTTATTATGCGGTTTTTTATGCCATTAGAAATGATATAAAAATATATTATTATTTTTAATGGAAAAGCTTTTGCCAGAAAGAACAAACAAATTCCCTTTCTTCTGCAAACTCCGAATCATCAACAATGACAGGATTTCCTAATAAGTTCAGGTGATGAATTTTATTACGTAGTGTCACGTAGCAGAATTTGAGATTTTCACATTCTGTTGGAGAAATAATGTGATATTCTGCCATTGAATCAAAGATACGGACATTATCAGACCATTTGGTTAATATTGGGTTAATTGGAGCGTTCGCGAGCATCAGATACTGGGCGATAAATTCAATATCGGTAATGCCGCCACGATCGGTTTTGATATTAAAAAAGCCATCTTTTGTATGAGATAAATGTTCGTACATTTTTTCACGCATTTCTCTTACTTCGATTTTTAGCTGATTAATATCTCTTTGAGCGGAAAGTACATTACAGCGAATTTTTTCAAATTCCGCTTTTAATTCAGTTTCACCAAAAATAGCACGGCTACGGACAAGCGCTTGTTTCTCCCATGTCCAAGCCTCATTGAGTTGATAGTTTTCAAATGCTTGAAGTGAACAGCCTAATAAGCCTGCATCGCCTGAAGGACGTAATCGCATATCAACATCGTAAAGTACGCCTGCACTGGTGTTCATACTAAAAATGCTGACAATTTTTTGAGCCAATCTTAAATAGAATTGGTTGCTATCAATGGATTTTTTCCCACCAATGGTTTGGCCTTCAACAGCTTGGTATAAAAAGACTAAATCCAAATCGGATTTATACCCGAGTTCAATTCCGCCTAATTTGCCGTAGCCAATAACTAAAAAGCCTTTTTCAGTTTTATCTACAAGGTGTTCGGGAACTCCAAATCGTTGACTGACTTGTTGCCAAGCAAAATTGACAACGGCATCAATGATTGCCTCTGCCAGATAAGTGAGATGATCGCTTACTTTCATAACAGGCAATACGCCTAGAATATCAGCGGCTGCAACACGTAATAAAATAGACTGTTTGAATTGGCGTAAACCGTCAATAAATTGTTCTTCATCATCTTGCGGTAATCGCAGCATATATTGCTTCAATTCATCAGGATACTGTGTGAACGGCAATGGATTACGTAGCGCTTCAGTATTTAATAATTCATCGAGTAGAATAGGGAAACGAGCGACTTGTTCGGCAATCATCTGTGATTGCGCACATAGTTCAATAAGCTGCTCAATGGCTTGAGGATTTTCTAAGAGTAATTCTAAATACGTCGTTCTACTCGCAATTTTATCGACAATGTTGAGGATGCGTGGCAATAAAGTGCGGTAATTTTTTTGTTCAAATATTTGAGTGAAGATATTTGGTAATAAGTGAGCTAGAACTTCTCGACCTCTAGAGCCAATAACACGGCGCGCAAGCCCCTCTTTGAATTGAATAAGTTTATCTAAGATATCGGAAATTGCGTCATCATCAATGTGATTATCAACCAACATTTGTTCAATGTCATCAAGATCACTTTCTAAAAAATCAATCCAATGATTATTGTCATCGGTACGTTCATCTTTTTCTTCACCAATTAATACATCAAAAACTGACCGCACTTTTTGTTGGTGTGTTTGTAGTATTTGATAGAAATCATCCCAGTTTTCAATTGGATAAGATTTCATCGTAGTTTGATTGTTCTCATCTAAGTAAGTGTATTCTCGACAAGCGACCATTAATCTAAGGCGATTTTCTTCATCTGTTGGGAGAAGTTGCGTCTGTTGATCGTCAATAGCTTGTAGTACGTTTTCAGTTCGACGAAGGAAGATATAAGCGTCTCTTAATTCATGATATTGTTCAGGCGTAATTAAACCAAGATCTCGTATTTCAGGGAGAAGTTTAAGCAATTCATGTTGTTGGAGTTTAATCTCGCGGCCACCACGAATCAGTTGAAAAACTTGTACAATAAATTCGATTTCTCGAATCCCGCCTGCGCCTAGTTTAATATTGTCTTTTAAGCCACGACGACGTACTTCGCGCTCGATTTTACCTTTCATTTCACGTAAAGCTTGAATCACACTAAAATCAATATAGCGTCGATACACAAAAGGACGAAGTAATTGTTGTAAGGTTTTTACATTGGGATCTTGCGCATCACCGCCTAAAATACGACCTTTGATCATGGCATAGCGTTCCCAATCTCGCCCCTGATCTTGGTAATATTGTTCCATCGCAGAAAAACTTAAGGCAAGTGCACCACTATCGCCAAAAGGACGAAGACGCATATCTGTACGATAGACAAAGCCATCTGGCGTAAATTGATCCAATGCATTAATCAGACGTTGTCCTAAACGGGTAAAAAATTTAGCATTATCAACGGCTCGTCTTGCACCGACGGTTTCACCTTGTGAGGGATAGGTAAAAATTAAATCAATATCAGAGGAGAAATTTAGCTCAAAACCACCTAATTTTCCCATGCCAAGAATATAGAGTTGCTGAGGGTTGCCATGTTCATCACAAGGCGTGCCCATTTCTTCGCAAGCTTGTTTGTACAGCCAGTCTCTTGCACCAATGATAAGACTCTCAGCAAGTTTAGAAAGACGAATAAAAATTTCTTCTACGGTAGCAAGATTCAAGCTTTGACAGAAACTTAGTTTCGCCATTTCTTGATTTCGAAAATCTCGTAGCGTTTTGTAAAGCTGTTCTTCGTTTTGGATAGTGGAGAGTTGGTCAGCTAGATGGCTAGCGTAATGTTGACAATCTGAAAATTGAGGAGGTGTTTGCCACCATTGGGCTAAAAAGTGCGGGTGTTTTTTTAAGACTTTTTCCAAGAAATCAGACAGACTGATGGCATAGTTTATTTGTCCCATTGGGGTTGTGAGATCGGCTACGTCCCGCTCGATTTGTTGGGTTATTTTATCAAGATTCATTTCAGGGAAATGTTGGCAAAGCACTTCGCCAAGTTGAATGAGTTTTTCAGTCGAAAGCGGAAGTGAAAGCGCCATAATTTACCCCTTAAAATGTTCGTCAATCTTGCGTAGTACGATTTCTTTGGCTTGTTGCGGTTGCAGACTATCTAGCCAATTTAATGGTGTTTTCCAGCCGCGCAGCCAGGTGATTTGTCGTTTTGCTAATTGGCGAGTCGCACAAATGCCACGGAAGACCATTTCTTCATGATCATAGTCACCACGTAAATATTCCCACATTTGTCGATAGCCCACACAGCGGATAGAGGGCAAATCAGGATGGAGATCTTCTCGTTGATAGAGTTTTTCAACCTCTTCTTGGAAACCTAATTCGATCATTTTATGGAAACGTTGTTCGATACGTTGATGTAACACCGCACGATCTTCTGGAGCAATAGCAAATTGTAAAAATTGATAAGGCAATTCTTCGCCTTTTTGTTCAGTTAATTCCGTTAATGATTTGCCCGTTAAATAGAATACTTCTAATGCACGATTAATGCGCTGTGAATCATTTGGATTAATACGCTCTGCTGAAATAGGATCAATTTTTTGTAATTCTTGATGAAGTGCTGGCCAGCCAAGTTTTTGCGCTTTTTCTTCAATTTCTAAGCGTAACTTTTCATCAGCAGAAGGAAGGGGAGAAAGTCCCTCAATCAATGCTTTGTAATACAACATAGTGCCGCCAACCAAAAGCGGAATTTTACCTTGCGCGGTAATATCAGCCATTTCTCTGAGTGCATCATCACGAAAATTCATCGCGGAATAACTTTCAGCCGGATCTAAAATATCGATTAAGCGATGAGGGGCAAGGGCAAGTTCTTCTTTAGAAGGCTTTGCCGTACCAATATCCATCCCTTTATAAATTAATGCAGAATCGACGCTGATCACTTCCACGGGCAGGCTTTGACGTAATTGAATAGCAAGATCCGTTTTTCCTGAGGCTGTCGGTCCCATCAGAAAAAGTGCGGTTGGTTTGGAGTCAGTTTGTTGTGTCATATTACAAATCAGTTAAAAAAGGCTGCCAGTTAATCGGTTTCAGTAATGTATTAAATTTTTCTTGATGAGCTTTATTCAGTAAGCGTTCCGTTTCGCTTAATAAGCTGACCGCATCCGCTAACACTTGAATTGGTTTCATCTCTAGAGTCTGACAAAGTGCGGTCAGAAAATCAGGTATATTTTCTAGATGTTCCGCAAGTAGGCTCACCACACATTTTTGTAAATTTTGTGTACGTAAAACCACAGGGACTTTGTTTAATGTAAGACGTAGCTGAGCTTCATTTTCAATAAATTCAAAACCACTTTGTTGGAAAAAAGCTTTTTGTTTTTGCCATTGTTCAAATTGTTTTTCATCTAAGCGAAAAATAATCGGAATGAGCAACGGCTGTTGTGAAATTTCACCTTGTTGTAAGGTTAATTCATAATTTAAGGTTTGCAATTTAGCTAATGACATCAAATAAAACTGCTGATTTTGTTGTAAAAGCAATGCTTTATTTTCAATTAATGCTAATGCGCGTAAATAGCCTGTTTCACTTGTCTGTGGGTGTTGTTCAACGACAGATTTTGTTAAAACTTGAGAGGCTTCTGTTGGACGTACTAATTCACCATATAAGCGTTGTTCGGTCTTTGTAGGTTGTTCGCGATAACCATACGACGGAACGTACTCACTACGGCTTGAAAAGTGCGGTCGATTTTCTGATTGTTTTTCACGAGTCTGATGATAATGCGAGGCAAAAATATTTTGCCCTGCCGCAGCCCGATTGGGTTTTATTTCATAGTGCGTTTGATACGAAGCCGAAGGCTCTCTTGCCTCATTCATAGCGGGTGCTAAATCCAATTCAGCTTGAGGAATGGCATTGAGCGCATTTGTTACGCCTTGACAGATAAAATCATGAATTAAACGCGCTTGATGGAAACGTACTTCGTGTTTTGTTGGATGAACGTTGACATCGACATCATGTGGATTGAGATCGATAAACAGTACAAATGCAGGGTATTGCTCAGTATGCAAATGCTCCGCATAAGCTTGACGAATTGCGTGGGTGATCACTTTATCGCGCACCATTCGCCCATTGATATAGCAATAGCTTAAATCATTCTGAGAACGGGTAAATTCAGGTGTCGCCACCCAGCCAGAAAGATGCAGATCATCATGTTTCCAATCAATACGTAAGGCATGTTGAACAAAATCATCGCCACAAATGGCAGCAACGCGTTTTAGTTGCTGCTCTTCATTTGCCGCTGGGCGGTATTGTCGCACAATTTTGCCGTTATGAGTGAGCGTAAAAGCGATATTAAATTTTGCTAAAGCAATACGGCGAATGACTTCATCAATATGAGCAAATTCTGTTTTATCGGTGCGTAAGAATTTACGACGAGCAGGTGTGTTAAAAAAGAGATTTGCCACTTCAACTGTTGTACCGACTGGATGAGATGCAGGTTTAATTGTAGTTTCCATCTCTCGTCCTTGCGCATAGACTTGCCATGCTTCATTTTGCTCTGCTGTGCGAGAGGTAAGGGTTAGACGAGAAACCGAGCTGATACTGGCAAGGGCTTCACCGCGGAAACCTAAACTTAAAATGGCTTCTAGATCATCAAGATCGGCAATTTTACTGGTTGCGTGTCGAGCCAGCGCAAGGCTTAATTCTTCTTTAGGGATACCGCTGCCATTATCTCGAATACGAATCAGACTGGCACCGCCGTTTTCAATATCAATATGAATTTTATTGGCACCGGCATCAAGGCTGTTTTCCACCAATTCTTTCACCACAGAAGCAGGGCGTTCGACCACTTCACCGGCGGCAATCTGATTAGCCAGCTGTGGAGAAAGAATTTTGATTGCCATAGGATTCCTTATTTTTCTTTAAGTTTGATTTTTTGCCCAGTTACGACTTTGCCATTTTTCAATGTTGGGTTCAGTTTTAAAAGACGATTAACCGGTACATTGTATTCACGAGAGATAGCATAGATAGTTTGATCAGCTTTTACTGTGTGATAAAGCGGGGTTTCTTTCTTGCCATCATCTTTCTTTTCATTTCCTTTTGAAGAAGCGTCTTTTTTATCATTACCTTTTTTCTCAGGCTCTTTTTTATTCTCAGCTTTTTCTTGTTTTTGATCTTTTTTAGAAACCGCTTTTTCTGCTTCAACAATTTTGCTGCTTTTTCCTTTGTTATCGGCTTTGGCTTTATCATCCGCTTTAGGTTTTTCTTCTACCTTTTTGCCTTTGCCGTTATCAGGAATTTTAATGGTTTCATTCAGCCAAAGCTCTTTACGTTTCAGTTTATTTAACTCAATAATTTCACTGACTTTCACATCATATTTGTTCGCCAAGCTACCAATGCTTTCACCTGGTTTCACTTTATGACGTACACCGCTATCTTTGATATCGGAAGGGCGGTCAGATTTTTCGATGTTTTTATTTTCTTCTTTAGTTGGTTCTTCCGATTTTTTGCCTTTGCCATTATCAGGAATCTTAATGGTTTCATTTAACCAAAGTTCTTTGCGTTTCAGTTTATTTAACTCAATGATTTCACTGACTTTCACATCGTATTTATTTGCTAGGCTACCAATGCTTTCGCCTGATTTCACTTTATGGCGAATACCGCTATCCTTCACATCGGAAGTGCGGTCAGATTTTTCATTATTTTTGTCGTTTGATTTTGTAGATTTGCTATCTTGCTCATCACTAGGTGGAACAGCAATCGCTTTTAAATTACCATTGCGATAAGCGACTAAGCCTTCATAAATCATATAAGCAATACGACGACGATAAGCAATGGTATTCAGTTTTTGTTCTTCTTCCATATTGGAAAGGAAACCTGTTTCCACCAGAACGGAAGGAATATCCGGTGAACGCAATACGCCAAGGCTCGCATGTTGTGGCGTGCTACGACTTAATGAAGTCACGCGAGCAAAGCGACGTAAAATACTGTTTCCGAGTTCATAACCTGTGCGTTGGCTGTGACCAAATTGCAGGTCGAGTACAGTTTGATCTAAATATTTGTCATTGTTATTGGAAAGTACTTTTCCTGCACCACCTAAAAGCTCAGAGCGTTTTTCATCGTCTTCTAACCATTGACCCATTTCATCGTTGGCACGGCGATTGGATAGCACCCAAACAGATGCACCACGTTGGTCTGCATTAAGAGAGGAGTCGGCATGGATAGACACGAGAAAATTTGCTTTGTATTTACGTGCAATTTCAGAACGTTCTGGCACAGAAATGTAGTAATCGCTACTGCGCGTTAAAACGCCTTTGAAATTAGGATCTTTATCTAATAAGGCTTTTAATTCTCGCGCGATAGAAAGGGTGACATTTTTTTCATAAATGCCGAGATTTTTTCCGATTGCACCGGGATCTTTACCGCCGTGGCCGGGATCAATGGCAATTGTCCATTGTGGTGCGGCAAATACGGTAGTAGAAATTAGAGAAAATATTCCAAAAAGAAACGAAAATTTTGCTTTCATGTAAGTCAGTTTTATAGTTGTGTCAAAATATGCTCGCCCACTGAGTTTTGAGCAATTAGCGTGATGTTTCGAGCATCGTCGTAATAATCAATATTCACCAATAAATCAGCCTCAGGCAAGATGCCCTCACCTTTTTCTGCCCATTCGATTAAGCAGATGCAATTTTGGCTGAAATAATCACGAATACCCATAAATTCCAATTCTTCAGGATCGGCAAGACGATATAAATCAAAGTGATAAATCATTTTTCCTGCAATGCTATATTCTTCCACTAAGGTATAAGTAGGGCTTTTGACATTGCCTTGGTAGCCTAAACCTTGCACCATTCCGCGAGTCAGGGTGGTTTTTCCTGCACCAAGATCGCCATTAAAATAAAGCACAATGGCATTATCTTTCGGTTGTTTTACAAGCACTTCTGCCAGTTTTTTACCAAAACGGAGCATCGTGCCTTCATCAGGAATGTATTGGGTTAATTCGGTCATTCTTAGAGTGATTTTTTAGGTTAAAGTTTCTAGGGGATTTTATCGTATTTTGAAGGGAATATGTAGGGAAAATACA
This sequence comes from Haemophilus sp. 27098_8_127, assembly GCF_041433495.1. Classification (NCBI taxonomy): domain Bacteria; kingdom Pseudomonadati; phylum Pseudomonadota; class Gammaproteobacteria; order Pasteurellales; family Pasteurellaceae; genus Haemophilus; species Haemophilus sp. 27098_8_127. Next base: position 10,048 of record NZ_JAPWBP010000001.1, read on the forward strand.
ATAAAAAAATCCGCTGCTTTTCAGCAACGGATTGAGAATTTGGAGCGGGAAACGAGGCTCGAACTCGCGACCCCGACCTTGGCAAGGTCGTGCTCTACCAACTGAGCTATTCCCGCAGGGCATTTATGTGAAAATTTGGAGCGGGAAACGAGGCTCGAACTCGCGACCCCGACCTTGGCAAGGTCGTGCTCTACCAACTGAGCTATTCCCGCATTTCACATTGGTGAATGAGGCAACATTATACGAAAAAATTTATTCAACGCAAGTGCAGATTTCGCAAATGATTGAGTTTGCCTAAGTTTTCATCAACCCAGATTAATAAAGTGATCACGGTAGTAAGCTAACTCTTTTATTGACTCTCGAATATCGTCAAGGGCTAAATGAGTATTACCTTTTTTGAACCCGTCTAAAATTTCTGGTTTCCAGCGAGCGGCTAATTCTTTTAACGTGCTCACATCGAGATGACGATAATGGAAATAATCCGCTAAATCAGGCATATATTTATAAAGAAAGCGTTTATCTTGTGCGATGCTGTTGCCACAAATCGGTGAAGCACCTTTTGGTACCCATCGTTTTAAAAAATCTAATGTTTGTAATTCAGCCGCACGTTCGGTGAGTTTGCTCGCTTTGACACGGTCAACTAAGCCATTTGCTGTATGGGTTTTTACGCACCATTCTGACATTTTGTTTAATAATTCATCACTTTGATGTACCGCAATCACAGGTCCTTCCGCTAAAATATTGAGATCTTTATCTGTCACGATGGTTGCGATTTCAATAATTCGTTCTTTTTCAGGATCTAATCCTGTCATTTCTAAATCGATCCAAATCAGATTTTGTTTATCTAATTGCATAATATAAGGTATCCTATGAACATTTTTTAATCCCGTTTATTTTAACGAAAAACATCGGAAAAAACGACCGCACTTTATGAGCAAACGTAAACTAACGCAAAATCAAACTCGTCGAATTCAATCAAATAACGCGAAAGCTTTGCATCGCCACAAGAAGAAAGAAGTGGAATGGCAAGATGATATGCTAGGCGAAAGCCAAGATGGGGTAGTGGTCACGCGTTATTCGGTTCATGCAGACGTAGAAAACGCACAAGGCGAAATTTTCCGCTGTAATTTACGTCGTACACTTTCTAGTCTCGTGGTTGGAGACAAAGTGATTTGGCGACAAGGCAATGAACAGCTCCAAGGTGTGAGCGGTGTGATTGAAGCCATTCACCCAAGACAAAATGAAATTGCTCGCCCAGATTATTATGATGGGTTGAAACCAATCGCGGCGAATATCGATCGTATTATTATTGTTTCTGCGGTTGTGCCAGTACTTTCACTCAATATTATCGATCGTTATTTAGTGGTGTGTGAAAATGCGGGGATCGAGCCAGTCATCGTGGTAAATAAAGGCGATTTACTGAATTCGGAGCAAGAGCAGGAAGTGGAAAGTCAGTTACAGATTTACCGTGATATTGGTTATCAGACCATCATCATTTCTGCTGAAACTGGAAAAAATATGGAAAAATTGACCGCACTTTTAAGTGATGGAACATCCATTTTTGTGGGACAGTCAGGGGTAGGCAAATCCAGTTTAATTAACCATATTTTACCAACGGTCAATGCGCAAGTCGGTGGCATCAGTGAAACCTCGGGTTTGGGGCAACATACCACAACTTCTTCTCGCTTATATCATTTGCCACAAGGCGGTAATTTGATTGATTCACCAGGCATTCGTGAGTTTGGTTTATGGCATTTGGAGCCAGAACAGATCACCAAAGGCTATCGTGAATTTCAATATGTCTTAGGTACATGTAAATTCCGAGATTGTAAGCATTTGAACGATCCTGGCTGTGCATTACGTGAGGCTGTCGAAGCAGGTCGGATTTCACCTATACGCTATGAGAATTATCATCGCCTCATTGAAAGCTTGAGTGAGACGAAATCACAGCGTCATTTTTCTGTATAGTAGACAATTTACTGTAAATTAGGTATAAAGTACCTCTAATTTCGTGATGTAGCTCAAGTTTTTTTGTGTTTAGCCTTGATTATTGGGCATTTAATAGAGATACTACAGCGGATTTATAGACTAAATTTTACAATTACTATAGAGGTAACATTATGTTCTCAAAAGATGTAGAAATTACAGCTCCTAATGGTTTACACACCCGTCCAGCGGCGCAATTTGTGAAAGAAGCGAAAGCATTTGCTTCTGATGTAACAGTGACTTCTGGTGGTAAAAGTGCAAGTGCGAAAAGCCTATTTAAGCTACAAACCTTAGGCTTAACGCAAGGAACTGTAATCACCATCTCGGCGGAAGGTGAAGACGAACAACAAGCCGTTGAACATTTAGTCGCATTAATTCCTACTTTAGAATAATTTACGATTAGCCATAGGATTTCTATTCTATGGCTATTGTTTATCTAACCTTTAATAAATTATCTCGGAAGGTAAAAGTATGATTACAGGTATTCCAGCGTCACCAGGTATTGTTTTTGGTAAAGCCTTAGTATTAAAAGAAGAAAAAATTGTTCTTGATACGCAAAAAATTTCAGAAGATCAAGTTGAGGCAGAAGTTGCCCGTTTTTATGCAGGCCGTGAAGCGGCCGTTGAGCAACTTAATTCTATTCATCAACGTGCATTAAAATCCTTAGGTGAAGAAAAAGCGGCCATCTTTGAAGGCCATTTAATGATCCTTGAAGATGAAGAGTTAGAAGAGGAAATTATTGATTATCTTCGTTCAAACAAAGTGAATGCGAGTGTGGCAGCAAGTAAAATCATCGATCAACAAGTTGAAATGTTGTCTGAAATTGATGATGAATACTTAAAAGAACGTGCGGGTGATATTCGCGATATCGGTAATCGTTTAATCAAAAATATTTTAGGCATGCATATTGTGGATCTTGGTGATATTACTGAAGAATCCATCCTTGTGGCTTACGATTTAACTCCATCAGAAACTGCTCAATTAAACTTAGAAAAAGTATTAGGTTTTATCACTGATATTGGTGGTAGAACATCTCACACTTCAATTATGGCTCGTTCACTTGAATTGCCGGCCATTGTAGGGACGAATGATGTCACAGCTCGAGTGAATACAGGTGATTATCTTATTTTAGATGCCGTGAACAACCGTGTTTACGTGAATCCGACTCAAGCTGAAATTGATGAATTAAAAACACTAGAAGCAAAACTTGCTGAAGAAAAAGCAGAATTAGCGAAATTAAAAGATTTGCCTGCAGTTACCCTTGACGGTCATAAAGTGGAAGTGGTTGCAAATATTGGTACGATTCGTGATTGCGAAGGCGCACACCGTAATGGTGCAGAAGGGGTGGGTTTATACCGTACTGAATTCCTCTTTATGGATCGTGATCAATTGCCAAGCGAAGAAGAGCAGTTCATTGCTTATAAAGAAGTGGTTGAAGCAATGGAAGGTCGCCTAGTGGTATTACGTACCATGGATATCGGTGGAGACAAAGAGCTTCCATATTTAAATTTACCAAAAGAAATGAATCCATTCTTAGGATGGCGTGCGGTACGTATTGCCCTTGATCGTCGTGAGATTTTACACGCACAATTAAGAGCCGTATTACGTGCTTCTGCGTTTGGTAAACTTGCCGTGATGTTCCCGATGATTATTTCGGTAGAAGAAATTCGCGAATTAAAATCTGTGCTTGAAACCTTAAAAGCAGAATTACGTGCAGAAGGTAAAGCTTTTGATGAAAACATCCAAGTGGGTGTCATGGTTGAAACCCCATCTGCAGCAGTCAATGCAAAATTCTTAGCGAAAGAAGTGGATTTCTTCAGTATTGGTACAAACGATTTAACCCAATATACCTTAGCTGTTGACCGTGGTAACGAATTAATTTCTCACTTATACAATCCAATGTCACCTTCAGTGCTAGGCTTGATTAAACAAGTGATTGATGCCTCTCATGCAGAAGGCAAGTGGACTGGTATGTGTGGTGAGTTAGCCGGTGATGAACGAGCAACCTTATTGTTACTCGGTATGGGCTTAGATGAATTTAGTATGAGTGCAATTTCTGTGCCACGTATTAAAAAATTAATTCGTCATGTGAATTATCAAGAGGTGAAAGCCTTAGCTGATGAAGCATTACAAAAACCAACCGCTGCTGAAATTGAGCAATTAATTCAAGCTTTTTTAGCAGAAAAATCGTTAAACTAGATACAAAAACAGAGTTTTACGTTAAAATACTAGCCATCTTTAATAGATAGGAGATTAAAATGGGCTTATTTGACAAATTATTTGGTTCAAAAGAAAACAAAACAGTGGAAGTCGAAATTTATGCGCCACTTTCTGGTGAGATTGTGAACATCGAAGATGTACCAGATGTTGTTTTCTCTGAAAAAATCGTAGGTGATGGTATCGCGATTCGCCCAACAGGTAACAAAATTGTTGCGCCTGTTGATGGTGTAATTGGTAAAATTTTTGAAACCAACCATGCGTTTTCAATGGAATCAAAAGAGGGTGTTGAATTATTCGTTCACTTCGGTATTGATACCGTTGAATTGAAAGGTGAAGGATTCACTCGCATCGCACACGAAGGTCAAAGCGTAAAACGCGGCGACACAGTAATCGAATTTGATTTAGCAACATTAGAATCAAAAGCAAAATCAGTTTTAACACCAGTGGTTATCTCTAACATGGATGAAATTTCATCTATCGAGAAAAAATCGGGTGAAGTGATTGCTGGAGAATCGGTTGTTTTAAGTTTAACAAAATAAGATTTATAGACTAAAAGATCCGCTTTAAATAAGCGGATTTTTTTATCCTTATTCTTTTTTAAAGAAGGTAAAGATGATTTATCGATTAACTGGCCAAGTACAGCATTATGCATGGGGCGGAAAAAACTATATTGCATCATTGATTGGATTACATTCAGCGAAAGATCAACCTTGTGCAGAGTGGTGGTTAGGTGCTCATCCATCAGCACCTTCTGAAATTGAGGATGTAACAGGTAAGCAATCCCTTATTGAATTTTTATTGCAAAATCCGACCGCACTTGGGCAAGCAAGTCGTCAGCAATTTGGCGATGAACTCCCTTATTTGTTAAAGATTTTAGATGTTGAAAAGCCGTTATCGATTCAATTGCATCCGACTAAGTCTCAAGCTGAAAAGGGCTTTGAGGCTGAAAATGCAAAAGGCGTGGCATTAACAGACAGCACTCGGACTTATAAAGATAGAAATCACAAACCAGAAATGATGATTGCTTTATCTGATTTCTGGCTTTTACATGGTTTTAAAACAAAATCTCAAATTCTTGCCACATTAAATGCGCGCCCCTCTTTGCAACCTTTGGCTGAAAAACTAAGCACACAAAGCCTTGCTGAATTTTATGCGGATGTGATGTTAGCGGATCAATCAACGCTCGCAAATTGGCTATTGCCCATTATTGAAGCCAACCAACAGCCTTATAAAAATAGCGAGTTAGCGCTAGATAACCCTGATTATTGGGTGCTTTATACGATGGAAGCCATGGCGATTTCGCCTGAAAAATTAGATGCAGGCTTGGTGTGTTTTTATCTCTTTAATATCGTGCATTTAAAAGAAGGAGAGGGAATTTTCCAAGATGCAGGCATTCCTCATGCTTACCTTCGCGGACAAAACGTGGAGTTAATGGCCTGTTCTGATAATGTGATTCGTGGTGGATTAACACCAAAATATGTCGATATTGTCGAATTATTAAAAATTGTGGATTGTCGCGAAGTAACACCTAAAATTATCTCAGCCGCGCCTCAAAATCAGTCAGAATTTACTTATAAAACGCCAGTAAACGATTTTGCTTTAGCTCAAATTCGTGTCGAACCCGAAAAGCATACTAAAGTAAATCTTCAAAGTGCGGGTATTTTGTTGGTGATGCAAGGTGAGCTGAAAATACAAGAAAAATCAACTGCACTTACCTTGAAACAAGGTGAGTCAGCATTCATTACAGCGAATTCTAATGTTGAGATAATGAGTGAAAAAGGCGGTTATGCCTTCTTAGCAAAATTGCCATAAAAATTAATGTGATAACTATCACGATTTGTGAACTTATTGGTAGATTAGTCGAAGATTTTAGGTATAGTGGGCGTCATTCTGGCGCCCTTTTTTATGTGTCTAAATTGCATTAGGAGTTTTTATGCCGTTGCCTCGTTATTTTGAAGATCCGCAAACCTTGCACGTGAATACCACACCACATCATGCTTATTTTATTCCTTTTTCTTCAACAGAAAGTGCGGTCAAAAAGACACGAGAATTTTCCCATTACTTTACCTTACTAAATAGTGAATGGGATTTTGCTTATTTTGAAAGCTATACTCACTTGCCTCAAGATTTTCTTCATTTTTCATTTACAGATAAAATCCCTGTTCCTTCCAATTGGCAAAATCATGGTTACGATAATCATCAATATACTAATGTAAATTATCCTTTCCCTTTTGATCCGCCTTATGTGCCCATTGAAAATCCTTGCGGTTTGTATCACCGCGTTTTTAATGTTGAAATCAATCCAGAAAAACGATATCTCTTAAATTTTGAAGGGGTAGATAGCTGCTTATTTGTGTATGTGAATCAACAGTTTGTGGGCTACAGCCAAATTAGTCATTGCACTAGCGAATTTGATATCACTGATTTTTTACAACAAGGGGAAAATCACTTACATGTTTTAGTATTGAAATGGTGTGATGGTAGTTATTTGGAAGACCAAGACAAATTCCGAATGTCCGGTATTTTCCGAGATGTTTATCTGTTAGCGCGAGAAAGAAATTACTTACAAGATTTCTTTATTCAAATGCAATTGAATAAAGACCTTACCAAGGCTCAATTACATGTGGCCTGTCAGTTTGTAGAATGCGAACAATCCATTTCTTGGCAATTATTTGATCCTCAAGGCGAATTGATAATTGAACAAAAAGGGCATGCATTTCATGCTGAAATTGAAAATGCACAATTATGGCATGCGGAGAACCCTCGTTTATACACGTTGATTTTGCAATATGGATCAGAAGTAATTTGCCAAAAGGTTGGTTTGCGTCATATCGAAGTAAAGAATGGTGTAATGTTATTTAACGGACAAGTGATAAAGTTTAAAGGCGTTAATCGTCACGATAGCGATCCTAACACTGGTTATGTCATTAGTCGCGAACAAGCGTTGCAAGATTTACGCTTAATGAAACAGCATAATTTTAATGCCATTCGCACAGCGCATTATCCTAATGCACCTTGGTTTACTGAATTGTGTGATGAATATGGTTTTTATGTGATTGCGGAAAGTGATATTGAATCACACGGCACGAATGCAGTCTATGTAGAGTCGCCAGAAACAAGCATTTTATTAGGGGTAAAAACAGAGATTGATCATGACGCAATTCGTCAAAAAACAATCGACAATTATTGTTATATGGCTCGAAGCTCCGAATTTAATCAAGCCATTTTAGACCGCACTTATGCCAATGTTGAGCGAGATAAAAATCGTCCTTCTGTTGTGATTTGGTCATTGGGAAATGAAAGTGGTTACGGTGAGAACTTTGAGCAAGCTGCCGCTTGGGTGAAACAGCGCGATCCAAGTCGCTTAGTGCATTATGAAAATGCGATCTTTCAACATTCAGCGCATCAAAATGACACATCCAATTTAGATTTTCATAGCGAAATGTACACCAGTACGGAAGAATTGGATGCTTATTTTGCCGATGCCAAAAATCAAAAGCCGTATCTTTTCTGTGAATATTTGCATGCGATGGGGAATTCTTGCGGAGATACGGAAGATTATTTTAAAGTCATGGAACGACATGCAGGCGCTTGTGGTGGCTTTGTGTGGGAGTGGTGCAATCATTCGCCTTATTTGCCAAACTCAAGCAAGATGGGCTATGGCGGGGATTTTAATGACAAACCGAATGACGGTAATTTTTGTGCCGATGGATTAGTGACGGCTGACCGTCAAATTCAAAGCAATTTGTTGGAATACAAAAATGTGTATCGTCCACTTCGTGCTACCTTAAAAAATGGTCATGTTGAACTCAAAAATTATTTGGATTTTACGGATGCGGCAGAGGCCATTTCGATTCATTATCAAATCACCGAAGATTTTGCTGTTATACAAGAAGGCCAAATAGATGGTTTAAACATTGCACCAAAATCAACTTCACTTTTGCCTTTAACATTGCCGGCAAGTAACGGTTCATTACAAGTTTTAACATTGACCTATCATCAAAAAACAGAAACGGGCTTAATTCCCCAAGGGCACAGTTTGGGATTTGATCAGATCATTTTGTCGGAGCAACCTCATTTATTCGCTGATGAGCTCAAATCAAATCTCCAACCGATTTCTGTTTCAGAACATGCCAATTTAATTTTAGTTAAAGTGGCAGATATTGAATACCAGTTTGATCAATATAAAGGCACTATTCAACAAATTCGCAAAGCGGGCGAGCCGTGGTTGAATCAAGCTGCCGATTTTAATATTTGGCGAGCGCCTTTAGATAATGATAGTTTAATGAAAGCATATTGGCTTGCAGCAGGTTACGATCGTGCGACGAGTCGAGTCTATGATTACCGTGTAACTGAGCAGGAAAGTGCGGTTGAAATTACCTTTAAATTAGGATTGGTTGCCGTATCAAAAGCGCGAATTCTGACATTGCATGTGGTGTATCGTATTGAGCAAAATGGATTACTTCGCATCAATATTCATGCTGAAAAACAACCGCACTTGCCATTCTTACCACGCTTTGGTTTGCGTTTCTTCCTTAATCAAGGATTTAACCAAGTGGAGTATGTAGGCTATGGTCCAACGGAAAGTTATCTGGATAAACATCACGCCACGGCTTTCGGTCGTTATAAGACAATACCAGAAAGTAATCATGTACCTTATTTAAAGCCGCAAGAAAATGGCAGTCACTATGGTTGTCGTGAAGTGAAGGTGGCGAATTCGGCTGATTGTTTTATCGTGCAAAGTCATGTGCCTTTTAGCATGAATGTTTCGCCTTATTCTCAAGAAGAATTGGGCAGTAAAAAGCACCAATATGATTTGGAGAAAAGTGGCAGTACGATCTTGTGTGTGGATTATAAAATGAGTGGGGTAGGATCCAACTCTTGTGGACCTGTATTAAAAGAACAATATCGTTTGAATGAAACGGAGTGGGATTGGTCGATCTCGCTACAAATTAACTAAGATGAAATAAAAAAGTGCGGTTGAAATTAACCGCACTTTTATGTTTTTAGCAAAAATTAAGCAATAACGTTAAATTGTTCTTTCATTAATGCTTCGAAATCAGTGCAACCACCGATTGGTTTTTCATCGATAAAGATTTGTGGCACAGTTTCCACTTCTTTACCGACAGATTTTGATAAATCTGCTTTAGAAATGCCTTCAGCGATAATATCTACATAGCGATAATCGAAATCCGCTACTTCACCTTTTAATTTTTCAGCAAGGTTTTTTGCACGTACACAATAAGGGCAGCCAGGACGACCAAAAATAACTACGAACATAAAATTTTCCTTTTATTTAAACAAAATTCCTAATGATTTTACTCTATTTCCACAAAAGCAGAAATCATTTTTCAGGATTATTGTGATTGGTGTAATATATCAACTCTTCTTTTCCTAAGGGTATAACTGAATGAAATTATTGATGCTTTGCCGCGAGCCTCGCCTTTATAGCTGCCAGCGTTTAAAAGAAGCAGCAGAAAGTTGCGGGCATCAAATGGATATTTTGGATCCTAATCGTTGCATTTTAAAACTCGACAAAAATCAACCGCACTTTTCTTTGTATTATCAACAAAATGCAGAAAGTGAGCCTTATTTATTGCCCAATTATGATGCAGTGTTACCACGTTTTGGGACGACAAGTACCCAAATGGGTTGTGCGGTATTGCGTCATTTACAAGGAAAGGGTGTCTATTGCCTCAATAAAGAACAGGCATTTTTAGCTGCTCGCGATAAATGGCGAAGTTTGCAGATGTTATTGGAGCAGGGCATTGCAGTACCGAATTCAGTTTTATCAGGTTGTGAAGTTGCGCCGAAACAAGCCATTAAGCAAACAACCGCTCCAATGATTATTAAAACCTTAAAAGGGTCACAAGGGATTGGCGTGATCTTAGCCGAACGTCCACTAAGTGCGGTCAGTATTTTAGAAACGTTAAAAGATGCGAATGTGCCTGTTTTATTGCAAGATTTTGTAGAAGAGGCAAAAGGGACAGATATTCGCTGTTTTGTGATCGGTGATAAAGTCGTCGCTACTATGCAACGTATGGGGCAAGACGGCGAGTTTCGTGCGAATTTTCACCGTGGTGGCACAGCAGAAAAAGTTAAACTTACCGAAGATGAAAAATCCATCGCTATTCGTGCGACTAAAGCTTTAGGGCTTGCCGTGGCGGGTGTTGATTTGATTCGTTCAAAAGAAGGTTTATTGGTGCTCGAAGTGAATGCCAGTCCTGGATTAGAAATGATTGAGAAGACCAGTGGCATTGATATTGCATTGCAGATGATCTTGTTTTTAGAACAGCAAGTGAAATAATAAAAGAAAAGGGCGAACCATATCATGTTCGCCCTTCTTGTTTATCCTTTTGCGTCTTGTTTAAAATCGTAATTTGGTGGTAATTCCGGCATCGTATTTTCTTCATCAAAAGGCTCGCTTGCCGGTTGATGTTGAAATTCTTTGCTATCGTGAGCCGGTTTTTCTTTACCTAATAATTGCGGTTGTAATTTGATAAAACTACTTTTATCTGAAAGCCACACATCAATAAACGCTTGTGTAAATTTTTGATCGAATTCGTGATCTAACACGGTGTCATTTAACACAAAATAGCCTTTATCCGCTAAGGCAACAAAATTTAAGATGTCGCTTGGTGAAAAATCAGGAAAGATTTCCTGCATTTTTTTCAGCCATGCGGTGGTGTCATCTTTACTTAAGTTTTGGGCTTCCATTTCTTTAGTTAAAGCAATGGCGAAATTTTTCCCTTCAACTGGTTTCTCATATTTAATCGAAAACATTAACGGACGTTCATTCTTTTCATATGACCCCGTTTCAGAATATAAGCCGACAGTATAAACATGGAATGGCCCCCATGTGTATTCAGCGTTGCCAACTGGTTGCCATTGGGCAAAAAGTGCGGTGGAAAATAAGGCTGAAATGGCAGCAATAATAAATTTCAGTTTCATAGTTTTTTTCATATCAAAAATATTGCCGTGATTATAACAAAAAAGCCCTCTAAAAAAACACAAATAAAAAGGCAGGAATACCTGCCTTTGACATCAAATTATTAGGGGAGTTTATTTTAAGCTACCCACCATATCTTCTGGACGAACCCATTTGTCGAAATCTTCGGCTGAAACTAAGCCTAAGTTAATCGCTTCTTCACGTAAGGTTGTACCGTTTTTGTGTGCTGTTTTCGCAATTTTCGCTGCATTTTCGTAACCAATGTGTGTATTAAGTGCGGTTACTAACATCAATGAATTTTCCAATTGTTGTTTAATGCGTGGGTAGTTTGGTTGAATACCGGTTGCGCAGTGTTCATCAAATGATACGCAAGCATCACCCAATAATTGTGCAGATTGTAAGAAATTCGCCACCATGACAGGGTTAAATACGTTTAATTGGAAGTGACCTTGTGAGCCAACGAAAGAGATAGTGGTATCGTTACCGAATACTTGTGCACATACCATGGTTAATGCTTCACATTGAGTTGGGTTCACTTTACCCGGCATGATTGAAGAACCTGGTTCATTTTCAGGAATTAAGATTTCACCGATACCAGAACGAGGGCCTGATGCTAATAAACGAATGTCGTTTGCAATTTTGAATAAGCTCATCGCTAATTGTTTAATTGCACCGTGAGTTTCCACAATCGCATCGTGTGCGGCTAACGCTTCAAATTTGTTTTCTGCAGTCACAAATGGTAAACCAGTGAATTTTGCAATGTAATCTGCTACTTTCACATCATAGCCTTTTGGTGTGTTCAAACCAGTACCTACAGCTGTACCACCAAGTGCTAATTGACTTAAGTGTGGAAGGGTATTTCTCAGTGCACGTAAACCGAAATCTAATTGTGCTGCGTATGCAGAGAACTCTTGGCCTAATGTTAATGGAGTGGCATCCATTAAGTGAGTACGGCCAATTTTTACCACATCTTTAAATTCCGCTGATTTTTTAGCGAAAGTTTTTTGTAAACGTTCTACACAAGGAATGGTGTGTTCAACTACTTTTTTGTATGCCGCAATGTGCATTGCAGTTGGGAAAGTATCATTTGAAGATTGGGATTTGTTCACATCATCATTTGGGTGGATAAATGATTTTTCACCTAATTTACCACCATGTAAAACGTGAGCACGGTTTGCCACTACTTCGTTCACGTTCATGTTTGATTGTGTACCTGAACCGGTTTGCCAAATGACTAATGGGAATTGGTCGTCTAATTTTCCTGCAAGGATTTCATCACAGGCAGTTGCGATTAAATCACGTTTTTCTGCAGGTAATACACCTAAATCGCAGTTTGCGAAAGCAGCGGCTTTTTTCAAATAACCGAACGCTTCAATAATTTCGTGCGGCATAGAGGCTGCCGGACCAATTTTGAAGTTGTTACGGGAACGTTCGGTTTGTGCTGCCCAGTATTTATCTGCAGGAACTTGAACTTCGCCCATAGTGTCTTTTTCAATACGAAATGCCATGTGATACTCCTATCATCGAAAATAAAAATAAATCTTGAAAATTCTAACACCTACTAGTTATGAATGGAATGTAACATAAAGGTTAAAAGTTACTTTTGTGATGTAGATCATAAAAGTGCGGTAAAAAATTTCCGTGTTTTTTCTATTTACTTTAATCGCCTTGTTGATGATTTATTTTTTGCTGCTTTTTTGATAAAATCCGCCAGTTTACAAAACGATAAATGGAGAAGTCGCAATCATGGCAAAAAACGCACAATTTTATCTCTTAAATCCAGAAAAGAAGATAACAGTTGAGCAACTTGCCTGTGATCTTGCCGCTCAAGCGTGGCGTTTAGGCAAGCGAGTTTTAATCGCGTGCGAAACAGAAGAGCAAGCATTTTTAATTGATGAAGCATTATGGCAACGGGATCCGAACGAGTTTGTTCCTCATAATCTTTCAGGCGAAGCAACACAATATGCGCCGCCAATTGAGATTAGTTGGAAAGGCAAACGCAATGCCCAACGTCGAGATTTGCTGATCAATTTACAAATGGAAGTGCCGGATTTTAGCCACAGCTTTACGCAATTAATTGATTTTGTACCGGTAGAAGAAACACAAAAAGCTCAAGCGCGTGAACGTTATAAAATTCTTCGCTCGCAAGGTTGGACGCTTTCTACTGAAAACACTTAATATTTTTTAACTTTAAAACCTAGGAAATTAACATGAATTTAAACGCTAAAGTGGCTTTAAGCCTTATTCTTGGCGCAAGCACCTTATTATCTGCTTGTGACAATAAAGAAAACACATCAACTCAAGTTGAGAAAGCAGTAAGAATACCTGCACCAACAGAAAAAGTAGAAAGTGCGGTTGAAAAATCAAAAGAATTAGTGGCTGAAACTAAATCAGCCGAAAAAGTCGCTGAGAAAACAGAAACCACAGAAGTTAAAGCTGACGCTAACAAAGCAGATGTAAAATCAGACGCAGTGAAAGCCGAAGTTAAAAAAGAGGCGAAAGCGGATGATGTGGCAGAAAAAGTATCTGAGAAAAAGGAAACTGTTGTCGCTCAACAAGCAACAACTCCTCAGAAGCCACGTGTGGTAGTGACTGAAAAAGCACCAAAAGAAAGTGCAGAACGTAAACAGCAAAGAGCCGTATTAAATGTGTTAGAAAAACAATACGAAGAAGTTCGTTGTTCTGCTGATGCGAAAAACGTAAGCGGTGATAGTTTCTGCCGTCAAGAAGAACGCCGTTTATTCTTAGAAATTCAACGTATTAAAGATAAATTAAGAGGGATTGAGGAATAATCCTATCCTGACCAATATGAGGGTGTGATCAATTCGCCCTCAAAATAAAAAATAGATTTTTTGTGACCGCACTTTATGAACGATATTACCTTTTATCAACGCTTCGAAGCCGATATTCTCGCCGGGCGTAAAACCATCACGATTCGAGATAAATCCGAAAGCCATTTTAAAGTTGGTGATATTTTACGTGTTGGTCGATTTGAAGATAATCAATACTTCTGCACGATTAAAGTATTAAGTGTTGAGCCGATCATGCTTGATAATCTAACAGAACAGCACGCAGCTCAGGAAAATATGAGTTTGGCTGAATTGAAAGAGGTGATTAAGGCGATTTATCCTAGTGAAGATAAGTTCGTATTAATCAATTTTAAGATAAAATAATCAGAGGGAATCATGTATATAAAATATATTAGACTGATTTTATTGCTTCCTATTTTTCAGTCGTTGTCGGCATGTCTTAGTTTCGATGGGATATATCCGAAGTATAAAGATTATGAAGGTAGTGACTATGGCACGTTAAGTGTAAAAAATTACGCAACTCATCTTATAACTATTTATAAGAAAGATGATGTTAAGCAATGTTTAGTACAAGATGGCCCTCGAAGAGTTTTAGTTTTACGTGAGCTTTTTCTACCTCATTTTCAAAATGGGGTATTTAATAATTCACCATTTAAAGACTCCGAAAAATATTTATCTGAAAGTAGAGTAAAGGCTGGATCTTATGTGCAATTAACAAAAAGATCTAATAATTCCAATATAAGCTCTCAAACTTTTAAATTTATTATTGAGAATAAAGGGTATTATTATTTTCAACGAATAGCTAATAAACCTATACCTATTTTAAAGATGGATGAGGATATTAATGAGATTTTCTATCTTTTGCCGGATAAAAATGGGACTTATAAAAAAGATACCTATAGTGAAACAACAAAGAGACATTATACATTAGATGGATTACTCAGCGAAAATGATACTATTATTCGTTATAAGAATGAAATTCCCGCAAAGAAATGGGATCTTCCTGAATGTGAGTAGTTAGATTATAAGTTAGTTAAAGAGAAAATAAATGACACAAAAATTCGAAATGGCAGACCGTTTTAATCCGTCTGCGGTAGAGCAAGCCCTTTATCAACATTGGGAAGAGAGCGGTTATTTTAAACCGTCTGAAAATGAAAACGCACCGAGCTATTGCATTGCAATTCCGCCGCCGAACGTAACAGGTTCTTTGCACATGGGGCACGCTTTCCAACAAACCTTAATGGATACCTTAATCCGTTTTAACCGTATGGAAGGGCATAATACCTTATGGCAAGCGGGCACAGACCACGCGGGTATTGCGACCCAAATGGTAGTGGAGCGTAAAATCGCCGCAGAAGAAGGCAAAACTCGCCACGATTATGGTCGTGAAGCGTTCATCAACAAAATCTGGGATTGGAAAGCTTATTCTGGTGGCACAATCAGCCAACAAATGCGCCGTTTAGGGAACTCTATCGACTGGGAACGTGAGCGTTTCACTATGGACGATGGTTTATCTAACGCGGTAAAAGAAGTATTTGTTCGCTTGCATGAAGAAGGCTTGATTTACCGTGGCAAACGCTTAGTAAACTGGGATCCGAAACTTCACACCGCGATTTCTGATTTAGAAGTAGAAAATAAAGAGAGCAAAGGTTCCCTTTGGCATTTCCGCTATCCGTTAGCTAACGGTGCGAAAACGGCAGATGGTAAAGATTATTTAGTGGTGGCAACCACGCGTCCAGAAACCATGTTGGGCGATACGGCTGTTGCAGTGCATCCTGAAGATGAACGTTATCAATCTTTAATCGGTAAAACTGTGGTTCTGCCACTGGCTAATCGTGAAATTCCAATTATTGCCGATGAATACGTCGATCGTGAATTCGGTACAGGTGTGGTAAAAATTACCCCTGCGCACGACTTCAACGACTACGAAGTGGGTAAACGTCACAGCTTACCGATGGTTAACGTGTTAACTTTAAATGCGGATATTCGTGATGAAGCGGAAATTATCGGTACTGATGGCAAACCACTTGCTGGCTATGAAGCGACGATTCCTGCGGATTACCGTGGTTTAGAGCGTTTTGCAGCACGTAAGAAAATCGTGGCAGATTTTGAAGCGCTAGGTTTATTAGACGAAATTAAACCGCACGATCTCAAAGTGCCTTATGGCGACCGTGGTGGCGTGCCGATTGAGCCGATGTTAACTGACCAATGGTATGTGAGCGTGAAACCGCTTGCTGATGTGGCAATTAAAGCAGTGGAAGACGGCGAAATCCAATTCGTACCGAAACAATATGAAAACCTTTACTTTTCTTGGATGCGTGATATTCAAGATTGGTGTATCTCTCGCCAACTTTGGTGGGGACACCGCATTCCTGCATGGTATGACGAAGAAGGAAACGTTTATGTTGCGCGTAACGAAGAAGAAGTGCGGTCAAAATACAACTTAGATTCTGCAGTTGAGCTCAAACAAGATGAAGATGTGTTAGACACGTGGTTCTCATCAGGATTATGGACGTTCTCCACTTTAGGCTGGCCGGAGCAAACTAAAGAACTCAAAATGTTCCACCCAACGGATGTGTTAATCACAGGCTTTGACATCATCTTCTTCTGGGTTGCGCGTATGATTATGTTTACGATGCACTTTGTGAAAGATGAAAATGGCAAACCACAAGTGCCATTCAAAACTGTGTACGTAACGGGCTTAATCCGTGATGAAAACGGACAAAAAATGTCGAAATCGAAAGGTAACGTGCTCGATCCAATCGATATGATTGACGGCATTAGCCTTGACGATTTACTTGAAAAACGTACCGGCAATATGATGCAGCCGCAATTAGCAGAGAAAATTGCTAAAGCGACTCGCAAAGAATTTGCTGAAGGTATTGCCGCTCACGGTACAGACGCATTGCGTTTCACATTAGCCGCATTGGCTTCAAACGGTCGTGATATCAACTGGGATATGAAACGTTTAGAAGGCTACCGTAACTTCTGTAATAAATTGTGGAATGCAAGCCGTTTCGTTCTTACGAATGAAAAATTAGATTTAAGCGAAGGCGAGATCGAATTTTCATTAGCGGATCGTTGGATTCAATCAGAATTCAATCGTACCGTGGAAACTTTCCGTAATTCATTAAGCCAATATCGTTTTGACCTTTGTGCCAATGCGATTTATGAATTTACCTGGAACCAATTCTGTGACTGGTATTTAGAACTTACCAAACCAGTATTTGCAAACGGCAATGCAGCACAAATCCGTGCGGCAAGCCAAACCTTGGTTCATGTGTTAGAAAAATTATTACGTTTAGCACACCCGCTTATTCCGTTTATTACCGAAGAAATTTGGCAAAAAGTGAAAGGATTTGTGGGCATTACAGCTGACAGCATTATGCTACAACCTTTCCCACAAGTGGAAGAAAACGGCTTTGATCCAGAAGCAGAAGCTGAAATTGAGTGGTTAAAAGAAGTGATTGTTGCGGTACGTAACATCCGTGCAGAAAGCAACATCGCACCAAGCAAAGGCTTAGATCTGTTATTCCGTAATTTAAGTGCAGAAAATGCAAAAATTCTTGAAAAACAGACCGCTCTTTTAAAAGCCATGGCGAAATTAGATAACGTTCAAGTGTTAGCGGCAAACGAAACAGCACCACTTGCCGTAGCGAAACTTGTTGGCAATGCGGAATTACTCGTGCCAATGGCTGGCTTTATTAATAAAGAAGCAGAGCTTGCCCGTTTAACTAAAGAGATTGAAAAATATCAAAACGAAGTTAAACGTATTGAAAACAAACTCAGCAACGAAGCTTTCGTGGCTAAAGCGCCTGAAGCGGTGATTGCGAAAGAACGCGAAAAACAAGCGGAATACCAATCTGGATTAGAAAAAATCCAAGAGCAGTATAAAGCGATTGAAGCGTTGTAGTTTTTAAATAAAAAAAGCGGTCAGATTTAAAATCTGGCCGCTTTTTATTTTTTACAATATTCTTATAAGTAGAAAATCCACTCTAGTTATTCAGAACTTCAAGCAATGCTTGAACAGGGTGTTTCAAGATGGCTTTTTCATATCGCTTCACTTGGCTACGGCAGGAATAGCCAGTTGCGAGACAATGATTTGGATCTTTACCTTGTAATTTTTTGCCCCATGATACGTCGTAAATATCTTTCGACATGGTTTGATTTTGTACTTCATGACCAAATACACCTGCCATACCACAGCAGCCGACTTTTTCTACCTTCAAGGTTTGTCCAAATTGTGCGAAAATATTCTGCCATTCTTTTGGGCTGTTTGGCATAAAGGTGGATTCAGTACAATGAGGGAATAAATGCCACTCAGAAGTGCGGTCAGATTTGGCAATATTTTTCACCGCACTTTGTAATGAGTTACTTTCTAATTGATTGGTCAGCCATTCGTGCGCTGTGAGCACATGGAAGTCACCGCGAGAATTCCCTAAGGCCTCTTTATATTCATCTCGATAAGAAAGCACAATCGCTGGATCTACACCGACCAAAGGCACATTTAATTTAGCAACGCGATTTAAAAACTCCGCTTGTGTTTTTGCTGTTTTACTAAAGCGAGTTAAAAAACCTTTAATATGCATGGCTTTGCCATTCGGTTTAAAAGGCAGAAGGATTGGCTCAAAATCTAGTTTTTGTGTGAGAGCTACGAAATCCCGAACTACTTTAGCATCGTAATAAGAGGTGTAGGGATCTTGCACGATAAAGAGCATATTGGCTTTTTCTGTGGCACTGAGACTTTCCAACTCTTCTAATTTTTTGCCTTGGTAGCCAATTTCGACTAACTGTTGTTGAAGGTTAGGCTCAGAAAGGAGAGGCAAGTCAGTCATACCCAGTGTTTTTTCAACCAAGCGTTGTGTGACTTTGAGCTTGGTGAAATAATTGAACAATGCCGGTTGTTTCGCCATATAAGGTGCTGCCACTTCTAAATTCGCCACAATATGATCTTTGGCTGGACGCAAATAACGACTGTGGTAGAAATGGAAGAATTTCGCACGGAAACTTGGCACATCAATTTTAATTGGGCATTGGCTTGCACAGGCTTTACAAGCCAAACAAGTATCCATTGCGGCTTTCACTTCATGTGAGAAGTCATACTCAC
This sequence comes from Haemophilus sp. 27098_8_127, assembly GCF_041433495.1. NCBI lineage: Bacteria > Pseudomonadati > Pseudomonadota > Gammaproteobacteria > Pasteurellales > Pasteurellaceae > Haemophilus > Haemophilus sp. 27098_8_127. The sequence continues at coordinate 29,120 of NZ_JAPWBP010000001.1, forward strand.
CACGCCATTTCTGCACGCTATTGCGGAAACGTTCCACTAGTGCGGTTAGTTTCACTTGTGTTTTATGAAAATCTAATTGCTCAGGTGATACGTTTTCATTGGCCATTAATCTCAACCATTCACGCACCATCGCGGCTCGTCCTTTTGGCGAGAATACGCGATTTTTACTCACTTTCATGGAAGGGCACATAATGCTGTGCTCATCAAAGTTGAAGCAAAGTCCGTTGCCGTTACAATTCATCGCACCTTTAAATTCGTTTCGCATCTGAATCGGGATTTGGCGATCATTGTCCGCACGCATCGGTGAGAGAATGGAATAGAGTTCCGCATCGCTATTAAGTGGTGTACAGATTTTACCTGGGTTGAGACGATTATTTGGATCAAATAAGAACTTCACATAACGCAACTCTTGCCAAAGTTCAGGTGTAAAGAATTTCTCGCCATAATGAGAGCGTACGCCTTTGCCGTGTTCTCCCCATAACAAACCGCCATATTTCACCGTGAGTTCTGCCACTTCATCTGAAATTTGTTTAAAGAGTTTGACTTGTTCTTTATCGCATAGGTCTAAAGCGGGACGAACGTGCAATACGCCAGCATCAACATGGCCAAACATCCCATATTGCAGATTGTGACTATCTAATAAGGCTCTAAACTCTGCAATGTAATCCGCAAGATGTTCTGGTGGCACACAGGTATCTTCCACAAAAGGAATTGGTTTGGCTGCGCCTTTCGCATTCCCCAATAGCCCCACTGCTTTTTTACGCATGGCGTAAATACGTTCAATAGAAGGCAAGTCAGAACAAAGTTGATAGCCGATAATATGATCTTGGCCTTGTGCAATTTTTTCATCTAATTGCTGACAAAGTGCGGTCACTTGGCTGTCGATTTTAGCTTGATTGTTGCCCGCATATTCCACAATGTTTAAACCCAGAATTGGATTTTGTTCTTCTTCTGTTAAAAGTTCTTTCACTGAATGCCAAATAATATCTTGCTTAGCAAGGTTCAGCACTTTGGAATCGACGGTTTCAACGGAAAGAGCATTGGCTTTCACCATAAAAGGCGCATTGCGAAGTGCTGCATCAAATGAACTGTACTTCACATTAATTAAGGTACGATATTTCGGAATCGGCAATAAATTCAGTTTAGCTTCGCAGATAAACGCAAGTGAACCTTCTGAACCCGTTAAAATTCGGGTGAGATTAAATTCACTTTCATCTTTATTAAAGACATTCTTAAGATCGTAACCGGTGAGGAAGCGATTGAGTTGTGGTAAATCTTGAATGATTGAGGCTCGCTTCTCTTTACAACGTTGGAAAATCGTTTGATGTAGCGTTTTACCATTTTCTGCAAGCGGGTAGTTTTCTAAAACGTCGTCAGATTTGACCGCACTTGTATCTAATATTCCACCGTTCATTAAAACAGAACGTAATGCTAAAACGTGATCAGAGGTTTTTCCGTATTGTAGTGAGCCTTGACCGGAGGCATCGGTATTAATCATGCCACCTAGTGTTGCTCGATTACTGGTGGAGAGCTCTGGTGCAAAGAATAATCCGTGTGGTTTTAGAAATTGGTTGAGTTGGTCTTTTACTACGCCTGCCTGAACGCGAACCCAACGTTCTTCTATATTAAGCTCTAAAATGCTCGTCATGTGGCGAGAGAGATCGACAATAATGTTGTTATTTATAGATTGTCCATTGGTACCCGTGCCGCCACCGCGAGGTGTAAAGGTTAGATGAAGATATTTCTCTTTATTGGCTAATTTGGTGATACGTACTACATCGGCAACAGATTTAGGGAATAAAATAGCCTGAGGAAGCTGCTGATAGACGCTGTTATCTGTCGCAAGACTTAAGCGGTCAGCATAATTTGAGGCAATATCACCTTCAAAATGCTGCTTTTGGAGTTCACTAAGATAATCACTTACCACGTTATTAAGTTGTGGCACATTAGAAAGACGGGGCAACATAAAATCACTCACCTATATAATAGAGAAGAAAGTGAATTTGATGATATATGAAGCTCAAAAAAAAGTCGATTTCAACAAAAGATATTTTTTGTTAGAATAGAAATCGGGTTAAAAATTAACCCGATTTTTGTGAACGAATGTTCATTTTAGGGGTTGTTTGTCTATAAAATAACCAAAAAGGGCAAAAAAAGTTTGATCTTTGATGTTTTTATAGGATAATAACCATACTTTTGAACGTTCCTTTGGCTATGGCAAAGGAATTGAATTTGTCAAAAGGATAAGTTAGGGCAAATTCAAAACCCTAGTTAAGCAACGTTTAGAGTGTTTCTTTTTTATAAAGTTCACAATAAACAAGGAAACTTTTCTTATTAATAACGATGACTAAATAGAGGACATCAAAATGAAAAAAACTGCAATCGCATTAGTCGTTGCTGGTTTAGCAGCAGCTTCAGTAGCTCAAGCAGCTCCACAAGAAAATACTTTCTATGCAGGTGCTAAAGTTGGTCAAGCATCTTTTCATGATGGTATCAAAGACAACTTAGGTTCTTATCACCGTAACTCTGTTACTTACGGTGTGTTTGGTGGTTACCAAATCTTAAACCGTGATAACTTAGGTTTAGCGGTAGAATTAGGCTATGATGACTTTGGTCGTGTTAAAGGTCGTGATTTAGGTAAAACTGACTTCAAACACACTAACCACGGTGCTCACTTAAGCTTTAAAGGTAGCTACAATCTTGGTGGTTTAACTTCTGCTTTAGAAGGCTTAGATGTTTATGGTCGTGCAGGCGTAGCATTAGTTCGTTCAGACTACAAATTCTATGATGTAACAAACGGTGGTGCTCGTATCCACGATGCTGGTCGTCATAGTTTACGTACTTCTGGTATGTTCGCAGCAGGTGTTGAATATGCATTACCATCATTACCAGAGTTAGCATTACGTTTAGAATATCAATGGTTAACTCGCGTGGGTAAATTACGTACTGAAGATCGTCCAAATAGCTCAGTAGACTACAACCCATGGATCGGTTCTATCAACGCTGGTTTATCTTACCGTTTCGGTCAAGGTGCTGCTCCAGTTGTTGCACCTGAAGTTGTAAGCAAAACTTTCAACTTAAGCTCTGATGTAACTTTCGCTTTCGGTAAAGCTAACTTAAAACCACAAGCTAAAGCAACTTTAGACGGTATCTACGGTGAAATCGCTCAAGTTAACAACGCTAACGTAGCTGTTGCTGGTTATACAGACCGTATCGGTAAAGATGCACCAAACGTGAAATTATCACAACGTCGTGCAGACTCTGTAGCTAACTACTTAGTAGCTAAAGGTGTTCCAGCTCAAAGCATCTCTGCAGTTGGTCACGGTAAAGCTAACCCAGTTACAGGTTCTACTTGTGACGCGGTTAAAGGTCGTAAAGCGCTTATCGCTTGTTTAGCACCAGACCGTCGTGTTGAAATCGCAGTTAACGGTACTAAATAATTTTATTTAGTTATCCATTAACGGATTAACATTAGAAGACCTAAACTTCGGTTTAGGTCTTTTCTTATATAAATTAAACCTATAATTGAAGGAATTTTTGAATGAAAAAGTGGATTATCTTGATTATTATCGCCGTTGCTGCAGGTTTTGGCTTAATGTCTAGCTACAATGGCTTAGTAAAAGCAGAAACTGAAATTGATTCTGTTTGGGCAAATGTTGAATCATCTTATCAACGTCGTGCAGATTTAATTCCAAACTTAGTGAATACTGTGAAAGGTCAAGCTAACTTTGAACAACAAACATTAACCAATGTAATCGAAGCTCGCGCAAAAGCGACACAAACTAAAATTGATCCGTCTAATTTAACGGAAGAACAATTAAACGAATTCCAACAAAACCAAAATCAAGTAGGTTCAGCATTATCTCGCTTACTTGTTACTGTAGAACAATACCCACAATTAAAAGCGAATGAAGGTTTTATGAACTTACAAGCGCAACTTGAAGGTACAGAAAACCGTATCAATGTCGCTCGTAATAAATTTAATGAAGCTGCACGTATTTATAATGAAAAAGTACGTCAATTCCCAACTAAATTAGCGGCAATGATTTTTGGTTTTAAAGCTAAACCTTACTTTAAATCATCTACAGGCGCTGAAAACGCACCGACTGTAAACTTTAATTAAGGTTTATCTATGCCATTCTTTTCCAGAATTCCGGTAGATAAAAAGCAAATCGAGGCGGCGATTAGTCGCCTCGAAAGCTTAAGTTCGGCTGAGTTACGTGTTTATATTGAACGCAAAGTACCAAAAGCTTCAGCACAACTGTCTGCAATGGAACGTGCTTTAGAAGTGTTTGATGAACTGGAAATGCATAAAACAGCGGCACAAAATGCCGTGTTGATTTATGTGGGATATAAAAATCATCTCTGTGCAATCGTAGGTGATAAAGGCATTCATCAATTTGTTGATGTAGCTTATTGGCAGTTACAATGTGATTTAATGATTGAACAGTTTAAACAAAAAGCTTATACACAAGGCATTGTCGATGCGATTGATCGTATCAGTGATATTTTATCTCGCCATTTCCCTATTCAGCCTGATGATGTGAATGAATTATCTAATGAGGTAATTATTAATGGCTAAGCTTTTATCTTTTATGAAAAGTGCGGTTATTTTTAGCCTTGTTTTTTTTGCTCAAATGGTTGTTGCGGCAGAATTTCCGCCTGCACCAAATCCTTTCCATTACATTAACGATTACACCAACACACTTTCATCAGAACATAAGCAAATTTTAGAAAATAAACTGATTGCTTATAGTAAAGAAACGAGTTCACAAATCGCTGTTGTTTTGGTTCCGACAACCGGTGAATATGAAATCGCTGATTATACCTTTGCTTTAGGTGATAAATGGGGCATTGGACGACAAAATCTGAACAATGGCGTGTTGATGCTGATTGCGAAAAATGATCGCAAAGTCTTTATTGCAACAGGGCAAGGTTTAGAAGGCGTATTGCCCGATGCTTTTTTATCGCAAGTCATCCGTTCGGCAATTTTGCCACAATTTAAACAAGGCCAATATGCGCAAGGTATTAATGACGGCTTAAACCAAATTATTGCGGCAAGTAAAGGCGAGTTTGATGCGGCACAAGTTGAAGAAGATGCGTTCGATAAGTACATCCCATTCTTAATGGTATTGGCGTTTATTGCTATTGTATTATTTGGTGAATTCCAATATCACAAAGATGAAGTCTATATCAGCCCGAATCAACGTGACCAACTGAATAAAATCATTCGTCAAAGTACGATTTCTCGTCGCCGTGGTGGCGGTTCCGGTTTCGGAGGCGGATTTGGTGGAGGCTTCGGTGGCGGTGGTTCTTCCGGTGGTGGCTTCGGCGGCGGTGGCTTCGGCGGCGGTGGAGCAGGTGGAAGTTGGTAAGACCAAGTCTTTCACTCAGGTTCTATCTTATGCTAGAATAGCGCCCTATTCAGACTTATTTGAACAAGGAACATTATGGAAACGTTAGACAAAATCAAAAAACAAATCGCTGAAAACCCAATTTTAATTTACATGAAAGGTTCACCAAAATTACCTTCTTGTGGTTTCTCTGCGCGTGCATCTGAAGCATTAATGAATTGCAAAGTGCCTTTCGGCTATGTTGATATTCTTCAACACCCAGATATTCGCGCTGAATTGCCGGCTTATGCAAACTGGCCAACTTTCCCACAATTATGGGTAGAAGGTGAGTTAATTGGTGGTTGTGATATTATTTTAGAAATGTACCAAGCTGGCGAACTTCAAACTTTATTAAGCGAAGTAGCGGCTAAACATCAAGCTTAATTGACGATAGATTACAAGATAAACCTGCTTTTTAGCAGGTTTTCTTTTGCTCAAAAAATGATAAACCTGTTATAAAAATGTGATCAGATTAACATTTTTAAGTTAAATAACTTGTTGATAAAACTCCCTTACGTTAGACTACATCGCACTTAGTCGGGGTGCCAATATTAATGGCTGAGAAACACCCGTGAACCTGAAACAGATAATGCTGGCGTAGGAAACTAATCATCTCATTATGCTGTTTCGTTATGCAAAAATAAGGAGAACGCATAATGAACAAAACGCTTCCCATTTTAACCGCACTTTTTACTGCTTCCGCTTTCGCACAAGCTGCACCTCAAACATTAGATGTTTATACTTATGATTCATTTAGTGCAGATTGGAGTGCTGGACCAAAAGTTAAAGCGGCTTTTGAACAACAATTCCCGCAATGTAAGCTGAATTATGTGGCTTTTGACAATAATGGCACCTTGTTTAACCGTGTTCGTCTAGAAGGTAAAAAAATTAAGGCGGATGTGGTGCTCGGTTTAGATAGCTATCAAATTGAAGATGCACAAAAACTCAATATTTTTGAGCCAAATAAAGTGGATTTAAGCCAGTTACGTTTACCCATTAAATGGGAAAATCACACATTCTTACCATTTGATTATGCGCAATATGCGTTTATTTATGACAAGAATAAATTGGCAAACCCTCCAAAGAGCTTAAAAGAATTAGTTGAGCGTCAAGATCTTAAAGTGTTATATCAAGATCCGCGTACAAGCAGTATTGGACGTGGTTTATTACTTTGGATGAATGCCGTTTATCCAGCAGCAGATGTCGCAAATGCCTGGAAAACCCTTTCTAAACATACTGTCACGGTCACAAAAGGTTGGACGGAATCTTACGGCGCCTTCTTAAAAGGCGAAGGTGATCTGGTTTTAAGCGTCAATACTTCGCCGATTTACCATATTCTTTCTGAACAAAAAGACAATTATGTGGCAACGGAATTTGCAGAGGGGAGCGTATTACAAGTTGAAGTCGCAGCAAAAGTTGCTAACCGTAATAATGCCTGTGCGGATGAATTTTTAGGCTTCCTACTTTCACCGCAAGCTCAAGCGGATATTGCCAAAAATAATGTGATGTTACCTGTGGTAGAAACCAATATCGAAAGTCATATTGATGCGCTTAATTCTCGCGCAAAATCAATGCGTATTTTAGATACCACGAAGGTGACAAGTGAGCAGCTTAAAGGCTGGATCAATCAATGGCAAAAAGCCTTATCTAAATAGTATTAATGAGCTTATTGCAACATCCGCATTTTCGTCCTCGCCATTATTTGGGCGGAAGTGCGGTCATTTTTTTCATTGTTTTACTCTATGGATTTTCACTTTCTGCGGTTTTTTCAGTAGGAAGTGATTATGCCTTATCTGATTTCTTAAAAGACGATTATTTGCATCAAGTTATTGCCTTTAGTATCGGGCAGGCATTCTTATCAGCCATTCTTTCTAGCATAATTGGAACTTTATTTGCACGCGCTTTTTTCTATTTAGATTTCAAAGGCAAATCGCTCATTTTACGCATTTTTTCCCTAACATTTGTTTTGCCGGCATTACTGGCTATTTTCGGGCTAATTGGTATTTATGGCACTGCCGGTTGGCTAACACAACTGCTGCAAACCCTAGGTATTTCATGGAAACCCTCCATTTATGGTTTAAGCGGCATTCTTATTGCTCATTTATTTTTTAATATTCCTTTAGCGGCACGAATGAGCTTGCAAGCTTTGCAAAGTATACCGACCGAACAGCATCAACTCGCGGCACAATTGAATATTAAAGGTTTCACATTTTTCCGTTTAATTGAATGGCCTTATTTGAAAAGCCAAATAGTGTCTGCCTTTGTGCTGATTTTTATGTTGTGTTTCACTAGCTTTACGATAGTGTTGGCACTGGGTGGCGGGCCACAAAATAGCACATTAGAAGTCGCGATTTACCAAGCCATTTTCTTTGAATTTGATTTACCCAAAGCCGCACTTTTTGCGCTTGTGCAATTTGCGTTTTGTTTTGCGTTATTTTCACTTTCACAATATTGGGCAAAAGCACCTGAAACGCAGATTTCGCAACGTTATCGCTGGGTTTTACCTGTTTCAAGAGCGGTCAAATTTGGACATGTTTTTGTCTTATTCTCGGTGTGCTTATTTATTTTAAGCCCCTTATTCAATATTGTTTTCCAAGGTTTGTCTGCGACCCAATTATTTGGCTATTGGCAAAATCCACAATTATGGAAGGCGCTTGCTTATTCATTAACCATGGCACCGACAGCCGGGATTTTATCAGTATTATTTGGATTCTTCTTATTGTTACTCTCCCGTCAGCTACAATGGTTATATCACCCTAAATTAGCGCACTTAATTTTAACGGGGGGCATGATGATTTTAGCCATTCCGACGATTGTCTTAGCAGTCGGCTTATTCATTTGGTTGCAAGATATTGATTTTTCGGCAGGGCATCTGTTTGTGGTGGTATCGGTTTGCAACGCCTTGGCTGCCTTGCCATTTGTCATCAAAATTCTCAATACACCAATGAATCAATCGATGCAATATTATGAAAAACTCTGTTTATCGCTGAATATTACAGGCTGGCAGCGTTTTCGTTTAATTGAATATCCGCTACTAAAAGCACCGTTGAAATATGCTTTGGCGCTCGCAACGACTTTATCACTCGGAGATTTTACAGCGATAGCCTTATTTGGTAGTCCTGATTTTACTTCGTTGCCTCATTTGCTTTATCAACAAATCGGGCAATATCGAAGTCAAGAAGCTGCAGTGACGGCATTGATTTTATTGGGCTTATGTTTAGGTTTATTTATGTTTGTTGAAGGGCAGAAGGAACAACATGATTAAATTAGATAATGTAGTCTTCAATTATCAATCCATGCCGATGGTGTTTGATTTACAGATTCAAGCGCAAGAAAAAGTTGCCATCATTGGGGAAAGTGGTGCAGGAAAAAGTACCTTACTGAATTTAATTGCTGGCTTTGAATATGCCGATAGTGGGGAGATTTGGCTAAATGGTGAAAATCATACCAAAACGGCACCTTTTGAACACCCCGTTTCCATGCTATTTCAGGAAAATAATCTCTTTACTCATCTTTCTGTGGAAGAGAATATCGCTTTAGGTTTAAAACCGAATTTAGCCTTAAATACAGAAGAAAAAGCCCTTGTAGAACAAGCTGCAAGTGCGGTCAATTTACAGGATTTTTTAACGAGAAAACCGACCGCACTTTCAGGTGGACAAAAACAGCGAGTAGCGTTAGCGCGCTGTTTGCTACGAGATAAACCGATTTTATTATTGGATGAGCCTTTTTCAGCTCTTGATCCTAAATTACGCATTGAAATGCAGGATTTAATGGATCAATTATGTGAAGAGAAAAAGCTCACCATGTTATTGGTGACACATCAACCCAAAGAAATTGAACGGCATATTGATCGAGTGATTGAAATTCATCAAGGAAAAGTGATCTGATCTCTTTTTATCATATTGTAGAGTAATATGCTCAACTTAATAAAAGCTAAGTAGCTTAAACGAGGAAAATATAATGACCACAACAAATGTAGTACAGCTTTCATCTATTACGCCCCATCCATCAGTAGAATATTGGTCAGTTTGTAAAGTAGAAGCGCTATTTGAGACACCTTTTTTAGAATTAGTCTATCGTGCGGCTCAAGTGCATCGAGAGCATTTCAACCCTGGCGCAATACAGTTGTCGACGTTGATGTCGATTAAAACGGGTGGCTGTCCGGAGGATTGTGGTTATTGTCCTCAATCTGCACGTTATCAAACAGGTGTACAAAATCAGCAGATCTTGGATATTGATGAAATTGTCGAAAAAGCCAAAATTGCTAAAGCACGTGGTGCAGGACGTTTTTGTATGGGCGCGGCATGGCGTGGTCCTAAGCCTAAAGATATGGAAAAAGTGACGGCGATTATTCGTGCGGTAAAAGATATTGGCTTAGAAACTTGCGGTACTTTTGGCTTACTACAAGATGGTATGGCGGAAGAGTTAAAAGATGCAGGATTGGATTATTACAATCACAATCTAGATACCGCGCCAGAGAATTATCACAATGTCATTGGTACACGCCGTTTTGATGATCGTTTAAGTACATTAGGAAAAGTGCGTCATGCCGGTTTAAAAGTTTGCTGTGGTGGTATTGTGGGGATGAATGAAACCCGTAAAGAGCGAGCAGGCCTTATTGCAAGTTTGGCAAATCTTGATCCTCAGCCGGAGTCAGTGCCAATTAACCAATTAGTGAAAGTGGAAGGTACACCAATGGCTGATGCAGCTGATTTAGATTGGACAGAGTTTGTTCGCACCATTGCTGTGGCGCGTATTACCATGCCAAAAAGTTATGTTCGCCTTTCTGCAGGTCGTCAAGGTATGAGTGAAGAAATGCAAGCCATGTGTTTTATGGCGGGAGCGAACTCTATTTTCTATGGGGATAAATTGTTAGTGACAGGCAACCCAGAAGAAGATGGCGATCAACTTCTTATGGCAAAATTAGATCTAGAGCCGGAAACGGAAGAAAATAGAAAGCCACTCGACAGAAATTAGTCATAAAAAAAGTGCGGTGAATCTACCGCACTTTTTGTTAAGACTTACTTCACTTGTTCGGTTAAGCAAGGCTGAATTTTATTTAGCATTTCTTTTAAAATACGCGCTGGAGCAGCCACAATATTGCCTGAGCGTAAATAGCCGTGACCCGCATTGAAATCACACACTAAACCGCCGGCTTCACGTACGATTAAATCACCTGCTGCGCAATCCCAAGGTTTTAAGCCCATTTCGAAATAACCGTCAACGCGATTAGAAGCCACATAGCAAAGGTCTAATGCGGCAGAACCCGTACGACGGAAATCTGCAGCTTCATCAATTAAGTTATTCATGATAGCAAATTGAGTTGGCATCAAGCTTGGTTGTTTGAATGGGAAACCGGTGGCTAAAATTGCCCCGTTAAGTTCATTTTGGCTATCTACACGTAAACGCACTTCATTTAATTTTGCGCCTTCACCACGCACCGCAGTGAATAATTCATTACGAATAGGATCGTAAACCACACCCACTTCGGTACGGTTTTTTACACGGATAGCAATAGAAACGGAGAAATGTGGCAAACCTTTTACGAAGTTGGTTGTGCCATCTAGTGGATCAATTACCCATTGAATATCACTGTCTTTGCCTTCTAATGCACCACGTTCTTCACTGATAATTGTATGATCAGGATAAGATTTTTGAATGATTTCAATGATCTCAGCTTCAGCGGCTTTATCGACGCTGGTCACATAATCATTAATACCTTTTTTACTTGTTTGGATGTCATCACGGCGCTCATAGTTTTTAGCAATCACGTTGCCCGCTCTTCGTGCCGCACGAATAGCGATATTTAACATTGGATTCATATTTCCACCAGATTTTAAAGAACAGATAAATAGGTGGCCTATTATAAGGGAGTTTTAGTAAATAGCCAGTTGAAAATGTTTAATTCACGGTTTTTCCCGTTTTTTAAAGCAAATTTGCGATCAGTATCGCAAAAATAAAGTATCAAATTTGGCTTTCTTCTGAAGGACTTTTAAAGTGAGGTCAAAAAAGAAGGCATTTTATGTATAAAGGGATAACCTTATTAGAAACCTTGATTGCATTATTTATTTTAAGCGTAACGTTGGCGTTTGCATTGCCTAAATGGCAGAAAAACGATCCCAAATATTTTCTCGAAAAAGAGCAACAACGGCTTTATTTTTTCTTACGTAATATCCAAGCGAGGGCAGAAAACTCATCGGCAATTTGGTTTATTTTAGCCAATCAAGATAGGGCGAATCAACGTTGGTGTATTACTGCTCAAGTAAAAAACGATCATTTTTGTGATTGTTTTCATCCCCAGAATTGTCCTAAAAACCTTTATGCGCATTTTTACTATCCTTATTTTGAAGGAAAAACGATGCTGATAGGCCCTAAATTATATCCATCTGAAGTGGCGGTGAAATTTAATGGGGCCAGGAATACCATGGAAACAAATTGTTTTATGTTACAGTCGGAAGAGCATCGTACATTGTTCTCTTTTTTCAATGTCGGCAGTATTAAATTAAAGTCTGATCAAGCGGCGAGTGCATGTACAAGATGAAACCATTAAAAGGCGAAACATTGGTGAGTTTATTGATTTCACTTGGCTTATCCGCTTTATTATTGCTATTGGTTGCACAGTTTTATGCCCAAACTCAACAGCAAAATCAGCGTTTAATGTTACAACTCAAATTACAAGCGGAATTACAACGCACAATTCAACTCATCGGGAAAGATCTGCGTCGTGTAGGCTTTCGAGCTGCAAGCCAAAAACTCATCGAAGATAATCTGGCTTTATTCGAATTAGACGAAAAGGGCACAGCAATAACCATTGCTCAAGCAGATAATGCCCCGTCAAATAGTTGTGTTTTATTTTTTTATGATTTGAATAGCAATGGTTGTATTGGTGAAAAATACACCAAGAATACCTGCGTAAATGGTGTTAAAAATGTGGCGAAAAATATCGAAAAAGAGCTGTTTGGTTACAAACTTAACGAGAAAATGATCGAAACCAAACAAACTTATAAAAATGCGGTAAATGCGGATTGTCGCTCGGAAGAATGTCAGCGTGCTTTAACCCAATCTACTTGTAACGCTGGTGGTGGATGGACAGATTTATTGGATGAAAAAGAGTTTGAGATTTCTCAATTACGTTTTGATTGGTTAAAGGCAGGGAAAGGGATTGAAATCAAACTCGCGGGAAATCTTGCAACACATAAGTATATTCAATATGAAACTTCGCTTGTGGTGCCTTTATTAAATCAAGAAGAATGATGATGAAAAAAGGGATGGTAACACTGACGGCTCTTATTTTACTTTCGGGATTATTGGCATTGATCTTATTATTTGATGAACAGATCTTTGCATTTTTTCGATCTCAAATGAGTCAGCGAAAATATTATGTAGAACAAAGTCTTCCTTTACAGAAAATCAGTCAGCAGCAACAAACGCACATTTGCCAAAACGTGCCTTTAAATGGTGCTGAAAAAGTGAAACAAGTCTTTTTCGAGTCTAATGGGGCAGAGGATAAAGTGGCCTATTCTGTTTGGTGTAAACGAGCAGAGTTATTTAAGAAATCGCCCACAAAAGGTATTAATGAAAATATGCTGCGAGATTTTATTTCCAGCGAAAAACAAGCTGATTTTCAACCGCACTTCATGAAAGTAGATACTACTTTAACTGCTCAAAAAACACCACAAGTGTATTGGATAACGCAAAACCAATTAGAAATTAAAGGGAATGTGAGTGGCATTTTGTTAGCAGAAGGGGATTTAACTTTAACCGGCAAAGGACGAATAAGTGGTGCGGTGATTACAGGTGGTTCACTTAAGTTAGAGGAGGGCGTGACGGTGGCTTACGGTAAAGCTGTGGTGACAAAACTCGTACAAGAATATAGCCAATGGCGTTTGGTGAATAAAAGCTGGAGTGATTTAAGTGCGCAAGATCAAAGTGAATAAAGGCATGTCGTTAATGTCACTTTTATTAGCCTTATCGATTTTCAGTGGGTTATTTTTGATCTTTAACCGATGGACGAGTGAGCAACGGAAAAGTGCGGTCAAAATTTTTCAAGAATTTCAGGCGATTCAAATTGCTGAGAATCAGGCTCAACGCCAGTTTCTAGGCTTGTTTTGTGAAAATAGCGTAGAACAAAATCGCATTCAATTTGCAATTCAATGTAGCGATCATCAAGTGAATATACGCTATCCTCAAGGTGAATTTTTATTGAAAACCGAGTAAAATAACGCATTGTTTTTGCTTTCAAAAGGGCGTTACTTTGTTCGTTACTTATTATTCAAACCAACCGGAAATTCAAAAGGATATTTTAGTTTCGCTGTTGGAAAATTTACCGCAACATGATCCGTTTCAGTCTGACATTGTGTTGGTGCAAAGCCCTGGTATGGCACAATGGTTACAAATGGAAATTGCTAAAAAACGCAGTGTTGCAGCGAATTTCCAATTCCCCATGCCTTCCAGTTTTATTTGGAAACTTTACGCTGATAATTTGCCGAATGTTTCCACGCAAACCCCTTTTGAAAAAGATTCAACGTTATGGCGATTAATGCGATTAATCCCTACCTTTTTACAGCAAAAAGAATTTGAACCCTTAAAAAAATATTTAGCGTCTTCACCTGCATCAGAACAGCAAAAACTTTATCAATTAAGCCTAAAAGTTGCCGATTTATTTGACCAATATCTCGTCTATCGCCCCGAATGGATTGCCGCATGGGAAGAAAATAACGATGAAAAAATCTTGGCTCAAATTAATCAGCAAAAGCAGGGCCTTTCGGCATTAAATCCTACCTTTCTTTCTCAAATTAAAGGCAATATTCACTGGCAGGGAATTTTATGGCGAGCCTTGGTGGATAATGTTCAACGTGATTTCGGCGGAAAAGCGAAACATCGTGCTGCACTCAATCAACAATTTTTAGCATTATGTCGTGATCCCAATGCGACGCTCAACTTACCAGAACGTATTTTTATTTTTGGTATCCCTGCATTGCCAACGGTTTATCTCAATATTTTCCAAGGTATTTCAGCTAAAACAGATGTGCATTTATTCTTTAATAATCCATGTCAAGAATATTGGGGCGATTTGCGAGATCTGAGTAAATCCTATTTATTAGAAAGACAACGTTTCTTGAAAGAAAGCGACGATGTGAAGCCTTTAATTTCAGCCGAGCAAGTGTCATGGGAACCTGCCGATCTTGATTACACCAATCAACAAGAAGAATTGTTCAGCGGGAATCCGCTTTTAGTCTCTTGGGGAAAAATGGGACGGGATTTTCTCTATCAATTAGTGCGTGATGAAGAAAATATTCAAGCCATTTCCCGTGATTACTATGCAGAACTTCCCGAAAAAACACTGTTAGGGCAGATCCAAAATCAAATTTTGACGTTGAGTCATGGTGCATTAAATGTCGCGAAAAATGACCGCTCTTTGGTGATGAAATCTTGTCATAGCGCGATGCGCGAAGTTGAGGTGCTACATGATTATTTGTTGGATTTATTTAATCAAAATCAGCATAAGCCAAAAGAAGAACAGATTACACCAAAAGATGTGGTGGTCATGGTGGCTGATGTTAACCAATATACGCCTTATATTCAGGCTGTCTTTGGGGCGAATAGTGCAGACGCACCCGTTATTCCGTTCTCAATTTCTGACAGTAAATTGTCTGAAAGTGATGTGATCGTATCGAGCTATCTTTCCCTGTTAAATTTAAAAGAAAGTCAGTTTGGCGCGGAAGAGGTGTTGGCTTTATTGGATATTCCGGCTATCCGTGAACGTTTTAATATTGCCCTTGCCGATCTCGAACAAATACGTGAATGGGTGAAAGAGTCGGGTATTCGCTTTGGTTTGGAAAAACGGCAGAATACACTGAATTTTAACGCGTGGCAGGCGGGGCTTGAACGTATGACTTTAGGTTATGCGATGCGAGAAGAACAAGGCGTTTGGCAAGACAGTCTTGGACTTGATAGTAGCTATGGATTGAAAGGGCAGTTAGTTGGTGCAGTGAATCAATTTTTTACGCTCTTAAATAAATGGCATCAAGATTTGCAAAAGGCACACAATATTGAAAAATGGCGTGAAAAACTGACCGCACTTTTGACGGATTTCTTTGTGCAAAATGAAGAAACTGCGGATACCTTATTTTATATTCAAGATTGTATCAATGCCTTTGCCGATGATTTGCAGACCGTTAATTTTGAAGAAACTTTGCAAGCGGATGTCATTGCGGAAGTGATGTCGGCACGTTTAGAAGAAACACCAAACAGCCTTCGTTTCTTAGCGGGGAAAGTGAATTTCTGCACACTTTTACCGATGCGTTCCATTCCTTTTAAAGTGGTGTGTTTGCTCGGAATGAATGAAGCGGATTACCCACGCAGTCATACGCCAAATAGTTTTGACTTAATGCAATATCATCATCAAAAAGGCGATCGTGTTCGTCGAGATGATGATCGTTATTTATTCCTTGAGGCTTTGCTCGCCGCAAGATCCCATTTTTATGTGAGTTATGTGGGGTCTTCAATTATTGATAATCAACCTAAAGAACCTTCAGTATTGGTGAGCCAATTGGTTGATTATATTAATCATTATTCAGACAATGGTTTGAGAATTGAACAACATCCAATGACGGCGTTTAGTCCAAGCAATTTCCAACATGAAGGGAAAATTAACCGCTCTTTTGCGAAAAAATGGCTGCCCATTGCTCAATTCCAAGAAAGAAAATGCCATGAATTTGTTGTGCCGATGGGCGAAAATAAAGAGCCAATAACGGAAATTGAGCTCGATCGTTTTGTGAGTTTTGTTGAAAATCCAGTGAAGTTCTTTTTTGAAAAGCAGCTTGGCGTGTATTTTCGAGATGAAGACGATCGTATTGAAGAAAGTGAAAACTTCACGTTAAATAGTTTGGATCATTATCGCATTAGTAATGAGTTATTGCATTTAGAGGAAGCGCAATTTAACTATTATTTCGCCAAACAGCGAGTAAAAGGCATCATGCCACGCGGCGAGTTTGCGGAAGTCTGTGCGCAATCCATTCGTGCTGATGTATTGGCTTTTAAAGAGAAAATTAAGGATTATTCTTCACCACATAGTGAGAGTGTCGATTTTGTGGTGGAAACGGCACAAGGCAATATTCGCTTATTTGGCTATATGGAGCCATTATTTGGCGATGAAAATCAGATAATCGAATGGCGATTTGCAAAATATAAGGATCGTTATCGCATTCGCCCATGGCTTTATTATCTCATTCAACTGGCGACAAAAGAGAACGCACTGCCACCACGCATTATCGCTAAAGATAAGGATTTAACATTAAAAACAATAGAAAAATCAACCGCACTTGAGAAACTGAAAATGTATGTCGAGGCTTATTTACAAAGCCAGCAACAAATTCAGCTCATTCCAACGGAAAATATAGCGAAGTTTATTGAAAAAGATGAAAGTGCGGTCAATTTTGACAATGTTTTAACGAATATCGAATCCCTAGCGAAAGATGATAACTATGGTTATAGAAAAGCCGATCCTTATTGGGCGAGGGTGTGGGGGCAAACAGAACAATTTAAATCGCAGGATGGTCTTTTGCAGTTGGTGAAACAAACCACATCCTGGTTTGGAGAAATGTTGTCTTAAAGCGGATCTTCAGATCGAAAAGATCTTGGATTTTTGATAAGATATTGACCTAAGAATGATTTTTAAAAGGAGCTAAAATGCGTTGTCCGTTTTGTTCAACTGAAGAAACTAAGGTAATTGACAGCCGTTTGGTTTCTGATGGGTATCAAGTGCGTCGTCGTCGGGAATGTGGGAATTGTCATGAACGCTTTACCACCTTTGAAACAGCCGAATTAGTGGTGCCAAAAATTATTAAAAATGATGGGTCACGCGAGCCGTTTAATGAAGATAAATTGCGTAGCGGCATTCAACATGCGTTAGAAAAACGCCCTGTAAGTTCGGATGATGTGGAAAAAGCCATCAGCCATATTATTATCCAATTACGTGCGACAGGTGAGCGCGAAGTGCCAAGTCATCTCGTGGGCAAATTAGCCATGAATGAGCTGAAAGAATTAGATAAAGTAGCGTATATCCGTTTTGCATCCGTTTACCTGAGCTTTGATAATATCAATGAATTTACTAAAGAAATTGAAAGCTTAAAGGATTAATATGAGTGACACCTTTTCCCTTGATGATGTGAAATTTATGCAACTAGCTCTTGAGCTTGCAGCAAAGGGGCAGTACACCACTACGCCGAATCCGTCCGTAGGATGTGTGTTAGTTAAAAATGGTGAAATTGTCGGGAAAGGGTTTCATTTTAAAGCCGGTCAGCCTCATGCAGAACGTGTAGCGTTGGCAGATGCCGGTGAGAAAGCGAAAGGCGCAACTGCTTATGTAACGCTTGAACCTTGTTCTCATTATGGCCGCACACCGCCCTGTGCATTAGGGTTAATTGAAGCGGGTGTCAGTCGAGTTGTGGCAGCTATGGCGGATCCTAATCCGCAAGTAGCAGGCAAGGGCCTGAAAATGCTAGTCGATGCAGGCATTCCAAGTGCGGTCAATTTATTGAATGAACAAGCAGAAGCCTTAAATAAAGGTTTTCTTAAACGTATGCGAACGGGCAAGCCTTATGTGCAGCTAAAATTAGCCATGAGTTTAGATGGTCGAACAGCTATGGCAAGCGGTGAAAGCAAATGGATCACTGGTGACGTAGCCCGTGCGGATGTGCAAAAAATGCGAGCCAAAGCGACCGCACTTTTATCAACAAGTGCTACGGTGTTAGCTGATGATCCAAGCTTGAACGTGCGTTGGAATCAATTTCCCAATGATCTAAAAGCGGAATATGCTGAAGAAACCGTGCGTCAGCCTATTCGTGTGATCTTAGATTCTAAAAATCGAGTTCAACCAAGCCATCAATTATTTCATACCCATTCGCCAGTTTGGCTTGTGGGTTCAATTCCACGAGATATGTCTGTATTCCCTGATTTCTGTGAGCAAATTCTACTGCCAGAAAACTATGATTTAGATCTATTGATGACAGAATTAGGTAAGCGACAAGTGAATTCTGTTTGGGTTGAAGCAGGCGCTAATTTAGCGGGTAGTTTGATTGAACAACATGCTGTGGATGAATTAATCATTTATGTTGCCCCGAAACTCTTGGGAGATAAAGCTCGAGGATTATGCCAACTCCCGCATTTGGAAAAACTTGCTGATGCCCCATTGTGGCAATTGCAAGAATGTGAAAGAATTGGGGATGATTTAAAGCTCAGTTATTTACCTAACTTATTAATAAAAGAATAAAAAATGTTTAAAAAACTTTTCCACTCCGCCCTTTGGGGGCTTGCTGCGGCAGGTGTTATTTTATTTGCCGTTCCCAAGCTCAATAACAGCAGCCTTTTCTCTGCTGACGATATCGTGTCTTTCAACAGCGCCGTGAGAATTGCTTCACCTGCCGTTGTGAACGTGTATAACCGCTCTTTTTCTTCTGCTAGCATTAATGACAGCGATCAATTACAGGTAAATAACTTAGGTTCTGGCGTGATCATGACCAAAGACGGTTATATTCTCACCAATAAACACGTTATTCAAAATGCCGATCAAATTGTGGTGGCGTTGCAAAATGGCAATATTTATGAAGCCAATTTAATTGGCTCAGACAATTTGACAGATCTTGCGGTATTAAAAATTAAAGCAACCAATCTTTCGACGATTCCACAAAATAAAGAACGCCAAGTACGAGTTGGGGATATTGCTCTGGCTATTGGTAATCCGTATAACCTCGGTCAAAGTGTTTCCCAAGGGATTATCAGTGCGGTAGGACGTAGTGCCGTAGGCGATTCTTTAGGTCGTCAAAACTTTATTCAAACCGATGCATCAATTAACCGTGGTAACTCTGGTGGCGCATTGATTAACTCAGCGGGCGAATTAGTGGGGATCAGCACGTTAAGTATTGGTAAAACAGCCAATGAAATTGCTGAAGGGTTAAATTTTGCGATTCCAATTAGTATTGCTAATGACGTGTTATATAAAATTATCCGAGATGGTCGCGTGATTCGTGGTTACTTTGGCGTACAAAGTGAAATCACCGCTAACTCAAACGGTGGTATTGTGATTACCGGCGTGACAGCGAATAGTCCTGCCGCTAAAGCAGGCATCCAAGTGGGTGATGTGATTTTACGTTTAAATAAACAAGATAACTTATCTATTCGTGAAATGATGCAAATTATTAGTGATACTAAACCGAATACAGAAGTCATTGTTACTGTTTCTCGCTTAGGTAAAGTGATTGATCTCCCTGTGGTTATTGAAGAGTTGCCGTCTAATTAAGGATATATTGTGGAAGTTAAAACCAGTCACTTTTTCGCTTGTTTAGATCGTCTTCGCTTAATTCAGCGTTGGTCATTGATGCGCAATATTGAAAAGGAAAACTTAGCAGAGCATAGTCTGCAAGTTGCCTTTGTAGCACAAGCCTTAGCCATTATTAAAAATCAATTTTTTGGTGGGGAAGTTAATCCTGAGCGTATTGCGGTGATGGCAATGTATCATGACACTTCTGAAATTTTTACTGGTGATTTGCCGACCCCAATTAAGTATTTCAATTCTGAAATTACTCATGCTTACAAAGACATTGAAGCGGCAGCAGAATTGCATTTAATTAGTTTGCTCCCGACAGAATTACAAGACAGTTTCGCGCCATACTTAGATAGTGAGCAATTTAGTCCAGAAGAAAAGCATATAGTAAAACAAGCGGATTTGATTTGTGCCTATATTAAAGCCCAATTTGAATTAGAGCATGGTAACCATGAATTTAAAACAGCGA
Source organism: Haemophilus sp. 27098_8_127 (assembly GCF_041433495.1). Classification (NCBI taxonomy): domain Bacteria; kingdom Pseudomonadati; phylum Pseudomonadota; class Gammaproteobacteria; order Pasteurellales; family Pasteurellaceae; genus Haemophilus; species Haemophilus sp. 27098_8_127. The sequence continues at coordinate 49,305 of NZ_JAPWBP010000001.1, forward strand.
AAAAACGCTTAGAAAATTTAATGGAACAATGGCACAGCCAAGAAATGGATTATTTTTTGCAGGTCTTTTTGCCAAGTTTTGGACGCTCGATTGATGAGATTGCGTTATAAATTAAAATAAAAAAGTGCGGTTAATTTTAACCGCACTTTTTGTTTCTAGGATTATTTCAATGTTGCCAAAATAATCTGTTCTGGATCCACGTGTAACCACACATCTTGTCCCACTTTCCAACCATCTTTGCTATGAATACTCGCACAAAATTCAATTGAGCTGTCCTTTATTTTCAAAATCGCTTCTTCATTCTGCATAGAAAGAATCGTCGCTTGGAAAAGGTTATTTTTTTCTTCTAATGGGGTGGTGCTAATTTTTACCCAAGGGGCTTTAAACATGACCATCACTTCTTTTTCAGTAATGAGTCTGAGTCGCTCTGCACTGCGCATTGTGATTGAAACATGTAATGGATGAGCTAAATCCTGAATGTTTACTGCAACAATGCAGCGGGAGTCCACAATATGTTGGCTTGCCACTTTCCCGAAAAATTGATTGCGCGCGCTACTTTGTAAGGAGAATTTTGCCGTTGCTGAAAGGAGGCTGTTTAGTGGGATCGTCTCATCTTGCAGAATATGGAACGCGTGCTCTTGTGTTTGTTCGAGTAAATCATAAAGCTGCAGTAAACGCTCAGCATAAGTGGTTAATGAAGTACCGCCCCCATTTTTCCCACCGATATTACGTTCTAAAAGCGGTTTGGGGCTGATTTTATTCATCGCTTCAAGATGATCCCAAGCACTTTTATAGCTCACTTTAGCGTTTTTGGCCGCTTGGTTGATTGAGCCACATTCTTTAATTTCTTTTAAGAGGCGAACACGTTTTGGATCAATAAATAATTCTTGATGAAGTTTGATAGTCAGTAAAATTTCAGTTTGTTTCATCATCTCCTCCTAATACACAATTCTGTTTATTTTACTTGATCTTTAAGTTTTTCTGTATGCTTATTTAAAAATTCAAGTTATAATTTACTCGTAGTATATTTTTTTATATATAGTTTCATTTATATAGGAGATAAATAATGAAATTAACTAAATTTGCAACCGCACTTTTAATTGCGGGCATGGGCGTATCTTTTGCTGCATCAGCAAAAGTGACTGTGTTTGCAGCAGCTTCAATGACTGATGCGTTACAACAAATTGCGGATCAATACCAAACTGAAAAGCCAAATAATACCGTCGTTTTCTCTTTTGCTTCTTCTTCTACCCTTGCAAAACAAGTTGAAGAAGGTGCACCTGCAGACTTATTTATTTCAGCTAGCAACAAATGGATGAAATATTTATCAGATAAAAATCTCACCGTAAAAGAAACTGAAAAAGTATTAGCGGGTAATGAATTGGTGTTAATTGCGCCGGCTAAAAGTGCGGCTAATTCAGTGGATATTGCTAAAGGTGAGTGGATCAAAGGCTTAAAAGATAGCTATTTATCTGTGGGTGATCCTGCGCATGTTCCTGCAGGACAATATGCAGAAGAATCATTAACGAAATTAAATTTATGGGATCAAGTTAAAGATAAATTAGCGCGTGCGAAAGACGTACGTGGCGCGTTAGCCTTAGTTGAACGCGCTGAAGCGCCTTACGGTATCGTGTATAGCACTGATGCAAAAGTGAGTAAAGACGTGAAAGCAGTAGGTGTATTCCCGAAAGATAGCTATAAACCGGTTGAATATCCAGTCGCGATTTTAAAAGATCATGACAATGCAGATACCCGTGATTTCCTTAACTACTTAGAATCGAGTGCAGCGAAAAAAATATTTGTTGAATATGGTTTCTCTGTGAAATAATGAGCTCAGACTTTATAAAGAAAGGACAGGAAACTGTCCTTTTTGTTATCTCTAAAGAAATTTCGTCATATCGATATATACACAAGGAAATATTTTGCTCTCTTGGTTTCAATTAAGCCCGATGGAATGGGATGCGATTCACTTAAGCATGAGTGTCGCATTGAGTTCTATGCTTTGGAGTTTGCCTTTTGCGATTTTTATCGCTTGGTTACTGGCTCGTAAGGAATTCTACGGTAAGTCACTGATTACAGGGATTATTCATCTGCCTTTGGTGTTACCGCCAGTGGTAATCGGTTATTTATTATTAGTCGCCATGGGGCGTAACGGCTTTATCGGTAAGTATTTATATCAATGGTTTGGCTTATCCTTTGGCTTTAGCTGGAAGGGGGCGGTATTAGCTTCTGCAGTGGTAGCATTTCCATTGGTTGTGCGGGCAATTCGTCTTTCCTTGGAAAGCATTGATTTTAAGTTGGAGCAAGCCGCACAAACGCTTGGTGCTTCGCCTTGGCGAGTCTTTTTTACAATCACGTTGCCTCTTTCTTTACCAGGTGTATTGGCGGGTTTAGTATTAGGTTTTGCACGCTCTTTAGGAGAGTTTGGTGCAACCATTACTTTCGTTTCGAATATTGCGGGTGAAACTCAAACCATTCCTTTAGCAATGTATTCGTTTATCCAAACACCTGGTGCAGAAGCACAAACTGCACGCCTTTGCTTGTTTGCGGTGATCCTTTCATTAATTTCTTTATTGCTTTCCGAAACCTTAAGTAAACGGATGCAGAAAAAATTGGGGCAAGGCGATGCTACACATTAATGTACAACAACAATTAGGACGCCTGACCTTACGTGCGGGTCTGCAATTGCCAACTCAAGGTGTGACGGCTATTTTCGGTTTGTCGGGTTCGGGGAAAACCTCATTGATTAATTTAGTGAGTGGCTTAACTCATCCTGATCAAGGATTTATTCGTTTAAATGACCGCACTTTGGTGGATGTAGAGAGCGGTGAGAATCTTCCCGTGCATCAGCGCAAAATCGGCTATGTATTCCAAGATGCGCGTTTATTTCCGCATTACAACGTCAAAGGCAATTTACGTTATGGCATGAAGCACGTTAGCCGTGAAGATTTTGACTATATCGTTCAGCTCCTTGGTATCGAACCGTTACTCAAACGCTATCCGCTTACTTTATCAGGCGGAGAAAAACAACGTGTGGCGATTGGACGAGCCTTATTAACGGATCCTGATATTTTGTTAATGGATGAACCGCTTTCAGCTTTAGATGTGCCTCGTAAACGTGAGCTTATGCAATATTTAGAAAGTCTATCCAAAGAAATTAATGTGCCGATTTTATATGTGACGCACAGTTTGGACGAATTATTACGTTTGGCAGATCGCGTTGTGCTGATGGAAAATGGCAAAGTGAAAGCCTATGACACCTTAGAAAATGTCTGGAACAGTCCGTTATTTGCCCCTTGGAAAGGTGAATCGGAGCAGAGTAGTGTGTTGGCATTGCCTGTATATTTGCATAATCCAACCTATAAAATGACCGCACTTTCTTTGGGCGAGCAACAGCTTTGGATTAACGAAGTGCATCATCAAGCGAATGAAAAAGTACGTGTCTGTATTTATAGTTCCGATGTATCACTCACTCTCAGCAAGCCAGAACAAACGAGTATTCGTAATATCTTACGTGGACAAATTGTACAAATCGTTCCGCAAGAGAATCGCATTGATATTGCGGTGTTGGTGGAAGGGCATAAAGTTTGGGCAAGTATCAGTAAATGGGCATTTCATGAATTGCATTTTGCTCAAGGCATGGATGTTTATGTACAAATAAAAGCGATTTCAGTCGTATAAAGTAAAAGTGCGGTCAATTTCAAAATAGTTTTAAAATTGACCGCACTTTTTTGTTTAGGCTTACTTACCTAAGTTATCAAAGAATTTCTTCACACCGTCTAAAAAGCTTGAAGATTTCGGACTATGCGATTTTTGTCCTTTCAAACTTTCTTCCAGTTTTTCTAATAATTCTTTTTGTTCTTTATTTAAGTTCACCGGTGTTTCAATCACTACGCGACAAATGAGATCGCCTGCGTAGCCACTACGTGTAGAGCTCACCCCTTTACCACGCATACGGAATAGTTTGCCTGTTTGGGTTTCCGCAGGGATTTTGAGTTTCACTTTACCGTCTAAGGTTGGAACTTCAATTTCACCACCTAACGCAGCCATTGAGAAACTGATTGGCACTTCGCAGTAGAGGTTATTGCCATCACGTTCAAAGATATGATGTTCTTTAACGTGAATAACCACATATAAATCACCTGCTGGAGCACCATTTTCGCCAGCCGCACCTTCACCGCTTAAGCGTAATTGGTTGCCGGTATCCACACCTGCTGGGATTTTAACGGAAAGATTTTTCTTTTTGTGAACACGACCTTCGCCATGGCAGCTTTTACATGGTTTTTCAATTTTCTTACCAGAACCATGACAAGTAGGACAAACCGCTTCAGTTACGAAGAAACCTTGTTGGCGACGAATACGACCTGAGCCATGACAGCTTGGGCATGTCTCAACTTTTGATCCTTTTTCTGCACCAGTACCATCACAGCTATCACAGTGAGCAAGCGTATTAATTTGGATGTCTTTGGTTGTACCTTTTACGGCTTCTTCTAACGTAATTTGGATGTCATAACGTAAATCTTCACCGCGTACTACACGCTGACGACCACGCCCGCCACCGCCGAAGATATCACCGAACATATCTCCAAAAATGTCACCGAAATCAGCACCGCTGAATCCGCCACCAAAGCCGCCGCCTCCCATGCCGCCTTGTTCAAAGGCTGCGTGACCGTATTGATCGTAAGCGGCACGTTTTTCTTTATCACCTAGGATTTCATAGGCTTCTTGGATTTCTTTAAATTTTTCTTCTTTGGCTTTATCACCTTTGGTTCTATCAGGGTGATATTGCATGGCGAGTTTTTTGTAAGCACGTTTAATTGCTTTTTCATCTGCGCCACGTTCAACACCAAGAACGTCGTAATAATCTTTCTTTGCCATAATGTTTTCGTTTTCCGTTTAAAAATATAAATTTAAAAAATTTTATTTTGTTATTGTGTGGTACTGCATAACAACATACCTAACAATAAAAATGATGCCTAAGGCAGAAATATCAAGGGTAAATACGTTAATTTATACTTGTTTTTGTTTGCTTACTATTAAGATAAGTAAACAAATAAAAATAAGCGATAAGCTGAACGTTTTTATCTCTCGTTATTTAAAGTGGCAGGCAATTTGCCTGCCTTATAACACTTATTTCGCTGCAGCGAATGCTTGCTCTAAGTCGGCTAAAATATCTTGAATATTTTCAATACCACAAGAAAGACGAATAAGTCCTGCAGAAATACCGGCTTTTTCTAACTCAGCTTCACTTAATTGGCGATGCGTTGAAGTTGCTGGATGTAACGCACAAGTACGAATATCGGCTACGTGTACTTCACGTGAGGTCATTTGTAACGCGTTTAACCATTTTGCCGCGGTTTCTTTGTCACCTTTAATCTCAAAGGAAATGACACCACACAAACCATTAGGTAAATATTTTTGTTTGAGCGCGTAATCTGGTGAGCTTGGTAAGCCTGGATAATTCACTTTAGCGACTTGCGGATGTTTTTCTAAAAACTCGGCTACAGCCTGTGCATTTTCATAATGACGTTGCATACGAAGCGCAAGGGTTTCCATACCTACATTCAATAAGAAACTATTTTGTGGCGCTGGGGTTGCGCCTAAATCACGCATTAATTGCACGCGTGCTTTGACAATATAAGCCGCAGGGCCAAAGGTTTCGGTATAAACCAAACCATGATAAGTTTGGTCTGGCGTGCTTAATTGCGGATATTTGCCGTTATTCCAATTAAAATTACCACCATCAGTAATGGATCCTCCTAAGGCAATAGCATGACCGTCTAAATATTTAGATGTGCTGTGAATGACCACGTTTGCGCCAAATTCGATTGGACGACAAAAATAGGGGGTAGCAAAGGTGTTATCAATTAATAATGGCGCTTCTGCTGCTTGCGCTAAGGAAGCAAATTTTTCAATATCCAACACGCGTAAAGCGGGGTTCGCAATGGTTTCAGCAAAAACAGCTTTTGTATTTGGACGGATTGCTTTTTTGAGCTCTTCAAGCGGTAAGTCTTGATCCACAAAAGTCACTTCAATGCCCATTTTTTTGAAGGTATGGGCAAATAAATTGTAAGTGCCGCCATACACATAAGAAGAGGAAATAAAATGATCGCCGGCTTCTAAAATATTCAACATCGCATAGAAAACTGCAGATTGACCAGAAGCAGTACACATTGTTGCTACACCATCTTCAAGTGCCGTGATTTTTTCTTCCGCAGCATTTGTTGTTGGGTTTGCTAGGCGAGTATAGAAATAACCGGCTGCTTGTAAATCAAATAACTTGCCAATTTCTTCTGCAGAATCGTAAGTATAAGTGGTGCTTTGTACGATTGGTTGAACACGTGGCTCACCGTTTTTAGGGCTATAGCCAGCATGGAGGCATTTCGTTTCGAATTTCATTGTTTTTTCCTTTAGTTGTGTTTGTTTGGGGATAAAGTGCGGTCATTTTTTATAAAATTTTATGCACTTTGAGCTTAGCAATGAGGTTCAACAGCAATATAAATTTCTACCAAACCATCAGGGTGGTGTTTTTCAAAATCCACCGAATAAGCCCGCTTAAGTAAACCTTGTTGTTCTTTTTTCCAGATTAGTTGCCATGTTTGATAAATTTCATCTACTTTGCAACGAAAAACTTCGTAGCAACTCAAATCTTCAATTTCAATCACTGGGATATCTGTTTCTGATACTACTTCACTTGCAATCGCAAAATCATAGTCTGCTTGGTAATTCGTAGCATAATTAAAATAAATGCTATAACAATAGTGACCTTGTGGTAGTTTATCGAGATTGTTTTGCCAAAGGGACGGAATTATCTCATCTGCTATGTTGTTATTTAAGCGTTGTTGTACGATTGGGTAGAGTTTTAACACCATTTATCCTCCTGGTTTATTTTTCCTGATTTCACTTTTTTAAATAAAGTCAGGAAAAACGGCATTTAATGAATATGCCAAAAGGGCGTATTGCTACGCCCTTTAATTTTGGTTCAAGTGAAATTATTTATTATCTTTCACTTCTTCAAACTCAGCATCAACAACATCATCATTTGGTTTGCTGTTGCTTTGAGCTTGTTGTGCATCACCTTGTGGTTGAGCCGCCTGAGCAAGTTTTTGAGCCACTTCTGCAAGCGCTTGAAGTTTAGCTTCGATTGCTGCTTTATCTTCACCTTTCGCTGCAGTTTCTAAATCGCTTAATGCGCTTTCAATTGCTGCACGATCTTCAGCTGGAACTTTGTCACCTGCTTCTTCTAATTGTTTACGTGTGCTGTGTACAAGGTGATCTGCTTGGTTACGAGCTTGTACTAATTCTTCAAATTTACGGTCTGCTTCAGCATTTGCTTCTGCATCACGAACCATTTTTTGAATTTCTTCATCACTTAAACCTGAAGAGGCTTTGATGGTGATTTGTTGTTCTTTACCCGTACCTTTATCTTTCGCAGAAACGTGGATAATACCGTCAGCGTCGATATCGAAGGTTACTTCAATTTGTGGCATACCGCGTGGAGCAGGGTTGATGCCTTCAAGGTTGAATTGACCTAAAGATTTATTCGCTGATGCTTGTTTACGTTCACCTTGTAACACGTGAATGGTTACTGCACTTTGGTTATCTTCTGCTGTTGAGAATACTTGCGATTTTTTAGTTGGAATCGTCGTGTTTTTCTCAATTAAGGTAGTCATCACACCACCCATAGTTTCGATACCTAAAGATAACGGCGTTACGTCTAACAATAATACATCAGTTACATCACCCGCTAATACACCACCTTGAACTGCTGCACCGATAGCAACGGCTTCATCTGGGTTCACATCTTTACGAGGGGCTTTACCAAAGAATTCTTCTACTTTTTGTTGTACTAATGGCATACGGGTTTGACCGCCCACTAGAATAACATCATCAATTTGTGATGCACTTAAGCCAGCATCGTTTAATGCAACTTTTACAGGTTCAAGTGATTTCGCCACTAAATCTTCTACTAAAGATTCTAATTTAGCGCGAGTTAATTTGATGTTTAAGTGTTTAGGACCTGTAGCATCTGCAGTGATGTAAGGTAAGTTCACATCAGTTTGTTGTGCAGAAGAAAGTTCAATTTTCGCTTTTTCACCTGCTTCTTTTAAACGTTGCATTGCAAGTGGGTCATTACGTAAATCAACGCCTTGTTCTTTTTTGAACTCATCCACTAAGTAGTTGATTACACGGTTATCGAAGTCTTCACCACCTAAGTGAGTATCACCGTTGGTTGCTAATACTTCGAAGGTTTTTTCGCCACCTACTTCATCAATTTCGATGATAGATAAGTCGAATGTACCACCACCTAAGTCATAAACAGCAATAGTTTTGTTGCCTTGACCTTTATCTAAACCGTAAGCTAATGCTGCAGCTGTAGGTTCATTGATAATACGTTTAACTTCTAAGCCTGCGATACGACCTGCATCTTTTGTTGCTTGACGTTGAGCGTCGTTAAAGTATGCAGGAACAGTGATTACTGCTTCAGTCACTGGCTCACCTAAGAAGTCTTCTGCAGTTTTTTTCATTTTTTTCAATACTTCTGCAGAAATTTGTGGCGGTGCAAGTTTGTCACCTTTTACATTTACCCATGCATCACCATTGTCTGCTTTGGTGATTTCAAATGGCATAATGTCGATATCACGTTTTACTTCAGCATCATCAAAACGACGACCAATTAAACGTTTGATTGCGAATAATGTATTTTTCGGGTTGGTCACCGCTTGGCGTTTTGCCGGTTGACCCACTAAAATTTCGTTATCATTTGTATAAGCGATAATTGACGGGGTAGTACGATCGCCTTCTGCGTTTTCAATTACGCGAGGTTTGTCACCATCCATTACAGCGACACAAGAGTTTGTTGTACCTAAGTCAATACCAATAATTTTTCCCATGTTGTTACTCCTAATTAAATTTTAAATTCGTTGTAAACTATTACGATGAATAAGATGTGGATACTTTTTCGCATTTCAAGAGGCAAGATTTAAAAATTTTTCTTCCTTTTAAAGTGCGGTCATTTCCGTTCTTGTTTTACAAAATAAGTCCAGAGATGAGAAGTTCAAGGGGGGATATAAAATTATTTTTTAAAAATAAGAAAAAAATTGTGATTTGTGATAAATTGCCAGCAATTTTAATCATCTATTAGTTAGCAAAGGAATCAAAATGAAAAAATCAACTGTAGCATTAGGTGTCATTGTTGCCCTCGGTATTGTCGGCATCGGTGGTGCATGGTTTACTGGGGAAAAAGCACAAACTGAATATTTGCGTCAAATTGAATTAGCGAACCAAAAATTCCAAAGTTTAGGTTTGCCAGATTCAGTGAATCTTGTTTATAAAAATAAGCAATTTGATCGCAGTTTCTTTACTTCTCAAGTGGAAGATGAAGTCGTTATTTCTTTACCAAAAGAAGGACAAGTATTTACTATTCCACTTTCAACTAAGCTTTATCATGGACCATTTCCACTTAATCAGTTGGAAAAATTTAACTTCGTACCAACAATGTTTTCAGCACAAGGTGTGATTGGTAAAAATGAAACAACTCAGCCGCTATTTGATTTTCTTAAATCAGATAAACCTGTTCAATATCAAGCTTCGACTAGCTATAGTTTAGCAACAAAAGGTAAAGTTGAATTAGCAGCTGGGGAAATGGCAGATCCTCACTCACCGCAAAATAAGATCTCCTGGTCAAATATCAACATTGGTTTTGATATAGATAAAGATCGAGCGGGAAAATATGACATGACCTTAGACGAAGTGACTGCTGATTTAGGCCCTAGTAGTGCAGATGGGGATAGCCAGGACGCTACTGCAGTTAAGTCGGTAAAAACGAAGATGAAGGGCATGAAATTGGATGCTTCATTCAATCCTACAAAATGGGCTTACATTTATACGGGGAAAGGTTCTTATTCAACTGAAAGCTTCGAAATGACGAGCACGGACTATGCTGGAAAAACGACTTCTCTTATTGAAAAAGGCTTAAAAGCCACATCTGATATTTCACTTAATGGTGATTTTGTAAATTTAAAAAGTGAGAGTGCAGTAGATTCATTTGTTCTAGATGGAAAAGAGTTAGGGAAGTTAACTAACAATAGTGAATTAAATCATATTGAAGCAAACGCAGCAAATGCGTTGATTGAAGCTGTTTTCACGGTATTTAAGTCTGTTAGAGATGATAAAAATGTGAATGATGAAGTGGTATCTGAAATTTTAAGTTCATGGGTTGAAGAGCATGGTATGGCTATTTTTAATAATCAGCCTCAACTTAAACTCAACCCAGTATCAATTTCAGATAATCAAGGTAAAGTGTCATTAGATCTCAATGTGGCATTAGCGAAAGATCCAAAATTTGATTTAATGAAAGGAAGTTTATATAAACAATTTACGGATTTTGCGGTGCATATTCATGTAGATAAAGCGACAGCAGAAAAAATCATGACACAATTTGCTCCAGAAGAAGATAAAGCGTTGATTAAAGAGAAAATTGAAGAGCAAGCCAAACAAGCAGCAGCACAAAATATTGTGGTGAATAACGATAAAAATGTGACGCTTGCTTTAGTGCTCGAAAACGGCGAACTCAAACTCAATGGTCAAGTGATTCCTGAAGAGCAGGTGCAAGGCGTGTTATTTATGTTGATCATGAGCGCGGCAATGCAAGGTAAGTAATTAACGACTAAATAAACAGAAAGGAGATAAAGTGATTTATCTCCTTTTTATTTAGTTAATTTAAACGTGCTTTTAAATATCCTTCATAATCGGGGATATCAATATTGATTTCTTGATCAAATAAGCTTGATGTTAAAAGAAAATCAGCGGTACTTTGATTAATTGCCACAGGAATATTCCAAACAGTTGCAATGCGCATTAAGGCTTTTACATCGGGATCATGTGGCGCGGCGTTCATCGGATCCCAAAAGAAAATCATCATATCAATTTTTTTCTCAGCAATTAGTCCACCAAGTTGTTGATCGCCACCCATAGGGCCACTTAATAGCGAGGCTATTTTGAGTCCCGTTTCTCTTTCTAATAGATGGCCAGTTGTACCCGTCGCATAAAGTTGATGGGGAGCGAGTGCTTCTTTGTGTTTCTTTACCCAATTGAGCAGATTTTGTTTGCAGCTGTCATGTGCAACGAGCGCTATTCGTTTATGAGAAAAGATTGGGCGAGTTGTCGTGTTCATATTTTGTCCTCTAAAAAGCTCAAAAGCATGCGAACACTTTAGATCAAAGCGGGTAAGGAATGCAATATATAAAGTATGCTTTAATTTAAACCCAAAAATCCTTTAAAAATGACCGCACTTTTAATGAAGACTATTGCAATAACAGGAAGAAATGCGTGAGAACAGTGAAAATCTACTATCTTTCTTGCAAAAAATCTTCTAAAATTTACAAGATTTGTTAAATGTTTGTAACATTGATTAACAAGCTTGATTTTCGTGTTTGGTCATGACCAAACTTCATTTTCACTCAGTAAAATAAGGAAAGACTATGTCAGATACCTTAGTAAACGATATTGACCCAATTGAAACACAAGATTGGTTGTCAGCTGTTGATTCATTAATTCGTGCCGAAGGCGCAGAGCGTGCGCATTACATCATCAATCAGGTGATTGATCAGGCACGTAATGGTGGTGTGAACATTGCAAAAGGTGGCGTAACAACCCCTTATGTTAATACCATCCCTGTTTCTGAACAGCCAGCATACCCAGGTGATAAAGCTATTGAGCGTCGTATTCGTAGTGCTGTACGTTGGAATGCGATCATGGCGGTATTACGTGGCCAGAAAAAAGATCTTGAATTAGGTGGCCATATTTCAACTTATCAATCTGCAGCAAGCATGTATGAAGTCTGTTTTAACCACTTCTTCAAAGCTGCTACAGATAAAAACGGCGGTGACTTAGTCTTCTTCCAAGGCCACGCGGCACCAGGTATGTATGCTCGTGCATTCGTTGAAGGTCGTATTACTGAGGATCAAATGAATAATTTCCGTCAGGAATGTGAACCAGGTAAAGGTCTTTCTTCTTACCCACACCCGAAATTAATGCCTGAATTCTGGCAATTCTCCACAGTATCGATGGGTTTAGGTCCAGTAAATGCAATCCGTACTGCTCGTTTTTTAAAATACTTAGATAACCGTGGCTTAAAAGACACCAAAGATCAAAAAGTGTATGCTTTCCTTGGTGACGGTGAGATGGACGAAATCGAAGCAAAAGGTGATTTAACATTTGCAGCACGTGAAGGCTTAGATAACTTAATCTTCGTAGTAAGCTGTAACTTGCAACGTTTAGATGGTCCTGTAACGGGTAACGGCAAAATCGTTCAAGAATTAGAAGGTTTATTTGCTGGTGCTGGTTGGGAAGTCATTAAAGTTATGTGGGGTAGTGGCTGGGATAAATTATTTGCAAAAGATACTACCGGCAAATTAACCCAATTAATGATGGAAGTACTTGACGGTGACTATTTAACCTTCAAATCTAAGAATGGTGCATACGTTCGTGAACACTTCTTCGGTCGTTATCCTGAAACCGCTGCATTAGTGGCTGATATGACAGATGATGAAATCTGGGCATTAAGACGTGGTGGTCACGATTCAGAAAAACTTTATGCGGCATTCCATAAAGCGCAAACTGCAGGTAAACCTGTTGTGATCTTAGCGCACATGGTTAAAGGTTATAAAATTCCTGAAGCAGAAAGTAAAAACACTGCGCACCAATCGAAAAAAATGTCTCTCGAAAGCTTAAAATCTTTCCGTGATCATTTCCAATTAGATATTAAAGATGAAGATATCCCTAACTATCCGTACATCACCTTCCCAGAAGGTTCGGAAGAATACAATTATCTTCACGGCAGACGTAAAGCGTTAAATGGTTACTTACCAAAACGTTTACCAAAATTCACCACTGAATTTAAAGTGCCATCATTGGAAGAATTTGCCCCATTATTGGAAGAACAAGCGCGTCCAATTTCAACTACAATGGCATTCGTGCGTTTCTTAAATACCTTATTGAAAGATAAAAATATTGGTAAACAAATTGTGCCAATTATCGCTGACGAAGCACGTACTTTCGGTATGGAAGGTTTATTCCGTCAAATCGGTATTTACAACCCACATGGTCAAAACTATGTACCTTCTGACCGTGACTTAGTGGCTTACTACCGTGAAGCGAAAGATGGTCAAGTATTACAAGAAGGTATCAATGAATTAGGTGCTGCATCATCTTGGTTAGCGGCAGCGAACTCATACTCTGTAAATAACCTGCCGATGATTCCATTCTTCATCTACTACTCAATGTTTGGTTTCCAACGTGTGGGTGACTTAATGTGGGCAGCAGGTGACCAATTAGCACGTGGTTTCATGATCGGTGGTACTTCTGGCCGTACAACATTAAATGGTGAAGGTTTACAACACGAAGATGGTCACAGCCATATTCAATCTCTTGTTATTCCTAACTGTGTGTCTTATGACCCAGCTTACGTTTATGAAGTGGCAGTTATCCTACAAGACGGTATCAACCGTATGTACGGTGAAAAACAAGAAGATGTGTTCTACTACATCACCACATTAAATGAAACTTACGAACAACCAGCAATGCCAAAAGGTGCAGAAGAGGGTATTCGTAAAGGTCTTTATAAATTTGAAACCGTTGAAGCGAAAGACAACAAAGGTCATGTTCAATTATTAGGTTCTGGTGCGATCTTCCGTCACGTTCGTGAAGCGGCACAAATCCTTGCAAATGAATATGGCGTAAGCTCAGATGTATATAGTGTGCCTTCATTCACTGAAGTCGCTCGTGAAGGTGCGGATGCCGTACGTTGGAATATGTTACACCCAACAGAAACACCACGTGTACCTTACATTGCACAAGTCATGAACGATGCGCCAGCTGTTGCGGCAACTGACTACATGAAATTATTCGCAGAACAAGTTCGTGCATTCATTCCTGCACGAAGCTATCACGTATTAGGTACTGATGGTTTCGGTCGTTCAGACAGCCGTGCAAACTTACGTGAACACTTCGAAGTGGATGCGCGTTATGTTGTGGTTGCAGCATTACATGAGCTTGCAAAACAAGGCAAATTTGATGCGAAAGTAGTGGCTGATGCAATCGCGAAATTTGGTTTAAAAACTGAAGTTTTAAACCCGCTTTACGCTTAATAAAAACATCCTGTGCGCAAAACGCACAGGATCATCTACAAATAAAGTGCGGTTGATTTTAACTGCGTTTTTTAAAGGTAAGATAACATGTCAAAACAAATTCAAATTCCTGATATCGGTAGTGATGAAGTTACCGTAACAGAAGTGATGGTGAAAGTAGGTGATACCATTATCGCTGATCAAAGTATTATCAATGTTGAAGGTGATAAAGCCTCAATGGAAGTACCCGCACCAGAAGCCGGTGTGGTAAAAGAAGTATTAGTGAAAGTGGGTGATAAAGTCACAACTGGCACACCAATGCTTGTTCTAGAGTCAGCGGAGGCGGCAGCACCTGCTCCAGCCGCTGCAGCACCAGCGCCGGCAGCCGCACCAGCAGCTGCAAGTGTAGTTGAAGTCAATGTACCAGATATCGGCTCAGACGAAGTAAACGTGACAGATATTATGGTGAAGGTTGGTGATACCGTTGAAGTTGATCAATCAATCATCAACGTTGAAGGTGATAAAGCGTCAATGGAAGTCCCTGCTCCAGTTGCTGGCGTGGTAAAAGAAATTTTAATCAACGTAGGCGATAAAGTGGTTACAGGCAAATTAATCATGAAATTTGAAGTGGCGGGTGCAGCACCAGCCGCAGCGCCAGTTCAACAGGCGGCAGCACCTGCAGCAGCACCAACAGCTTCAGCCATTAAAGAAGTGAACGTACCTGATATTGGTGGTGATGAAGTTAACGTAACTGAAATCATGGTTGCCGTTGGTGACAGCGTTTCTGAAGAGCAATCTTTAATTACCGTTGAAGGCGATAAAGCCTCAATGGAAGTACCAGCTCCATTCGCGGGTGTGGTAAAAGAAATTTTAGTGAAATCAGGTGATAAAGTTTCAACTGGTTCATTAATTATGAAATTTGAAGTGGCGGGTGCAGCACCTGCTCCTGCAGCGGCTCCAGTAGCGGCAGCTCCAGCGCCTCAAGCAGCACCTGCAGCGGCGCCGGTAGCACAACCAGGTAATGTATCTGGCTTAAGCCAAGAACAAGTTGTCGCAAGCGCTGGCTATGCACACGCAACTCCAGTGATTCGCCGTTTAGCACGTGAATACGGTATCAACCTTGATCGCGTAAAAGGTACGGGTCGTAAAGGTCGCGTAGTAAAAGAAGATATTCAAGCTTACGTGAAAACCGCTGTTAAAGCGTTTGAAACAGGCACTGTATCTTCTGCAGCAGCGGGTAATGGTGTGGCAAACGGCGCAGGCTTAGGTTTATTACCATGGCCGAAAGTTGACTTCAGCAAATTTGGTGAAGTGGAAGAAGTTGAATTAAGCCGTATCAACAAAATCTCTGGTGCAAACTTACATCGTAACTGGGTAATGATTCCACATGTTACTCACTTCGATCGCACAGATATCACCGATTTAGAAGCATTCCGTAAAGAACAGAACAAGATTGTTGAAAAACAAAAATTGGATGTGAAAATTACACCAGTTGTGTTCATTATGAAAGCCGTAGCGAAAGCATTAGAAGCGTTCCCACGTTTCAATAGCTCTATTTCTGAAGACGGTCAAAAATTAACACTTAAAAAATACATCAACATTGGCGTAGCGGTGGATACACCAAACGGTCTTGTTGTACCTGTATTTAAAAACGTGAACAAAAAAGGTATTATCGAACTCTCTCGTGAATTAATGGAAGTCTCCAAAAAAGCACGTGACGGTAAACTTTCAGGTTCTGATATGCAAGGTGGTTGTTTCACCATTTCAAGCTTAGGTGGTATTGGTACAACTCACTTTACGCCAATCGTAAATGCACCTGAAGTGGCAATTTTAGGTGTGTCTAAATCAGAAATGCAACCAGTTTGGAATGGTAAAGAATTCGAGCCACGCTTAATGCTTCCATTATCATTATCTTTTGACCACCGCGTGATCGATGGTGCTGATGGTGCTCGTTTCTTAAGCTATATCAATGGCGTATTAGCTGACTTACGTCGCTTAGTGATGTAATTAACACGGTAAGATGTGAGTGATTAGGCTCACATCTTACAGAAAGGACCGCAAGTGCGGTCAAAAATTTGAACGTTTTTACGAGGTAAAAATGAGTAAAGAAATTAAAACCCAAGTTGTGGTACTTGGTGCTGGTCCTGCAGGTTATTCAGCGGCATTCCGTTGTGCGGACTTAGGTTTAGAAACAGTACTTGTTGAACGTTATTCAACATTAGGTGGGGTATGTTTAAACGTAGGTTGTATCCCTTCTAAAGCATTACTTCACGTTGCTAAAGTAATTGAAGAAGCAAAACACGCAAGCAAAAACGGTGTGTATTTCGCTGAGCCTCGCATTGATTTAGATGAAGTGCGCGCAGGTAAAGAAGCGGTTGTGGCTAAATTAACAGGCGGTCTTGCAGGTATGGCTAAACAACGTAAAGTCACCGTTGTTGAAGGTTTAGCGGCGTTTACCGATCCACACACATTAGTGGCACGTGATCGTGATGGTAAACCAACCACAATTAAATTTGATAATGCGATTATCGCAGCGGGTTCTCGCCCAATTCAATTACCATTCATTCCACATGAAGATCCACGTGTTTGGGATTCAACAGATGCACTTAAATTAAAAGAAGTACCGAAAAAACTGTTAATCATGGGTGGTGGTATCATCGGTTTAGAGATGGGTACCGTATATCATGCATTAGGTTCTGAAGTTGAAGTGGTTGAAATGTTTGACCAAGTAATTCCAGCAGCAGATAAAGATGTTGTTGCAATCTACACCAAACAAGTTGAGAAAAAATTCAAGTTAATGCTTGAAACTAAAGTGACTGCAGTTGAAGCAAAAGACGATGGTATCTATGTTTCAATGGAAGGTAAAGCATGCAATGACACTAAACGTTATGATGCAGTGTTAGTGGCAATCGGTCGTACACCAAACGGTAAATTGATCGATGCAGGTAAAGCTAGCGTTGAAGTGGATGAGCGTGGTTTCATTCATGTTGATAAGCAAATGCGTACTAATGTGCCTCATATCTTTGCAATCGGTGATATTGTTGGTCAACCAATGTTAGCTCACAAAGGTGTCCACGAAGGTCACGTAGCGGCAGAAGTGATTGCAGGACAAAAACATTACTTCGATCCAAAAGTCATTCCTTCTATTGCTTATACTGAACCAGAAGTAGCTTGGGTAGGTAAAACTGAGAAAGAATGTAAACAAGAAGGTTTAAATTACGAAGTCGCTAAATTCCCTTGGGCTGCTTCTGGTCGTGCGATTGCATCTGAATGTGCAGAAGGTATGACCAAATTAATCTTCGATAAAGATACTCATCGTATACTTGGTGGGGCTATCGTGGGGGCTAACGGTGGTGAATTGTTAGGTGAAATCGGTCTTGCGATTGAAATGGGTTGTGATGCGGAAGATATCGCATTAACGATTCATGCTCACCCAACACTTCATGAATCTGTAGGTCTTGCGGCTGAAGTATTTGAAGGTTCAATTACCGATCTTCCAAATGCAAAAGCGAAGAAAAAATAATCAATTCTAATCCTTTTAAGGGCTGCTCATTGAGTAGCCCTTATTTTTTTGAGATCTCACTCACAAAATTGCATAAAAATTCAATAAAGACTGGCGGGCATAATGACTTTTTGATAAAATCCGACCAGTTTTGTTTTTATATTTTTTTATTATTTAAAAGCTATGTTAAAGAAGATTTTGATTATTGTAGGTTTGGCTGTTTTGACAACAGCCTGCTCTAACAATTCGGGGCAGGCACAAAACGGCATGATTAGTGAAAGTGATGATGCTGAGTTAACGGGTTTGATTGCAGGTTTAGATGGGAAACAAGGTGGACTTCACCCTAAATTAAGAACAAACCGTCCTAAATCTGGTTTAATTGGTGATAAAGCACTTGCTCAAGTTTATAACGAATGGGGTGGTACACGTTATAGAATGGGCGGAAGCACAAAACGTGGTATTGACTGTTCTGCATTTATGCAAACCGCTTTCCTTGATGCTTATGGTGTGGAACTTCCTCGTACAACTTCAGAACAACGCTATTTAGGTCGCCAAATCCAAAAACATGAATTACGTAAAGGCGATTTAGTCTTCTTCCGTCGAAATAACCATGTGGGCGTTTATATTGGTAACAACCAATTTATGCATGCAAGTTCAAGCCAAGGTGTAACAATTAGTTCATTAGATGAAGATTACTGGGCAAGAACTTACACACAATCACGTCGCGTGATGTAATAACAATTTTTTATTTCAACAAAAAGTGCGGTTAAAATTAACCGCACTTTTTCTTTACGTAGATTATCTGTTTATTGGCTTAAGCCGCAAATTTCATTAAATCTCTTCTTGGTTTCATTTGGTGGATGGTATTTGTTACTGTTCCAACCAATGGTAGGCTTGTCCATTGTGTGGTTTTAATATTCTCCACTTTGGAATCTAATGCCATGAATACAAATTCATTACCGCTTACACCGGCAAATTCATAAATATGGAATTCATCTTGTTTTTCCAATACCACAAGATCACCGATGAAAAGGCTGTCATTTTTTTCAACCACTAACATATCGCCCATTTCAATTCCCCAAGCAAGCATATTCGGATTCGTTACACGAATAAAACACGTTTGTTGTGGACGTTTGATGCAATAAAGGTTGAGATCTAATTTTTTATTAAATGTCGATTTGCTTTCAACATCATTGAAAAATGGCATAGGATGATAAGAAAACGTCATATCATTTTGTGCAACTGTATTTGCGTAGTTCATCATCTTGTGTTCCTTTTAGTTAGTGTGTTTTTAATCATTGGTTGTTTATACAGGTGTAATATACTGTGGTTAGATACAGTATGTCAATAGGACATAGAAAAAATTTTTTTATAGGCGAAAATTTTAGAAAAAATTCATTCCAAGCTTAAAAAGTTCAATTTTTTAATAAAATAATAAAGAAAAAATTTTCTTTTAAACAAAATTTAAGCTATCTTTACTCTGTTTCGGTGGATCGTAACGATCTGAAGTTCAACTTAATCTTCATTTAAAACTATTATGAATACATCACGTTTATTTCATTTTCTTTTCCAAGGTAATTTGGTAAAACGAATTGCTGTTGGTTTGGTACTCGGGATCCTTGTTGCATTGGTGAATGAGAGTGTTAAAAATTCATCAGGCATTGATCTTGCATCTAGCTTTGGTGTGCTGGGTCAAATTTTCGTTAAAGCATTACGTGCAGTTGCACCAATTTTGATTTTCTTCCTTGTTATGGCTGCACTGGCTAATAAGAAAGTGGGCTCTAAAAGCAATATGAAAGAAATCGTAGTGCTTTATCTTTTGGGTACTTTCTTAGCGGCTGTGGCTGCAGTAATTGCAAGTATGGCATTCCCATCAGATGTAGCTCTTGCAGTAAAAGAGGATGCGAGTTCAGCGCCTCAATCTGTTGGCCAAGTGATGCTTGCTTTAGTATTGAATGTGGTGGATAACCCATTAAATGCAATTTTCAAAGCAAACTTTATCGGTGTTTTAGCGTGGTCTATCGGTTTAGGTTTAGCCCTTCGTCATGCATCAGATACAACTAAACAGGTTGTGGCTGATTTTGCAGAAGGCATTTCTAAAATTGTTCACGTGATTATTTCATTTGCACCTTTCGGTGTATTCGGTTTAGTGGCTG
Source organism: Haemophilus sp. 27098_8_127 (assembly GCF_041433495.1). Taxonomy (NCBI): domain Bacteria; kingdom Pseudomonadati; phylum Pseudomonadota; class Gammaproteobacteria; order Pasteurellales; family Pasteurellaceae; genus Haemophilus; species Haemophilus sp. 27098_8_127. The sequence continues at coordinate 69,092 of NZ_JAPWBP010000001.1, forward strand.
AAACATTATCTGACAAAGGTTTATCTGCGTTAGGTGGATATGTTCACTTATTATTCGTGTTAATCGGTACAATGCTATTTACTGCCTTTGTACTTAATCCAATTCTTGTTTATTGGAAAATTCGTCGTAATCCATATCCATTAGTGTGGACTTGTGTACGCGAAAGTGGTGTAACGGCATTCTTTACACGTAGCTCTGCAGCAAACATTCCTGTAAACATTGAATTAGCAAAACGCTTAAATCTTGATGAAGAAACCTATTCTGTGGCAATTCCATTAGGTGCAAATATCAATATGGCGGGTGCGGCAATTACCATTACTGTATTAACGTTAGCGGCTGTTCATACATTAGGCATCGAAGTATCTTTCATCAGTGCGGTGTTATTAAGTATTGTGGCAGCGCTTTGTGCATGTGGTGCTTCTGGTGTGGCAGGTGGTTCATTATTATTAATCCCATTAGCTTGTAGTTTATTTGGTATTAATGATGACATTGCAGCTCAAATGATCGGTGTAGGTTTTGTGATTGGTATCTTACAAGACTCAACAGAAACCGCGCTAAACTCTTCAACTGACGTATTATTTACTGCGGCAGTATGTATGGAAGAAGAGCGTAAAAACGGTTAATTAAATTAATCTGACAAGGCGGGCAAATTGCTCGCCTTTTGTTTTTAAAGGAAAGAGAATGACACTTTTAATTCAGCAGGCAAAATTTGAGCTTCATCAAAAACAGACCTTAAACTTACCGCACTTTGCGATTGATCCACGACAATATTGGGTTGTGGTAGGCAGTAATGGGAGTGGAAAATCAGCGTTTGCTTTAGCTTTGCAAAATGAATTGTCTTTGCAGGAAGGGGAGTATCGTAATACTTTCAAACGTGTTCAATCTTTCTCTTTTGAAAAACAGCGAGAAATTCTTGAAGCGACATTAAAGAATTTAAATAATGATGATACCGATCCAGATTTTTTTGGTAAAACCGCAAGGGAAATGATCTTAAATGGCAGTTCATCGCTAGATTTTTGCGAAGAGATTGCAGAAAAATTAGGGATTACTTATCTCTTAGATCGTTTCTTTATCAAACTTTCCACTGGCGAAACACGTAAAGTATTATTGGCACAAGCGTTATTACAAAAGCCCGACCTATTAATTTTAGATGAACCTTTTGAAGGGCTAGATCAGCAATCTGTGCAAGATTGGATGGCGATGCTGAACGAACTGAAAAAAGAGTGTGCAATTGTTCTAATTGTTAATCGTCTAGCGGATATTCCAGAACAGTCCACTCATTTAGCCATGTTGGAAAATTTAGAGTTAGTATTAGAAGGTGAACGCCAATCCATTGAGCAACAAAGTATTTATCAACAATTAGTTTATGCAGAGCAATCTGTTGATGTGGCTTTGCCTGAACCAGCCTCACCATTACTAAAACTACCTGAAAACCAAGCGCACTTTGAGCTTAAAAATGTCACGGTCCAGTATGGCGATAAAGTCATTTTGGATCATTTAAACTGGGTTGTTCAACCTCATGAAAATTGGTGGATTAAAGGACCAAATGGTGCAGGAAAATCAACCTTACTTTCTTTGATTACAGGCGATCATCCTCAGGCATTTTCGAATCATGTGGTGATCTTTGGTAAACAACGAGGCTCAGGTGAAACGATTTGGGATATTAAACAAAAAATTGGTTACGTAAGTAGCCAACTGCATTTAGATTATCGTGTGAATTGTTCCGTGCTAGATGTCATTATTTCGGGCTTTTTTGACAGTATAGGGATTTATCAACAAGTACCAGAGGCAATTCGTTTGAAAGCCATGCAGTGGTTAGCTCGTTTAAATCTGACTCATTTAGCAAAAACGTCATTTCGTTCACTTTCTTGGGGGCAGCAACGTTTGCTTTTAATCACACGAGCGATGGTGAAACATCCGCCTGTTTTAATTTTAGATGAGCCTTTTCAAGGGCTTGATGGATTAAATCGTAAGCTAGTGAAACATTTTATTGAACAACTTGTTAATAATAGTGAAACGCAGCTTTTATTTGTTTCTCATCAAGATTTAGATGCCCCGAATTGCATTACGCATCTTTTTGAATTTATAAGAGAAAACGATAAATATATTTATGTACAAAGTGCGGTCTAATTTGATAGACTTTTCTTATATTTCCTCATCATTAAGGAGCAATCTATGGAAGGCTTATCTATTGCCGCAATCGTCTTTATTGTATTAGTTGTTGTTGTGCTATTTTCGGCACTTAAAACTGTACCGCAAGGTTATAACTGGACGATTGAGCGTTTTGGACGTTATACCCACACCTTAATGCCTGGCTTGAACTTTGTGGTTCCATTTGTGGATCGTGTTGGTCGTAAGATCAATATGATGGAACAGGTATTAGATATTCCCTCACAAGAAGTTATTTCTAAGGATAACGCGAACGTATCCATTGATGCGGTTTGTTTCGTCCAGGTGATTGATGCTCGCAGTGCAGCTTATGAAGTGAATCATTTAGAACAGGCGATTATTAATTTAACCATGACTAACATTCGTACCGTATTAGGTTCGATGGAATTGGATGAAATGCTTTCCCAACGTGACTCCATTAACGGTCGTTTGTTGGCAATTGTGGATGAAGCGACCAATCCTTGGGGGATTAAAGTTACCCGTATTGAAATTCGTGATGTGCGTCCACCACGTGAATTGATTGATTCAATGAACGCACAAATGAAAGCGGAACGTAATAAACGTGCGGAAGTGTTGGAAGCGGAAGGTATTCGTCAGGCGGAAATTTTACGTGCAGAAGGGGAAAAACAAGCCCGAATTCTGAAAGCGGAAGGGGAGCGTCAAGAAGCCTTCTTACAAGCAGAAGCGCGTGAACGTGCAGCAGAAGCGGAAGCGAAAGCAACTCAAATGGTATCAGAAGCGATTGCCAGCGGTGATACCAAAGCGATCAATTACTTCATCGCACAAAAATACACAGAAGCCTTAAAACAAATCGGTGGTTCACCAAATAGCAAAGTGGTCATGATGCCGCTTGAAGCCGGTAATTTAATCGGCTCGGTAGCGGGTATTGCCGAACTGTTAAAAGGCGACAAAAAAGCGTAATTTCCTAAAGTGCGGTTAAAAATGACCGCACTTTTTCTCTCAAGGAGTTGATATGGCAGATTGGTTAACAACTTGGTCGGTGTGGCATTGGTTAGTATTAGGTTTTGTATTGTTAATTGCTGAAACCCTCGTGCCCGGCGTATTTTTATTGTGGTGGGGCTTGGCTGCGATTGTGACTGCTGGTGTAATGGCGTTAGTACCAAGTTTATCCTTAACCGTGTTAGCCGTTTTTTATGCGATTTTAGCGATTATTCTCTCGCTGCTTTGGTGGAAATACCAACATAGCAAAGATAATCAGGACCAATCACGTACGACCTTAAATCAACGAGATCATATTCTGTTAGGTAAAAAAGGCACGGTATTAGAAATCGGTTCTAACGGTATTGGTCGTGGTGCCTTTGGCGATACCACATGGCGCATTCAAGGCGAGCATTTAACAGTGAATGATCTGGTGGTGGTAGAACGCGTTGATGGCATCACATTGTTAGTGAAAAAGGTAACGGAATGAATCATTTAATTATTTTTGCACATCCCAATAGCCAAAAAAGTTTTGGTCGTGCTATCGTAGATCGCGTTGTAAAAGCAAGCCAACAACTTGGTGTTGAAACCCATTTGCGCGATCTTTACACCATGGAATTTAATCCGATTATTTCCTTTGAAGAATTACAATCGGCGAATAAAGGGATTATTCCGGCAGAAATTCAGCAAGAGCATGATTTTATTCGCCAAGCAGATTTGATTACGATGATTTATCCTTTATGGTGGATGGGTTTTCCCGCAATCTTGAAAGGCTATTTAGATCGTGTATTAAGTCATGGTTTTGCTTATAAAACAGAAAATGGCGAATCCAAAGGTCTGCTTCAAGGTAAAGCGATGCAACAATTTATCACTATTGGTAGCAGCGTAGCAAAATATCAAGAATACGGCGTGGATAAGTCTCTCAATCATTGTTTGATCAATGGTTTATTTAATTATTGCGGTATCGAGAATGTGGATTACACCCTGTTTGGGGATATTCATATTATCGATAATGCTGCTCGCCAAGCGATGCTTGATGAAGCTGCCGAAAAAACAACAGCAAAATTGACCGCACTTTTAGCTCAATCTTGAGCACAATCATAGGAAAGCAACAGATGTCAGAAACTCAAGTTAATAATTTCTCTTTAATTAGCCGTTTATTCGGCAATTTATTTTATCGCAGCCCTACGGATCCCATTTTGAGTGGGGTATTTGATTGGCTGCAACAACAAGGTTTAAGTCAAGTGTGGGCACTTTCTACGGATAAAGAAAGCGAAGCGGCCATTGATAATTTACAGATGAAAATTGATTTAACGTTGCTTGATCAAGAATATCAAAAATTGTTTGGTCCAAACGGTAACGTACCAACGGCTATTTCAAGTTATGATATAGATGTACAACGTTTTGTGGATTTCCGCAATACTCGTAATGTGCCTGAGGCAGAGCATGTGGATCATTTCGCTTTGTTATTGCTTACTGCTTCTTGGTTAGAAGACAACACGGAATCACTATCCGCTCAACAAGATTTATTCGGTGATTTCTTATTGCCTTGTGCAGCGAAATTCTTAACCCAAGTGGAAACTTATGCAACGCTTCCTTTCTATCGTTCATTAGCGTATTTAACCCGTGAAATCTTAGCTGCAATGGCTGATGAATTAGAAGAAGGCGAGTAGTTTTCATTAATAGAATAGATCCCTAAAAGAGATTTTTAGAGAGCAATAAAAAAGCCCCGCGAATCAAAACGCGGGGCTTTTATTTAATGGAAGATCAATTATTCTTCAGAAGTCACATCTTCAGTGCCTTCGTCTTCATCATCCACATCACAAACACGTTCAAGACTGACTACGTGCTCATCTTCTGCGGTACGAATTAAACGAACCCCTTGGGTGTTACGGCCAACGATGCTCACTTCACTTACACGAGTACGCACTAAGGTACCCGCATCAGTGATAAGCATAATTTGGTCGGTTTCTTCCACTTGTGTCGCCGCAACGACTTTACCGTTACGTTCGCTCACTTTAATCGAAATCACCCCTTTGGTATTACGGGATTTGGTTGGGTATTCGCTTAATTGTGTGCGTTTACCGTAACCGTTTTGCGTCGCCGTAAGGATTGCGCCGTCATTTTTCGGCACAACTAAGGAAACCACTTTATCGATGTTGAGATCGAGTGTTTCTTCTGCATTATCATCAGAAACCTCTTCAATTTCGACCGCACTTTCATCGTCAGCGATGTCGTTGGTTAGAGCAAGTTTAATACCGCGTACACCTGTTGCTAAACGACCCATTGCACGTACTGCGCTTTCAGCAAAACGCACCACGCGACCTTGTGAAGAGAACAACATGATTTCGTTAGAACCATCGGTAATATCCACACCAATTAATTCATCTTCATCACGTAAGTTCAAGGCGATGATACCGCTTGAACGTGGACGGCTGAATTCGGTTAGCGCAATTTTCTTCACAATACCACCAGCCGTTGCCATGATGACGAATTTATCTTCTTCATAAGCAGAGATTGGTAGGATTGCGGTGATACGCTCGTTTTCTTGCAACGGTAGAATATTCACAATCGGACGACCACGCGCACCACGGCTAGCTTGTGGTAATTGATAGACTTTCAACCAATATAAGCGACCACGGCTCGAGAAACAGAGAATCGTATCGTGAGTATTCGCCACTAAGAGTTTTTCGATGAAGTCTTCATCTTTCATCTTCGTTGCGGATTTACCTTTACCACCACGACGTTGTGCTTCGTAGTCGGTAAGCGGTTGATATTTCACATAACCTTCGTGAGAAAGGGTCACTACTACATCTTCTTGAGCGATTAAATCTTCTAAATCAATATCACCGGAAGCCGCAGTAATTTCAGTACGACGTTCATCGGCAAATTGTGCTCGTACTTGTTCAAGTTCTTCACGAATCACTTCCATCAAGCGCTCAGGGCTGTTGATGATGTGGAGAAGTTCTGCAATTTTAACCAATAACTCTTTGTATTCATTGATCACTTCTTCGGTAGCAAGACCGGTTAAGCGATGTAAGCGAAGTTCTAAGATTGCATCAACTTGTTCTGGAGAAAGGTAGTAATCCGAACCTTTAATACCAAATTCAGCCGCTAACTCAGCTGGACGTGCCGCTGCATCAAGCAAACCTAAAATTTCGTTATTCAGTTTCCAAGGACGAGAAATTAATTTTTCTGCCGCTTCTTTACGCTCTTTCGATTGACGGATGATATCGATGATTTCATCGATATTTGATGTCGCAACCGCTAAACCTTCTAAAATATGAGTACGCTCGCGGGCTTTACGCAATTCAAATAAAGAACGGCGAATCACCACTTCTCGACGGTGCATCACAAAGGCTTCAATGATTTGTTTTAAGTTGAATAAACGTGGTTGACCGTGATCTAAGGCCACCATGTTGATCCCGAAGGTCACCTGCATTTGGGTAAGCGCATAGAGATGATTTAATACCACTTCGCCTACGGCATCGCGTTTGATGTCGATTTCAATGCGGATCCCTTCTTTGTTAGAAAGATCGATAATATTGCTGATGCCTTCGATTTTTTTATCTTTGATAAGCTCAGCAATTTTTTCTACCAATTTGGCTTTGTTCACCTGATAAGGCAATTCGGTCACAATGATTTGCTCTTTGCCTTTATCTGTGGTTTCTACGCTTGCACGAGCGCGAACATACACTTTGCCGCGGCCAGTGCGATAAGCTTCTTCAATCCCTTTACGGCCATTAATTAATGCCGCTGTTGGAAAGTCTGGACCTGGAATATATTGCATTAACTCATCAATGGTGATGTTTTCGTTATCAATATAAGCCAAGCAGCCATCTAAAACTTCATTTAAGTTGTGTGGAGGAATATTCGTTGCCATCCCCACCGCAATACCGGAAGAACCGTTTGCTAAAAGTGCAGGAATACGGGTTGGTAATACATCCGGAATCATTAATTCGCCATCATAGTTTGGCGAGAAATTCACGGTTTCTTTATCCAAGTCAGTTAATAACGCTTGGGTGATTTTTTGCATACGTACTTCGGTATAACGCATTGCCGCTGGCGCATCACCGTCGATTGAACCGAAGTTACCTTGCCCATCTACCAACATGTAGCGCAATGAGAACGGCTGTGCCATACGCACAATGGTGTCATACACCGCAGAATCACCGTGCGGGTGATATTTACCGATTACATCACCTACCACACGGGCAGATTTTACGTATTTTTTGCCGGCAGTGATGCCAGATTGATCCATGGAGAAAAGCACACGTCGATGCACCGGTTTTAAACCGTCACGTACGTCGGGCAAAGCACGCCCAACAATCACCGACATGGCGTAGTCAAGGTAAGAAGATTTGAGTTCTTCTTCAATATTGACTGGGGTAATAGAGGAATGGATTGAATCCGTCATTTTTATTCCTTTTTTGATCAAAAAATTGCGACGGATTATAGCATAAATTTAAGCGTTTTTGTGTGAAAAGTGCGGTTGATTTTAAAGCAGTTTTTTAATGCGGAAATAAATAAGGCAGACATTAAGTCCGCCTTATGATTGAGAGAAAATCATCTACTTCCAATTTTCTCGTTTAGCTTTTTGTAATTTCGCATAAGCGCCAAGTAAAGCTTGGTGTTCTTTGAAGTTTTCAAGCGTTTCATCGCTGGATGGCAAGTTATAGAACGGGTTACCTTTTTCTGCCACTACAGCCCAAGCTTGTTGAACGGCTTCTTTGCCATACATTCTTTCAAATACAGTGCGATATTGCTGTGGATCGCGAGTACTGTCTAAATGCAATTCAATGATACTGATTAAGGCACGATAGTAATTCACACGTTCTGGCGTAAATACAGAGCTGTTCATATTCATCGTCCAGTTTGCCCAATCTAAGGCGAATTCTAATTCACCTAATGCTAAGTAAAGCATGGATTTCAGTTCACCAACACGTAATGTTGTCCAACCGCTTGCTTTTGGTGCCACGATACCGATAAATTCGCGAACACGTGTGGCATCGTCAATATCTTGCTCATCTAATTCTGCCAATAACTCTTGGTAAGTTTCAGCATCATGATGATGGTGTGGTAGATCCAATAAGATCTCGCGCCAGTCCATACCCATATTATTATTGGCATAAATGAGGTCATCAGCAGGATAGATATCAGACATGCCTGGTACGATAATGCGGCAAGCGTAAACGTCTAAATGGTTGTAATCCATGATATAGACTTCTTTTTCCTCTGCATTAAAGATAGCCATCAAGTTTTCATATTCTTCTTGGGTTGAACCTGAGAAATCCCAATCTACAAACTCATAATCTGGCGTATTTTTGAATAAATCCCAAGAAATTAAACCGCTAGAATCAATGAAGTGTGTTTCAAGGTTAGCGTGTTCAGCCACATCATCATTATTGAATGATGGAGGAGAGAATACATCGAGATCTTTTAAGCTGCGGCCTTGTAAAAGCTCCGTTACGGTACGCTCTAGTGCCACTTGAAAGTTTGGATGTGCACCAAAAGAGGCAAAGCACGTGCCGTTATTGGGGTTGAGCAATACCACGCAAATCACAGGATATTTGCCACCTAATGAGGCGTCAAAGGCATAAATAGGGAAACCTTCTTCCTCTAATTTGGCAATAGAGGCTTGAATGGATGGATAGCGATCCATCACGGATTTTGGAATTTCAGGAAGACTGATCGCTTCTGCAATAATGCGATTTTTCACATAGCGCTCAAAGACTTCTGAAAGCCCTTGCACACGCGCTTCATTTTTTGTGTTGCCAGCTGACATCCCATTAGAAACATATAAATTCGCAATGATACTTTGCGGAATATAGACGGTTTGTTGATCGGATTGGCGCACATAAGGCATGGCGACAATACCACGATCGTAATTACCGGATTGCAGATCCACAAGTAATTCAGGCGTTAGTTCTTGGTTTGGATCGAAATAATCCCATAGATAATCATCTAAAATCCCTTCTGGTAAAAGGGCGTCATCTTCAATTGGAAACCATTTTTCAGCTGGGTAATGAACAAAATCACCGTTAGCAATTTCTTGTCCTAAATAGAAATCAGCAAAGAAATAGTTGGTGGAAAGACGCTCGAAATATTCACCTAATGCAGACGCTAATGCGGCTTTTTTGCTTGCGCCTTTGCCATTAGAAAAACATTGTGGGCAATCTTTATCACGAATGTGTACCGACCATACATTTGGCACAGGATTAAGCCAAGAGGCTTCTTCAATATTGAAACCAAGTGCGGTCAATTTTTGTTGAAATTTTGAAATACTGTCTTCAAGTGCGGCATCTTTGCCGGGGATAAATGTTTGTTCGGTCATAATTGTTCCTGTTATAAAAAGCCCCAGCATCATAGGGGAGTTTAGTGAGCTAATCAAGCATAAAATTTATGCACTTCTGCTCTTGTTTTCCTTGATTTTTAAGGGTAAATTAGCTTGGCGCAGAAAGGCATTTTCTGCGTGGGTAAAATTATAAACAAATCAACCAATTGGGAGATATCATGGCTCAAGGATTTTATGAATTAAAAGTGGCTAAAGATGGACAATTTATGTTCAACTTAAAAGCAGCAAACGGACAAGTGATTTTAACTAGCGAACTTTATAAAACTAAAGCATCAGCTGAAAACGGTATTGCTTCAGTGCAAAAAAATGGCGTGGATGCGAAAAACTTTGAATATCGCGTAGCGAAAAATGATAAACCTTATTTCGTATTAAAAGCGGCTAACCACCAAGAAATTGGCCGTAGCCAATATTATTCTTCTCAAGCTGCAGCAGAAAAAGGCGTTGAGTCAGTGATCAATAACGCATCTTCTGCAGTAATCAAAGAAGTCTCAGAGTAATCATTCTGTTCTTATTTCTTTAAATGCACCTGCCGGCTCTAAAAACGCCGGCATTTTTGACCGCGCTTTCTCCGGATTCAGTGTCAATGGATAGGTTCGTTTTTGAGCAACGATTACCGTGAGCGGAGAGCAGAGCGTGCTCTTTTCTTGTTTTATGGATAGTCTTTCTTCTGCAATCACATCAAAATTTAATAACGATAACCAGTCAATGACTCGCCAAGTAGCATATTGTCGGAATTTGAAGTCACCTAACTTCGGTTTGAAAAGTAATGGACTCATCGGATTAAATAACGTGATGAAAATCCAGCCGTCATCCTTTAAAACGCGATGTGCTTCACGCAATATTTGGTGAGGATCTTGCGCAAAATTTAAGGTGTTTGCCAACAAGCAGGCATCCATTTCTTTTTCAATAAAAGGCAAGGCTAATGGTGAGGCTTGGATCAAACTGTCACTTTCATTTAAAAGTGCGCTAGGAAAATGTGCGATTTTTTCTGCTAACACAATTTGATGGCGTAAAGGCAAGTCAAAGGCTATTTCGCCACTTAAGGCACCGACTTTCAGAATTTGATAGCCTAAAATTTTTGGTGTCCATTGGGCAAAATAATCGGTTAATACGTTACAATAGGCTTCACCTTGCGGTAACGCTTGCCAACTTTCAGGTGAAAGAAGAGGCTTGTGCCATTTGGCTTTCCAATTCAATGTTAATCCTATTTTCATAAGGTAATTTATGCTAGTTTCTATTCCTGCACTCAATGATAACTATATTTGGCTTTATAGACGAGAAAATTTCCCTGTAATTGTGATCGATATCCCAGAAATAACGCGTTTAATTCCGTACTTAGAATCGAATAAGTTAGACGTAGAGGCGGTGTTATTAACTCATAATCATGATGATCATGTGCAAGGTGTCGCGGAATTTAAGCAATATTATCCAAATGTACCTGTTTTCGGCCCAACAGAATGTGCAAATAAAGGGGCAACCAATATCGTGGATAGTGGTGTGATTAATACGGCACATTATCATATTGAAGTTTTGCCAAGTGGTGGTCATACAGCAGGGCATGTCAGCTATTTGGTGGATGGGCATTTATTTTGCGGTGATGCGTTATTCTCTGCGGGCTGTGGTCGCGTATTTACGGGAAATTTTGCACAAATGTTTGAATCTATGCAACGTTTTAATCAATTACCGAATGAAACCGTTGTTTGCCCCGCTCATGAATATACGCTGGGTAATTTAGCTTTTGCGGAAACCGTATTGGCAGATAAAAGTGCGGTCAAAAATCAACGTGTTTTAGTGGAACGTTATCGAGCAGAGGGTAAGCCGAGCTTGCCGACAACAATTGAATTAGAGAAACAAATTAATCCGTTTTTACAAGCAAAAAATTTAGACGAATTTACACAATGGCGTTTAGCGAAAGATAAGTTTTAACTCATTTTAGTTATTTATTTGAGTTTTTTCTCTTGAAATTTGCTCAATTCTCAACAATTCATTAAAATAGCGAAACTTTTACTTTCTACTTAAGCCGCATATTCATAAAAGTGCGGTTGTTTTTATTAGGTTTTTATGACCCTTCTTGTTCTAGGCATTAATCATAAAACAGCTTCTGTCGCTGTTCGTGAGAAAGTCGCTTTTTCTGAAGAAAAGCGGCAGCTTGCCTTACAACAAATTCACCAACAAGATTTGGCTGAAAGTGCGGTTATTCTTTCTACTTGTAACCGTACAGAGATTTATCTTCACCATCGTCAAATTTCACCCCAAGAGTGTAAGCAATGGCAAACGAACTGTATAAATTGGTTTGCTAACATTCATCAGCTTTCTGTCGATGAATTAAATAAAAGTATTTATGCGCATCAAAATCAACAAGCAGCAAATCATTTAATGCGCGTGGCCTGTGGTTTGGATTCATTAATTTTGGGTGAGCCGCAAATTTTAGGACAGGTGAAACAAGCTTTCCAAATTAGTGAAGATTATTATCAAGCGGCTAATATTCCGCTTTCAAGTACGCTTTCTCGCTTGTTCCAAAAAACCTTTGCAACAGCAAAACGAGTGCGTACTGAAACCAATATTGGTGAAAGTGCCGTATCGGTGGCTTATGCGGCTTGTAGCTTGGCACGTCAAATTTTTGAATCTTTACGTGAATTACAAATTTTGCTCGTTGGGGCAGGGGAAACCATTGAATTGGTGAGTCGTCATTTATTACGCCACGGTGTAAAAAAATTGATGATTGCTAACCGCACTTTATCTCGTGCTGAGCAGTTGGTGGAAAAATTAGCGTCTAATACACCGATTGATGTGTATTCGCTTGATGAATTGCAAACACCGCTAAATCAAGCCGATATTGTTATCAGCTCTACAGGCAGTCCGACTATTTTAATCACTAAAGCGATGGCTGAAATTGCGGAGAAAGCACGCCAATTTAGACCGACTTTAATGGTTGATATCGCCGTGCCTCGTGATATTGATGAAAATGTCTCTGAATTAGAAAGTGTGTATCATTACACCGTGGATGATTTGCAAGATATTATTCAACGCAATCTTTCTCAACGTGAGCAAGCATCAGAGCAAGCACAAGATATCATCACGCAAGAATGTAATGCCTTCTTTGAGTGGTTGAAAGTTCAACAATTCTCCAATTTGATCCGTCATTACCGTGATGAGGCAGAGAATACTCGCCAAGAATTACTCGAAAAAGCGTTACACCAAATTCAACAAGGTGAGAATGCTGAAAAAATTCTGCAAGAATTAAGTTATAAATTAACAAATAAACTCATTCATGCACCAACCCAAACTATGCAATCCATGATGAGATCGGGTAATGCAGAAGGGTTGCATGCCTTTTCAAATGCGTTGCATTTAACCCATCCTTTGAATGAAAAAAACGATTAAATTTTTGACCGCACTTTTCGGTAGTGCATCGTTACTGATGAGTGTGCCAGCCCTAGCGGAATACCGAACTTTTGATGATGGCAATATTACTTACGGAATTTTCCAAGCAAAGCCCGAAGAAGTACAGCTACATTGGAAAGATGCCGAAGGTAAAGATTATCAAAGTTTAACGCGTCTCAAAAATGCCTTAGAGCCTAGCTATAACGTGAAAATGATCATGAATGCAGGCATTTATAGCATGAATAACACGCCAGCGGGATTATGGATTGAGCATGGAAAAGAGCTCAATGCGTTAAATACAAAATCAGGCAAAGGTAACTTTCATGTACAACCCAATGGTGTGTTTGCCATTGCAAAAAATAAGCCCTACATTTTAACCACATCCGCTTATCAGAAAAGTAAACTCAAGCCGGATTTTGCGCTGCAATCAGGCCCGATGTTGATTATTCATGGCAAAATAAATCCGCAATTTAGAGCAAGCCTAGAAAGCTATCATAAGCGTAATGCAGTGTGTTTGACGAAGCAAAATGAATTGCTATTTTTGATGACGATAAGAGGTGAGCCTAATCTTTATACCTTGAGTCAAGGTTTGCTTAAAATTGGTTGTCAGGATGCCTTATATCTTGATGGAACCATTTCTAATTGGTACATTCCAGGGCAATTTAGCTCTTTGCATTGGAAGCATTTTGTGGGAATGATCTCCGTTCTTGATGTGAACAAAAAATAGCAAAAGCGTTTTATTTATAATCAACTAAATCAAAAAATCCGTTTTTTGCAAAAAAATGATTGACGAGAATAGGTCAAATCAGGATAATACGCCCCGCAAAGCCGATAAGGTAAAGCAAATGATGGCTACATAGCTCAGTTGGTTAGAGCACAACACTCATAATGTTGGGGTCGCAAGTTCGAATCTCGCTGTAGCCACCAAATTTGCGGGACTGGCGAAATTGGTAGACGCACCAGATTTAGGTTCTGGCGCCGAGAGGTGTGTGGGTTCAAGTCCCTCGTCCCGCACCATTTATCAGCTTGCAGTCAAATAGTAGTTGGGGTATCGCCAAGCGGTAAGGCACCGGGTTTTGATCTCGGCATCCCTAGGTTCGAATCCTAGTACCCCAGCCATACTATCTAAATAAAATCTTCTTTATTTCCAATCAAAGAATTTCTGTTGGGGTATCGCCAAGCGGTAAGGCACCGGGTTTTGATCTCGGCATCCCTAGGTTCGAATCCTAGTACCCCAGCCATCTTATTTTCTCTATTTCTTTTATATAAAAAATGCGATTAAATTTAACCGCACTTTGTTCTATCCATCAGTTGTTATTTGCTCAAAATTTTAATGTCTTTATATAAAAGAAAAGCCACCTTGCGGTGACCTTTCATATTGATTTATTTTAATTCTACTAAAGTTAAATTACATTGAGCTGTTGATGCTGCAGGTAATGCTTCATAATCTTTTCCTGCCTGAGGCGTGAATGTGAGTTTTTTACCCGAACAGCTGTAACCTAGTTGTGTATATTTAATACCTTTTGCATAATCGGTATAAGTATTATCTGGGGTTACTATTTCACTTTTTAGAGTGATTTCAGCACCAGCAGGGATAACAAACTCTTTAAAGAAAGTACTTGAACCAAAGTTATTGAATTGGCTTGGTTTTTTACTCGCTTCGCTATCTGGCATCCCTAGCGATTCATTACCTTTAAGGTAAAGCATTGAGCCGAAGGATTGCCCCCATCCACCTCCAACATTTACTTTTTCTGTTTTTCCATTCTGTTTTACTTCCATCTCGGTATAGCGACCATTTTGTCCATATAGACGGATACGTGCGTCAGTTTGTGGGTTATAAGCTTTTCCTGCATTTGACAGCTCAGTGTTTACACAACCCGAGAGTAGTAACACTGCTGTACTGATAAGCATCAATTTTTTCATAATTTTTCCTTTTGTTAATGGTAGAAAATGGTAATTAATGTTCCCTTGTCTTAAAGAAGGTCACATCAGGATAACGTTCTTGTGCAAGATTTAAATTAACCATAGTTGGTGCAATGTAAGTAAGATTATCGCCACCATCTAATGCTAGATTTTGCTCATTTTTGCGTTTGAACTCTTCAAATTTTTTGTTATCTGCACATTCCACCCAACGAGCCGTCGCGACATTGACCGTTTCGTAAATGGCTTCAACGTTATATTCTGATTTCAAACGAGAAACGACCACATCAAACTGTAGCACACCGACCGCGCCAACAATCAAATCATTATTACTTAATGGGCGGAACACTTGAACAGCACCTTCTTCAGAAAGTTGTACTAAGCCTTTTAACAATTGTTTTTGTTTAAGAGGATCTTTCAAACGAATACGACGGAATAATTCAGGGGCAAAGTTTGGAATACCGGTAAATTTAAGCTCTTCGCCTTGCGTAAAGGTATCGCCAATTTGAATCGTACCGTGATTGTGCAAACCGATAATATCGCCAGCATAAGCCTCATCTGCATGAGTACGATCCCCCGCCATAAAGGTGAGGGCGTCAGAAATGACTACATCTTTACCAATACGCACGTGTTTAAGTTTCATGCCTTTTTCATATTTGCCAGAAACTACGCGTAAGAAAGCCACGCGGTCGCGGTGTTTTGGATCCATATTGGCTTGGATTTTAAATACGAAACCAGTGAATTTTTCTTCTTCTGCTGAGACTTTACGGGTATCAGCTTGACGAGCTTGTGGTGCAGGTGCCCATTCAGTTAAACCATCTAAGAAATGATCAACACCGAAGTTACCTAATGCAGTACCGAAAAAGACAGGTGTTAATTCACCACTTAGGAATAAATCCAAATCAAATTCATTACTTGCACCTTTTACAAGCTCTAATTCATCACGCAGTTGTTGGGCTAAGTCATCGCCTACGGCAGCATCTAATTCTGGGCTATTTAGACCTTTCACAATGCGTACTTCTTGGATTGTAGAGCCTTGCCCACTTTGGTAAAGATAGGTTTCATCTTTATATAAATGATAAACCCCTTTAAACAATTTACCGCAACCAATCGGCCAAGTAATTGGCGCACAATGGATTTTTAATACGCTTTCCACTTCATCTAATAATTCCATTGGATCACGAATATCACGGTCAAGTTTATTCATGAAAGTGATAATTGGCGTATCGCGTAAACGGGTCACTTCCATTAATTTAATGGTACGTTCTTCAACCCCCTTTGCCGAGTCGATAACCATTAAGCAGCTATCCACAGCCGTCAACGTGCGATAGGTATCTTCCGAGAAATCCTCATGCCCCGGCGTATCCAATAAATTCACTAAGCATTCATTGTAAGGGAATTGCATCACGGAAGTGGTAATGGAAATACCACGTTGTTTTTCCATTTCCATCCAGTCAGATTTTGCATGCTGTGCAGAGCCTTTACCTTTTACTGAGCCTGCTTTTTGAATGGCATTGCCGTATAACAATACTTTTTCGGTGATGGTGGTTTTACCCGCGTCAGGGTGGGAAATAATCGCAAATGTGCGACGTTTATTCACTTCTTCTAATGGATAACTCATTTGTCTTGTTTCTTCTGTTTTAAATGATGCTGTATTGTCGCTGATTTTCAGATTGAGCTCAAATTAAATTGCTTTTCTTTTGTTATCTATAGCTTATTTAGGTGTATGACTCTGTAGTTTCTTTTCTTTAAAATTTTTCATAAAAAAAGCAAACGTTTGCGCCAAAAGTGCGGTACAATATCTACCGATTTTTTATTCTTATAATTAAAGGTGCAAGCAATGACACAACTTAGTCTAAAAAAAATCTATTCGGGAAAAGTGCGTGATCTTTATGAGATCGATGATAAACGGATGTTAATGGTAGCCAGTGACCGTTTGTCCGCATTTGATGTGATTTTAGATGATCCTATCCCACGTAAAGGTGAAATCCTGACTCAAATTTCCAATTTCTGGTTCAATAAGTTAGCTCATATTATGCCGAATCATTTTACGGGTGATTCAGTTTATGATGTGTTACCAAAAGAAGAAGCTGATTTAGTAAAAGATCGCGCAGTGGTTTGCAAACGTTTGAATCCAATTAAAATTGAGTCTATCGTGCGTGGTTATTTAACAGGTAGCGGGCTAAAAGATTATAAGCAAACAGGGACCATTTGTGGCTTGAAATTACCGGAAGGATTAGTTGAGGCAAGTAAATTACCTGAACCGATTTTTACGCCATCAAGTAAAGAAGAATTGGGTAATCACGATATCAATATCAGCTATGAACAATGTGAAAAAGCTATTGGCGCAGAGTTAGCGGCACAAGTGAGAGAAAAAGCGATTGCACTTTATACTGAGGCAGCAAAATATGCGCTGACTAAAGGTATTATTATTTGTGATACCAAATTTGAATTTGGTTTAGATGAAAATGGCACGCTCACTTTAATGGATGAGGTATTAACACCGGATTCTAGCCGTTTTTGGTCAGTTGATACTTATAAAGAAGGAACAAATCCACCGTCATTTGATAAGCAATTTGTACGAGATTGGTTAGAACAAAGTGGTTGGAATAAACAACCGCCAGCACCGAAAGTACCAAAAGAAGTGATTGAAAAAACAGTGGCTAAATATCAAGAGGCGTTGGATTTATTAACAAAATAACATTAACAAACTCCCTGCTATGCTTTAGAATAGCAGGGATTTTTATGGATAAAATATTGTGAATAAAAGAGTATGAAATCTGTTGCGATAGTTGGTTTAGGTTGGCTAGGCTTACCGCTGGCGCTGCACTTAAAAGAGCTTGGTTGGTGTGTAAAAGGCTCAAAACAATCCCCTGATGATGCTCAGAAATTGCATCAGCTAGGCATTGAAACTTATCCTTTTTCGCTTTCTGACGAAATGAAACGTTTACCAGACCATATTCGCCCTCTTTTTAATGTAGATGCTCTCATTATCACCCTACCACCTAGCCGTTTTTCTTCTCAACAGTATTGTGAATATCTTGCTTTTTTAGCCAATCAAGCCAAGAAACAAGGTGTACAACATGTACTTTTTACCAGTTCAACTTCTGTTTTTCCTGATATTTCGGGGCAATTTGATGAAAGTTCTCAACGTTCAGCTGAAACAGAAATGGGTAAAACACTGATACAAGCAGAACAGTGCTTGTTCCAATCAGGAATATTGCATTGCGATATTCTTCGACTTGCAGGATTAATTGGTAAACAACGCCATCCGGTTAAATTCTTAGCAGGAAAACACAATTTAAAACAGGGCTATTCGCCTGTTAATTTGGTGTATCTAGAGGATTGCATTCAAGCTATTACTGCCTTACTCATGAATTCAAATGGATTACGAACTTACCATCTTTGTGCGCCAATTCATCCTACTCGAGCAGAATATTACACAAAAGCAGCAGTATTTTATGATTTATCCATACCACAATTTGAATGTAGTGATTCGGATCCGAAACGAATCATTATGGCAGATAAAATTTGTCGAGATTTAGGCTTCGCTTATCGTTATCCAAATCCCGATGATATGTTAGAAAAGCGCAGTGATTTTTGACCGCACTTTTTAAAGACTCACTCACCATAACCACAATGAAGGAAATAAAATATGTCAAATACGATTCTGCAACATTTACCTAAAGGTCAAAAAGTTGGTATCGCTTTTTCAGGCGGGCTCGATACCAGTGCGGCATTACTTTGGATGCGTCAAAAAGGTGCAGTACCTTATGCTTATACAGCAAACTTAGGTCAACCAGATGAAGATGATTACAATGCAATTCCCAAAAAAGCAATGGAATATG
This sequence comes from Haemophilus sp. 27098_8_127, assembly GCF_041433495.1. Lineage (NCBI taxonomy): Bacteria > Pseudomonadati > Pseudomonadota > Gammaproteobacteria > Pasteurellales > Pasteurellaceae > Haemophilus > Haemophilus sp. 27098_8_127. The sequence goes on from NZ_JAPWBP010000001.1 coordinate 87,707, forward strand.
GTGCGGAAAATGCGCGTTTAGTGGATTGTCGTGCGCAGTTAGCCCATGAAGGGATTGCGGCTATTCAATGTGGTGCATTCCATATTTCTACTGGTGGAGCAACCTATTTCAATACCACACCACTTGGCCGTGCGGTAACAGGTACGATGCTTGTTGCAGCCATGAAAGAAGATGATGTGAATATCTGGGGTGATGGTTCAACTTTCAAAGGTAACGATATTGAGCGTTTTTATCGTTATGGCTTATTAACCAACCCAAATTTAAAAATTTACAAACCATGGTTAGATCAACAATTCATCGATGAGTTGGGCGGTCGCTTTGAAATGTCACAATTCTTAATCGCAAATGGTTTTGACTACAAAATGTCGGTAGAAAAAGCGTATTCAACTGACTCTAATATGCTAGGTGCAACACACGAAGCGAAAGATTTAGAAGAATTAAGCACAGGCATCAAAATTGTGAAACCAATTATGGGCGTGGCATTCTGGGATGAAAATGTTGAAGTGAAACCAGAAGTAGTAACTGTTCGCTTTGAAGAAGGGGTGCCGGTTGCATTAAATGGTAAAACATTTGATAACGTAGTAGAGCTTTTCTTAGAAGCAAACCGCATTGGTGGTCGTCACGGTTTAGGCATGTCAGACCAAATTGAAAACCGTATTATCGAAGCAAAATCACGTGGTATTTATGAAGCACCGGGAATGGCATTATTCCATATCGCTTATGAACGTTTAGTAACGGGTATTCATAATGAAGATACTATTGAACAATATCGTATCAACGGTTTACGTTTAGGCCGTTTGTTATACCAAGGTCGTTGGTTTGATCCACAAGCGTTAATGTTACGTGAAACAGCACAACGTTGGGTCGCTCGTGCGGTGACTGGTGAAGTGACATTAGAACTTCGTCGTGGTAATGACTACTCAATCTTAAATACTGAATCACCAAACTTAACTTATGCGGCTGAACGTTTAAGTATGGAAAAAGTGGAAAACGCACCATTTGATCCAATCGATCGTATTGGTCAATTAACTATGCGTAATTTAGACGTAGCAGATACGCGCGGAAAATTAAGTATCTATTCTCAAGTAGGTTTATTAACTGCGGGTAAAGATTCCGTTTTACCGCAATTAGGTAAAAAATAATTTTCTCCTTTAAATATAAAAAGAGCGGTCGATTTTGACCGCACTTTTAGTAGAAATAATAAAAAACCTTAGGTTTTAACCTAAGGTTTTTGTTTTTTAGCACAGATTATTTTTTCTCTTCACATTTGTTGATATCGCTACATTTGCCGTAGAGATATAAACTGTGTGCTTTTAATTTGATGCCATGTTGTTCACTGATTTCTTTTTGACGTTGTTCAATAATGTTATCAGTAAACTCAAATACTTTGCCACAATCTTCACAGATAATGTGATCGTGGTGTTCTGTTGGCGCGAGCTCAAAAACAGATTTGTTGCCTTCAAAATTATGGCGAATCAAGATATGCGCTTCATCAAATTGGTTAAGCACGCGATATACAGTTGCAAGGCCAATATCACTGCCTTGCTCTAACAAGATTTTATATACTTCTTCAGCTGAGAAATGTTCATGTTTATGCTCTTGCATTAATGCAAGGATAGTGAGCCGAGGTTCAGTAATTTTTAATCCTGCTTTTTTGAGTAATTTGATGTTTTCTTCAGACATAATGTTCCCTTAAATTTGCTAAATTAGAGATGGTTAAGCTAATTCTGCTAAACACATTTCATCGTAGATTTGTTTTGTCCATTTCTCTACGCGTTCTGCAGTAAGTTCAGGTTGACGATCTTCATCAATACATAAGCCGATAAAGTTTCCATCATCTAACAATGCCTTTGAGGATTCAAAGGTATAACCATCCGTTGGCCAGTTCCCTACGATAATCGCACCGCGTGGTTCAACGATATCTCGTACTGTGCCGATCGCATCACAGAAATAATCTGCGTAGTCTTCCTGATCGCCACAGCCAAAGATACCGACTAATTTGTCAGTAAAATCAATTTCTTCTAAGGTTGGGAAAAAATCATCCCAGTCAGCTTGAGCTTCACCGTAATACCACGTTGGAATACCGAAAAGTAAAAAATCATAACCTTCGATATCTTCTTTAGAGCTTTTTGCAATGTCACGAATATCAACGAGTTCGTTGCCTAATTGCTTTTGAATCATTTTTGCAATGTTTTCTGTATTACCTGTGTCACTACCGTAAAATAAACCGACAACTGCCATTGTTCTTTCCTTTTGAAATAAAATTAGGTGAGTAGAAAAAAGATGAGGGATCAAAGCCCCACAATTTGTGCGAACTATAACATAAATGAATTCTCATTTGAATAGAATAATTCTCATTTAAAACGATTAATTCTTATTTAGAAACCTATCAATAGCACGTATCACAAAATCAGGTTTTTCTGCATGAACCCAGTGCCCACAACCATTGATGGTGAAGGAGGTCGCATTCGGGAATTGTTTTAGAATGGTTTCGGTATATTCAGGTTTAATATAAGATGAAAGCCCACCTTTGATGAAGAGTGTAGGCGTATTAGCGAAGACCTCTTGCCAATCCATTAGCTCCGCATAATGTTCAAAAAGTGCGGTCAAATTGAAACGAAAATATTCACTTGAAGACGGCTCAAAAGATTTCAACATAAATTGCACCACACTCGGATCGGCAATTTCAGTTTCTAAAATAGGCTTAGCTTGTTGACGAGTTTGTGGCTGCGCTTTTTTCACAGCAAACAAACCACGGAACACATCATCATGTCCAGCACTGCTATTTGCGACTGGGGCAATATCAATGACGACCAATTTTTCTACGCGCTGTGGTTGAAGAGCGGTCATTTTCATGGCCGTTTTTCCACCCATTGAATGACCAATTAAGATAATCTTATCTAATTGAAGATGATCGATAAGTTGCCATACATCATCAGCCATGACATCGTAATTCATTGTTTCTGAATGAAAACTATGCCCATGATTACGTAAATCTACGCGCAAAATATTATAGTTATCGCTAAATGCACGCGCGATGACACCAAGATTATTCATATCCCCAAATAAGCCGTGAATGAAAACTAAAGTGGGCGAATTAATTGATTGTTTTGCTTGGTGAAATTGATGGTTTAATAATTGGGAAGATGACATATATTTTGCGTGAGAATTTGGTTAGAAATCGTTATAATGGACGAAAATTTTAGCAAACGGAGAGAAAAAAATGAAGATAATTGAAGTCGATGAAGAATTGTATCAATACATTGCGGCACAAACTCAATCTATTGGAGAAAGTGCGTCTGATATTCTTCGCCGTTTGTTGAATTTACCCACTCACGCAACAAGCTCAGTTGATTTCTTTGAATCAGTCGTATCAGCTGAAACGCCAAAAAGTGCGGTGCATTCTGAGCCTGTTTTAACGGAAAAAGCAACCGAAGCATCTCAACCAAAAGTTGAACCTGTCGAACCGCCAAAAGCAGTGAAAAAACAATCGGATGAAGCAATCAATCATATTGTTGATAAAGTCCGTGCGCTCTTGAATTCTGCTGAATTTAAAGAAGAGCCAAAAGCAGTCGTGCGTTTTTTAAGTATATTGCGTACGCTTTATCGTACCAATCCAGAAAGTTTCGCACAGGCAACAGAAAGCCTACAAGGTCGTACTCGTGTTTATTTTGCTCGTGACGAAGGGACGTTGCTTGTGGCGGGTAATCACACGAAACCAAAACAAATTCCAGATACGCCATATTGGGTGATTACCAATACCAATAGCGGTCGTAAGATGCTGATGCTAGAAGGGGCGATGCAATCTATGCATTTGCCTGAATATTTAATTGACGAAGTTCGCCCTTATTTCGTTAGCAACTAATTCGATGCAAAAATTCCCTTGGCAAGCATTTGCCCAAAATTCAGCGTATGCAAATCAGGTCGCGTTGCGAAATTCGCAGGGCGATCCTTTTACTTGGGCAGAACTTGCTGAGAAAATTAATCAGGTAGAAGCCTTTCTTTTACAACAAGGTGTGACAGCGCAAAGTGCGGTTGCTTTTTGTGGTAAAAATTCAGAACAGATCTTATTTCTTTATTTAGCCGTTATTCAGCTAGGTGCAAAAATTTTAGGTATCAACCCTGCATTTCCTCAAGAAAAAAGAGAAGAATTGTGTCGAATGTATGGTGTGGGTTTTTGTTATCAAACCGAAGATATTCATTATTTAGCTGTTAAAGCATTACCCGAACATAACGCTGATTTTACAAAAGCGGCAACGATGACATTAACATCGGGCTCGACTGGTTTGCCTAAAGCGGTGGTGCATAATGTTTCTGCTCATTTAGCTAATGCAGAAGGCGTTTGTGCCTTAATGAATTTTGGCAAAGATCAATCATGGCTACTTTCTTTACCGCTTTATCATGTTTCCGGACAAGGTATTGTGTGGCGTTGGCTGTATGCGGGTGCAACTTTAGTACTACCGAAAGAAGATTTTTATCAATCTATTGGTTATGTTTCCCATGTTTCTCTCGTGCCAACTCAATTGCAGCGTTGGTTTGATTATTTGACGGAGTATCCTCAACCTATCCAAACGCAAGCCGTGTTATTAGGTGGGACACAAATCCCTGTAAAATTAACCCAAGTATTAAGTGAATTAGGTATTCGAAGCTATTCAGGCTATGGTATGACAGAAATGGCTTCTACCGTATTCGCTAAACAATCGGATGGAAAAATTGGTGTAGGTCAACCTTTACTTGGCCGAGAGTTCAAGTTAGTGAATGAAGAAGTTTGGTTAAAAGGTGCAGGGCTTGCCATGGGATATTGGCGCGATGGACGTATAGATCCACTCACGAATCACGAAGGCTGGTTCCAAACCAAAGATAAAGGTCAATGGCTTGATGATGAATTAGTCATTCAAGGCCGATTGGATAATATGTTTATTTCCGGTGGTGAAAATATTCAGCCGGAAGAAATTGAAAAAGTGATTGCACAATCAGATTCAGTAAAACAAGTTTTTGTTTTACCTAAACATGATGAGGAATTTGGCCATCGCCCTGTCGCGATTGTTGAATTTCATACCTCATTTAATGAAAGTGCGGTCGAATCTCTCAACATTTTTTTACAAGGGCGATTGGAACGATTTAAGCAACCTGTTGCCTACTATGAACTCCCGCAGGATTTAATCCAAGGGGCAATAAAGATTTCTCGCAAGGCACTCGCCGATTGGCTGTCGCAACAATAGGAAAGTTAGTTTAATGAAAAATATCTCTCGCGTTTTGACCGCACTTGGTCTTTCATTTGTTTTTACGCTGGCGCTTTCTCAGCCTGTTTGGGCAGAGAATAATAATGCGGATTTACCGACGGAAAAAACACTAAAAAGTGAATTAGCCGAGGCACAAAAATTACCAGATGGTGATGAAAAAACAAATAACGTCGCGACAATCCAGGCTTCGCTTGATTTCTTGCAACAAATTCAAACACAGCAAAAAAATAACAACGATTTGCAAGATACGCTTATTGATGCAGATTCTGAAATTCAGAAGAATAGTGCTGATCTTCAAAATCTTAAAAAACAGCTAAGCACGCCAAGTAACACCGATTATGCTTCACAAAGTTTAGCTAATCTACAGGCTCAGGTTGAGAAACTGACCAATCAACAACAAGATGCCCAATCTGCATTAAGTGCGGTGAATACGCAACTTGCAGGGCAGAGCTCTGTGTCGGAACGTGCTCAAACAGCCTTAACAGATAATGTTAAACGTACGCAAGAATTGAATCAGAAATTAGCTGATCCAACGACAAGTTCACTATTAAAACAGCAAATTCAGCTTGAATTACAACTGATTGAGCTAAAAAATATCTATAATCAAGTGCTATTAAAAAATAGCGATCAGTTGACTGTGCTTTATCGAAGTCGATATGAGTTATTAAATACTCGTGTTCAAGCATTGCAGCAACAAATTGCAGCCATTCAAGAAGCGATTAATCAAAAGAATTTGGCTAAAACACAAAACCAAGTTGAGCAAGCACAACAACAAAGCCAAAATGTTGAGCAAAATCCGTTGATTCAGAAAGAATTGAATTTGAATGCGCAGCTTAGCCAATATTTACTTGAGCAAACAGAGAAAACCAATACATTAACGCAAGATGAATTACGCATGCGAAATGTGTTGGATAACTTAACGCAGACACAACGTACCATTGATGAGCAAATCAGTGCGTTACAAGGCACGTTGGTGCTTTCTCGCATTATTCAGCAACAAAAACAAAAATTACCGACCAATTTAAATATTCAAGGTCTTTCAAAGCAAATTGCGGATTTGCGTGTACAGATCTTCGATATTACGCAAAAACGTAATGAGCTTTATGATATTGATGCCTACATCAGTAAAATTGAGCAGGATGAAAACAAATCGTTTACACCGGCGGAAAAAGCACAATTAACCAATTTATTGACAGAACGTCGAAAAGTGGCTTCTGATTTGATTAAGTCATTGAATAATCAGTTGAATTTGGCGATTTCCTTAGAGCTAACCCAGCAACAAATTACACAAATCAGTGATCAGATCCAGTCTAAACTTGATCAACAAAGTTTCTGGGTAAAAAGTAATAACCCAATTAATCTTGATTGGTTCAAAAAGCTGCCAATGTCACTCAAGGCACAATTTGATGGCATTGGAAAGAAAATCGGCTTCCCGACAAATTTTGATAATTTGCCGTATTTACTCACTTATGTCTTTATTTTGTTTGTGATTGGTGGATTGATTTTCAAATTTAAAGAATCAATTAAACAACGTTTGAGCGTGATTAATGGCGAAATTAATACGCTTCGTTCTGATAGCCAATGGCATACGCCGCTTGCGTTATTTTATACGGCATTTTTATCGTTATCGGGCACACTCTGGTTCTTAGCCGCTTGCCAACTTTTAGGCTTTTTCTTTGTGAAAAATCCACAAGAGTTTTGGGAGTGGTCGCTCAGTATGGCGGGCTATTGGTGGTTCTTTAGTTTTATCTTAGCTATTCTTCGTCCGAATGGTATTTTAGTCCGCCATTTCGGTTTTGCTAAAGAGAGCGCGGCTGCTTTGCAAGACGTCACAAAACGTATCATTGTTTCCGTTGTGTTATTACTGAATACGTCAATTTTCAGTAATGTCATGGATACAGGTTTAGCCAATGACGTCCTCGGCGAAATTAATACGATTGTTGCCTTGCTTTTCTGTATTGTGATTATTGCGCCACGTTTTGTTCGCACAGAAAAATCGTTGAATTCAAGCGTAACGGATCAGCGTGATAGAACGCTTTTAAAAATTATGCGCGTTTTATTGCAATTGGTCCCTGTTATTTTAATTGCACTAGTTGCTTTAGGCTATTATTACACCGCCTTAAATTTAATTACGCATATTATTAATACCTACATTGCATGGGTGGTGTGGTCGTTGGTGCGTCATACTATTTATCGTGGTATTACGGTTGCATCAAGACGTTTAGCTTATCGACGTTTACAAGAAAAACGTCAGCAAAAACAACAAGATTCAAGTGATACTTCAGCCTCTGATGATGTGGTCGTGATTACCGAACAAGAAGAGGGATTAGCCTTAAATGAAGTGCGTAGCCAGTTACTACGCTTTGCCGATCTCTTTATTTGGACCGCACTTTTTGCCATCTTCTATTATGTATGGTCAGATTTAGTGACCGTTGTAAGTTATTTGCGTGATATTACCTTGTGGCAACAAACTTCAACAACTGAAGCGGGCGTGGTGACAGAAACGATTTCACTCTTTAACTTGATTGTTGCATTAATCATTGTTGTGATTACCTATATTTTAGTGCGTAACATTCCAGGTATTTTAGAAGTATTAATCTTCTCTCGAGTGAAACTTTCACCAGGTACGCCTTATACCATTACAAAATTATTAACCTATATCTTGGTTGCAGTGGGTGGCGCATGGGCATTTTCGACGCTTGGGATGTCATGGTCTAAATTACAATGGTTATTTGCCGCCCTTTCCGTTGGTCTCGGTTTTGGTGTGCAGGAAATTTTTGCGAACTTTGTTTCTGGCATCATTTTATTATTTGAGCGTCCAATTCGTGTGGGCGATACCGTGACAATTAATGGTGTTACGGGGACGGTGGCGAAATTCCGTATTCGTGCCATTACCATGATTGATCCTGATCGCAAAGAAGTGATTGTGCCCAATAAATCTTTTGTAACCGGACAAGTAACTAACTGGGCATTATCTAGTACCGTTACTCGTTTAGTGGTGTCTGTTGGCGTGGCGTATGGTTCAGATTTAGAGTTGGTGAGACGCTTATTATTGCAAGCCGCACACGAGCAACCAAGCGTCTTAAAAGATCCGGAACCAAGAGTGCTATTTTTAACCTTTGGTGCAAGCACATTAGATCATGAACTACGTGTTCATGTTGGGCAAGTGTCTGAGCGAAATGATACGCTTGATGCGCTCAACCGTCGCGTGAATGAGCTATTTGCAGAAAATAATATTGATATTGCATTCAATCAATTAGATATCTTTATCAAGAATAAAGATACAGGTGAAGAAATTCCATTTATTGATGTAGCAAAATTAGCTCAAAACCATTAATTAAAGAGAGAAAATATGGCAGGGAATACTATCGGACAACTTTTTCGTGTGACGACCTTTGGGGAGTCGCATGGTATTGCATTAGGCTGTATCGTAGATGGCGTACCGCCGAATCTTGAATTATCGGAAGCCGATATTCAACCTGATTTAGATCGTCGTAAACCGGGTACATCACGTTATACCACACCACGTCGTGAAGACGATGAAGTACAGATTTTATCTGGCGTATTTGAAGGTAAAACAACGGGTACCAGCATTGGAATGATCATTAAAAATGGTGATCAACGTTCACAAGATTATGGCGATATCAAAGATCGTTTCCGTCCTGGACATGCGGATTTTACCTATCAACAAAAATACGGTATTCGTGATTATCGCGGTGGTGGTCGCTCTTCTGCACGTGAAACTGCCATGCGTGTTGCCGCAGGTGCGATTGCGAAGAAATATTTACGTGAGCAGTTTGGTATTGAAGTCCGTGGTTTTTTAAGCCAAATTGGTGAAGTGAAGATTGCACCACAGACTGTCGGCAAAATTGATTGGGATAAAGTGAATAGCAATCCATTTTTCTGCCCGGATGAAAGTGCGGTCGAAAAGTTTGATGAATTAATCCGTGAATTGAAAAAAGAAGGCGATTCGATTGGGGCAAAACTAACTGTGATTGCAGAGAATGTCCCTGTTGGTTTAGGAGAGCCTGTTTTTGATCGACTTGATGCCGATTTAGCACATGCCTTAATGGGGATTAATGCTGTTAAAGGTGTAGAAATTGGCGATGGTTTTGCGGTGGTTGAACAACGTGGCAGTCAACATCGTGATGAAATGACACCAAATGGTTTTGAAAGCAACCATGCTGGCGGTGTTTTAGGGGGCATTAGCTCTGGTCAGCCAATTATTGCAACGATTGCATTGAAACCGACGTCTAGTATCACGATTCCAGGTCGTTCCATTAATTTAGCGGGAGAGTCTGTGGAAGTGGTGACAAAAGGCCGTCATGATCCTTGTGTGGGGATTCGTGCAGTACCCATTGCGGAGGCAATGGTTGCAATTGTGTTACTCGACCATTTATTGCGTTTTAAGGCGCAGTGCAGATAACTCTTTTAAATTAAGCTTATTTTTTCTTTTATTGAAGATAAGGTCATTCGTTTAGGAAATCTTATGAATAAATCTTTAGCAAAATTACTTTCAAGTGCGGTTGTTTTAGGGAGTGTTTTTTTCTCGCTACAAACAACGGCCTCGCCACAAGACTGGCAAAGAATTAAACGTCCAATTCCTGCAACAGATGGTAAGGCAAATCCAATTGGTAGCTATTCGAATGGTTGTATTATCGGGGCTGAACCTTTGCCTTATAAAGGTGAGGGCTATCAAGTGATTCGTATGAATAAAAATCGCTATTATGGTCATCCGGATATGATTGCCTATTTACAGCGTCTTGGGCAAAAAGCGAAGTCAGCAGGCTTACCAACGATGTTAGTTGGGGATATTGCTATGCCAGGTGGTGGTCGATTCTTAACGGGGCATGCAAGCCATCAAATGGGATTAGACGCAGATATTTGGTTGCGCATGGGTACCATGACAGACAGTGAAGCGTTAAATTCTGATGGAAAAGGCTTGCTTGTGGTGAACCGTCAAACACAACGTGTTGATGAAAATGTGTGGAATAACAATCACGCCACCTTAATTAAATTGGCTGCGCAAGATCCCCAAGTGACCCGTATTTTTGTGAACCCCGCGATTAAATTAAAACTTTGTCAAACAGCAGGAGATGATCGGGCTTGGTTACACAAAATTCGTCCATGGTTTGGTCATGATTCACATTTCCACGTGCGTATTGCTTGTCCGAAAGATGCCGCTTATTGTGAAGATCAAGCACCTGTACCTGCAGGCGATGGTTGTGGCGATGAACTTTATTCTTGGTTTGAACCCGCAAAACCAGGTTCAGGCTCTTCTAAACCAAAAGTGACACCGCCAGAACCGTTCTTGTGCCAACAAGTGTTGAGTTCGCCAAATAGTAGCGAATGGTTAGAGTAGGAGTTAAATCATGGAGTTGGGGATTGATATATTAGCCATGCTTTTTGCAGCTGCTTTTATTGCCGCGTTTATTGATGCGATAGCGGGTGGCGGAGGCTTAATTACAATCCCGGCCTTATTAATGACAGGTATGCCACCAGCAATGGCATTAGGCACGAATAAATTACAAGCATTCGGCGGTGCGTTGTCGGCAAGTATTTACTTTCTGCGTAAAAGAGCGGTCAATTTATCGGAGTTTTCTTTCATCTTACTGGTGATTTTTATCGGCTCGGTGATTGGTACGTTACTCATACAAAATTTAGATGCATCATTAATTAAAAAAGGGCTTCCATTTCTCATTTTAGCGATCGGCTTATACTTTTTATTTACGCCTAAATTGGGTGAAAGTGATCGTAAACAACGAATTTCTTACGCTGTTTTTGCGTTATGTTTTGGTTCACTTTTAGGTTTTTATGACGGCTTTTTTGGGCCAGGAACAGGTTCATTAATGAATCTAGCTTGTGTGACGTTACTTGGATTTAACCTCACTAAAGCGACTGCGCATGCCAAAGTGATGAATTTAACCTCTAATTTTGCTTCATTAATTTTCTTCTTTATTGGTGGTCATGTGATTTGGACCGTTGGGTTAGTCATGATGGCAGGAAGCCTGATAGGCGCCAATTTAGGGGCTAAAATGGTGATGGCAAAAGGCAAACAACTGATCAGACCGATGGTGGTGATTATGTCATTTATCATGACGATAAAAATGGCGTATGATCAAGGTTGGTTTCATTTTTAACGATTGATTATGACAGACTCTCAGAAAAAATTACGTATTACGGCACGAACAGGCTATGAACCACATTTTTCATGGTCATATTTGCATCCGAAAAATTGGGGCATTTGGCTCGGTATTTTTGTGCTTTTGTTACTCGCTTTTGTGCCATTTCGTTTACGAGATAAAATGGCTGAGAAACTGGTGCGTGCACTGACGAAAAAAATTGGTAAGCCACGCATTCGTGCTGAGATTAATTTGAAACTCTGTTTCCCAGATTGGACGGATGAGCAACGTAATAAAGTGATTGAAGAGATGTTTGTGACGGTCGCACAAGTAATGCTCGGTATCGGTGAAATTGCTATTCGCTCTAAAAAACATTTACAAGAACGTAGCGAATTCATTGGCCTTGAGCATATCAAGCAAGCGAAAGCCGAAGGGCATAACATCATTTTGATGGTACCGCATGGTTGGGCAATTGATGCCTCTGGCATTATTTTGCATACACACGGCATGCCGATGACATCAATGTATAACCCTCACCGAAATCCATTAGTAGATTGGTTATGGACTTTAGCTCGTCAGCGTTTTGGCGGGAAAATGCATGCTCGCCAAAATGGGATTAAGCCATTTTTAGCGCACATCAAGCAAGGTCAAATGGGGTACTATCTTCCAGATGAAGATTTTGGTGCCGAGCAAAGTGTCTTTGTGGATTTCTTTGCCACTTATAAAGCCACCCTTCCTGGGTTAAACAAAATGGCGAAATTGGCAAAAGCGGTGGTTATTCCAATGTTTCCACGCTATAACGCTAAGAATGGCAAGTATGAAATGGAAATTCGCCCACCGATGCAATTAAGCGAAGATCCTGAGCAATCAGCCCGTGCGATGAACGAGGAAATTGAATATTTTGTTACACCAACCCCCGAACAATATGTCTGGATTTTACAGCTTCTTCGTACCCGAAAAGACGGGGAAGATATTTACCCAGATTAATTCATTTTATTTACAAAAGTGCGGTCAAAATTCACCGCACTTTTGTATTTTTCTATGCTAGAATGCGAGCCTAAAAACAGGATTTTTTCTTACTCTTTTTTGAGCAATTATTTATGAACAAACAACTTGAATTAATCAAATCTTCTATCAAATCTATCCCAAATCATCCAAAAGAAGGCATCATTTTCCGTGATATCACGAGCTTGCTTGAAGTGCCTGCAGCTTTCAAAGCCACAATCGATTTGATCGTTGAAAAGTATAAAAATCAAGGTCTCACAAAAGTCATCGGTACCGAGTCTCGTGGATTTATTTTTGGTGCGCCAGTTGCATTAGCATTAGGCTTGCCATTTATCCCTGTTCGTAAACCGGGCAAATTACCTCGTGAAGTGATTGCACAGTCTTATCAATTAGAATACGGTCAAGACACCCTTGAATTGCATACAGATGCAATTTCACAAGGCGATAATGTGTTAATCATTGATGACTTGTTGGCAACAGGTGGTACAGTTGAAGCCACCGTGAAATTAGTTCAACGTTTAGGTGGTGAAGTGAAACATGCTGCCTTTGTGATTAATTTGCCAGATTTAGGGGGCGAAAAACGCTTACGTGATTTAGGCATTGATTGCTACACCTTAGTGAATTTTGAAGGCCATTAATTTTTAAAGGGATGCGATGAGCTACCAAGTTTTAGCCAGAAAATGGCGACCAAAAAACTTTTCTGAAGTAGTGGGACAAAGCCATGTGCTCACTGCTTTAGAAAACGGTTTAAAAGAAAACCGTTTACATCATGCTTATTTATTTTCCGGCACCCGTGGCGTGGGTAAAACCTCCATTGCTCGTTTATTTGCGAAAGGCTTGAATTGTGTAAACGGTATTACTGCCGATCCTTGTGGTGAATGTGAAAACTGTAAAGCGATCGAGGCAGGCAACTTTATTGATTTAATTGAAATCGATGCGGCTTCTCGTACAAAAGTAGAAGATACGCGTGAGCTATTAGACAACGTGCAATATAAGCCGGTAGTAGGGCGTTATAAAGTCTATCTAATCGATGAAGTCCATATGCTTTCCCGCCATTCTTTCAATGCGTTGTTAAAAACCTTGGAAGAACCACCTGAATATGTGAAATTCCTACTCGCTACAACGGATCCTCAAAAATTACCGATTACGATTTTATCCCGTTGTATGCAATTTCATCTTAAAGCATTAGATGAACCGCAAATTTCAGCACATCTTAATCGCGTGCTTACTGCCGAAAATATTCCTTTTGATGCGCCAGCATTAGATAAATTAGCCAAAGCGGCACAGGGTAGTATTCGCGATAGCTTAAGTTTAACGGATCAAGCGATAGCCATGGGCAACGGTAAAGTTTCCACCGATGTGGTGAATACCATGCTTGGGCTATTAGATGAAGACCAACCGATTGAAATCATTTATGCTTTACATCAAGGTAACGGTGAGCGTTTAATGAAAACCATCCAAACGGTGGCAGAAAAAGCGGGCGATTGGGATGAGTTACTGGCAGAAACAGCCGAGAAATTACATCAAATTGCATTAATGCAGTTACTTGCTAAAAATGCCACCGATGAAAACGATCACTTAGGTTTTCTGGCTAAACATATTTCACCGGAAGACGTACAATTTTTCTATCAAGTGGTTGTATCGGGTCGAAAAGAATTAGCCTCTGCGCCAAATCGTCGAATTGGTGCAGAAATGACATTATTGAGGGCATTAGCATTCCACCCAAAGTTCCTTACGGCAGCACAAACGCCTAAACAAGGCGGGCTATCCCCTGAACAAAATACACATAAAAGTGCGGTTGAAAATCAGCCTGTTTCTGGTTATGTGGATATGCCGGTGCTGTCGCAAAACATCAAAGCAAATTATTCTGCACAAGCACAAAAGCCGATGGCTCAATCGGCGGTTGTGCATTCTTCACCTTCTCAACCTGTTTCCGCGCAAACCACATCTTCATTGAATTTAGCTAGCCTTGCTGCGCTAGAGGCGTTGAATCAATTAACGCAAATTGAGCAATCAGAGCGCCAGCAGCATCATGATGAACAGCAAGCCGCAGTGGAAGAAACTTTGCATCATCTCCAAGCGTTAGATGAGCAAAAAAATTCACCAAAAATGACCGCACTTCCTGTGCGAGAGATGACACCACCGAAAGCTACGCAAACGAAAGCCTCGGTGATAAATCCAATTACTCAACAAGCAGAAGCGTTAAAGCAAGGTATTGAGACGGTTGAAAATACCATTGATGACAACGCTGAAATGGACGCGGAAGAGCAAGAAATTCTGGATGCGGAAACCTATCGTTGGGAGTGGAGCAATCCGGATTTAGCCAAAGTAGATAGCGGAGTGCGACCTTCTGATATCAAACAGGCGATTTTAAAAGATGTGACACCAGAATTGCGTGAGAAAATTATTCAAATTACGCAAAAACAAGATCCTTGGACGGATATCGTTGAACGCTCTGGCGTGACTGGTTTCTCAAAAGAGTTGGCATTAAATTGCTTTATTAAGTCGCAAACCGAAAATGAGCTTCAACTCGGGCTTCATTCTGAAAAAGCCCATTTAAAACAAGATCGAAATATTAAAAATTTAGTGGATCATCTTGAACGTTTATATGAAAAACCAGTCAAATTGTCGATTTTTGTTGAAGATTCCGATGTTTTAACCCCGATGGATTACCGCAAAAAAGTTTATCAAGACTTGCGTGAACAGGCGCGTACGGATTTACAGCAAGATAAAAAACTGCTTTTATTACAAAAAGAGTTTGATGCGAAGTTGGATGTTGAAAGCATTCGACCCGTCTAAAACTCATTTCTCTAAATTTTAACTTTATAAAGGAAAAAATATGGCGTTTAGCTCTCTTTTTACTCTTATTGATGACATTGCATCGATTCTTGATGATGTCGCCTTGATGACCAAAATAGCAGCCAAGAAAACCGTTGGTGTAGTAGGTGATGACTTAGCCTTAAATGCTAATCAGGTAACAGGGGCATCTTCCGATCGTGAATTACCCATTGTTTGGGCAGTCACCAAAGGATCCTTAGTCAATAAAGTCATTTTAATTCCAATTGCTTTACTGCTTTCTGCATTTTTACCTTGGTTGATCGTGCCACTTCTGATGATTGGTGGAGCGTATTTATGTTTTGAAGGTGTAGAGAAAATTCTACATAAATTTATTGCCCATGAAGAGCATGAAGAAAAAACAACCTTTAATGAAGTCGCCAAAATCAAAGGGGCAATTCGTACCGATTTTATTCTTTCTGCTGAAATTATTATTATTGCATTGGGCGAATTAACCGAAGCGAGCTTGCTGACTCGCATCATTTCTCTTTCAATAGTGGGTATCGGAATTACTATTTTTGTTTATGGCTTGGTCGCATTGATTGTTAGAGCGGATGATTTCGGTTTATACCTTATCAAAAAAGGTGGTGTGGCGAAGTCAATCGGTAATGCAATTTTAGTGATTATGCCAAAATTTATGCGTTCACTTAGTTTTATCGGTACGCTTGCGATGTTCTTAGTCGGTGGCGGTATTTTCGTACATAATGTGGATTTCATTCATCATTTGCTCGCTGATTATCAATTAGCTGATGGCTTATTAGGTAATGTAGCGACGTTAGTCGTGGGTGTGATCGTAGGCGCGATTGCTTGTGCGATTGTATTACCCGCGATGAAATTATTTGGCAAACACTAAAAACGAGATAAAAAAATAACCGCACTTTGATTGTTTCAAGGTGCGGTTTTTTTATGGGCGAAATAGATTATTTACGAGAAGTGTAATCGCCGACACAGACCCATTTATAACTGGTTAAGGCTTCTAATCCCATTGGGCCACGTGCGTGAAGTTTTTGGGTACTTACCGCCACTTCTGCACCTAAACCAAATTGTCCGCCATCGGTGAATCGAGTACTTGCATTAACATACACG
Source organism: Haemophilus sp. 27098_8_127 (assembly GCF_041433495.1). Taxonomy (NCBI): domain Bacteria; kingdom Pseudomonadati; phylum Pseudomonadota; class Gammaproteobacteria; order Pasteurellales; family Pasteurellaceae; genus Haemophilus; species Haemophilus sp. 27098_8_127. The sequence continues at coordinate 103,998 of NZ_JAPWBP010000001.1, forward strand.
GCTGCCGCATCTACTTGATTGATAAATTGCGTGGCTAGTCGTTGATTTTCCGTCAAGATACTTTCTGAATGTTGTGTGCCATATTCACGAATGTGAGCAATTGCCGCATCCATATCTTCAACCACCACGACATTGAGATCGAGTGAGCCCCATTCTTGGCATAGCGCTTGTTCAGTCACTTCTTGCACATCGACATTTGCAGCTTGAAGAATAGAAAGTGCGGTCGATTTTGCATGGAATTTTACTTTTTTCTCGGCTAAATATTTCGCGAGTTTTGGTAGGAAAGCATCAGCAATCGAGCGCTGAACTAAAAGTGTTTCCAGCGTATTACATGTGCTTGGACGCTGGCATTTTGCATTAGCAATTACCGTTAGGGCTTTTTCTTGGTCAGCACTTTCTTCCACAAAAAGATGACAAACGCCCACACCACCGACAATCACTGGAATGGTTGAATGTTGTTTACAAAGTTCATGTAAACCAGCTCCGCCACGAGGAATAATCATATCTACATAGCGATCCAATTTAAGTAGTTGCATTACAAGCTCACGATTCGGATCGGTAATGGCTTGGACTGCATGGCGTGGTAATCCTGCTTGTTCAAGGGCATTTTGTACCACTTCCACTAAAATTTGGTTGGAATGTTGTGTTTCTTTTCCACCACGTAAAATCACGGCATTACCGGTTTTTAAGCAAAGGCTTGCCACATCAATAGTGACATTAGGACGCGCTTCGTAAATGGTTCCAATCACGCCAAGCGGTGTGCGAATTCGTTCGATCTTTAATCCGCTATCTAAGGTGCCCCCATCAATAATTTTTCCCACTGGATCCGCAAGCGAAATCACATGACGCACATCACTCGCAATGCCTTTTAGGCGATCTTCGGTTAATAAGAGACGATCAATTAATGCTTCGGATAAACCATTTTGTTTCGCAATTTCAATATCTTTTTGGTTTGCAGCAAGAATACGCTCCGCTTGTTGTTCTAATTGATCTGCAATAATGCTTAGCGCATGATTTTTTTCAGTGGTGTTTAACTGCGCTAAAATAAAGGCTGCATCTTTGGCCTGTTTGCCCATTTGTTCTAACATATCGAATCCCTTGTTATTGCAACAAAAATATGGTGTAGCTTATCGTAAAAATGAGCACGGTGAAATGATTAAATTTAAGGATTTTGTGAATTAGGTGTGAATGGGTTATGATTTGCCCGACTTTATGACGTAGGGAAGTATTTAAAATTTACAGGTTCTACAGATAGTACTATTTACAGTTGTAAAATAGACAACAATAAAACTTTTGAAAAAACATGACGAATAGTTTGGGAGATAAAATATGAAAAAACTATCAAAATTGCCAATAAATAATTCATTATGTTTTAGAAATATCGACTTTAATGGATTTTCGAGAAGTAACAAATGGGTGGGTTACTTTGGAGCAAATGATTTAGGTGATACGGCTAACATAAAAAGAGCTTCTAAATTGCTTGAAAGATTTTTTTCTGAAGATTTGGACGGTTTTTTCCTTATTAGTGCTCTAGTATATGATGATAATTCAGAGGTAGATGATGAATTAAAACAATCTGGCTATTTAGAAGAATACTTGAGTTTATATGAAGAAGCCAAGAAGAGTAATTTCTTAAATGAGTATACTGGTGTTTATGAAGATTATTTTGAATCAATCGATTTGAAAAATGAGCCACAACCTCCAATAAGTATATTTAACATGCATTTTGATTCCAATAAGATCTTCTTGTATTGTGAGTTGGTTATTGCTTTTTATTTTGGAAAAGTTTGTGGTGGTATTTGTTTTTTAATTAATCCTAAGTTAGGAATTGCACTTTATCCACATGATGATATTGGTTATGGCTGTATCTCTCTTACAGATGACACATCTTTAGCGGAGCGTTTCCTCGAATTTTGTAATGAAGATAAATATTTCTATTCTATTCTTGATGAAGAACTTAAGAATTAATTTTTCTTAAACAATAAAATAAAGGCTAGTATGACATTATTTGATGAGTGTATAGAAGCTCTTTCAGACGATTTTAGTCTCCTGACAGAGGAAGAAGAGAAAGAGGCTTTAAATATTTTTTATAAATATCCATTTGAGTATGGAAATATAGATAAATTAAAGGAAGGTGTTGTTACTTTAAAATTTGATAAATTGATTAAATTGGTTGAAGAAAAAGTTAAATCTTCAGAAGTTTATGTTTTAGCCGATATAAATGGAGTACCTATCTTTAAAACTAATTTATTCTTAGCTTTAGAAAAAATAGATGATATATCTGCATTATCAACAAAAGTGTTTTTGCTTGGGGATGGTTATTTGGCTCAAATAGTGCCCAAAACACCTCCATTAGATATTGTAGCCTTGAATTCTTAGTAGTTCGTGAGTCTGGGGTTTTAGCATTGTGTAATCAAAGTGTTAGAACATAAAATGTGTTTGGTTTTTAAGAAATTTTGAAATGCTTTTATCTTATGACCCATCATACTATCTCTTTAATTAGAGAAATCTAAATTTACATCTTATCCATTATTTCTATTTCGTTTTCTTCGGTAATTTATCATTTGTTTCATCATCTTGCTCTTGGAAATCGAAAACAGGTAATCCCCAACCAAATCGAACTGCAAGTAAGCGCAATGCAAAACCACTGAATAACGTGAGTAAAATTGAAAGTGTGTGTTCAACTTGAATGTGTTGTAATGCCATATACATAGCGGCAGAGAAGAATGACACGCTGGCGTAAAGTTCCTTTTGGAACACAAGGGGAATGCGGTTACAAAGTAAATCACGTAATACACCACCAAATGCCCCTGTCACCGTTGCCGCAATGGATGTCACGGTAAAGCCATAACCCATATCAATGGCAATTTGCGCACCGATAATGGAATATACGATTAACCCTAAGGCATCTAATACCAAGAAAATCGTGCGGAAGTAGCGCATGAAATGTTTGATGAAGGGCGCGATAAAAACCGTTAATACAGCTGCACCAGCCACCATAATGAAATATTCAGGATGTTTAACCCAGCCAAGCGGGTAGTGTCCAAGTAAGACATCGCGTACTGTACCACCGCCAATCGCCGTTACACAGGCAATAATAATTACCCCGAAAATATCCATTTTTTCTCGTCCAGCGGCTAATGCGCCAGTAATTCCTTCGGCGGTAATTCCAATAATATAAAGTACGCTTAATAGCATTTTTTTGTGGTTCCTAAAGTGCGGTTATAATTTTGCTTATTTTAAAAGGGAATGAGCCAAAATGCACGAAAGCCATTAAAAAAAGCCATAAATTTTGGCATAATGACGTCTTCTTTTTCTAATCGAGAATTTTATGTCAGAAGAACAATCCAAACCCTTGGCCGCATTTCTTGCACTATTACCAATTGGGTTGCTATTAATGATCGAGTTTTTTGTAGAAGCTTTGCAACTTGCTGAAAAACTGATTCCCCATTTAGCCTTTGGTGTGCTGATTGCCCAATTGCTTTGTTTGGTTGCTTTTATTAAAGGGGAAATTTGCCCTGGGCAGCGTGGACGTTTAATCAAAGCAAATGTCTGTTTTGCGCTTTATTGGTTCATTTGGTTAGGGATGAGCCTGGCCTCACCACATCATTACGTGATAACTGATATTGTTAGCTTATCTGGATTATCTGCCGTATATGCAGTATGGAAACAACCTAAAGATGAAGTCGCTCGCCGCGGTTTTCTCTTAATGTCATCTTTGGTGAGTGGATTGGGTGTCATTGCTTATTTGATGATTTTCTTCGGCAATCCAACACCCAATTTCATGCAATATAACCCACTGGCACAAGCTTTAATGGGCGTATTGTTAGCGAATTTATGTTTGTCTGTTTCTCGTAATCGTTTACAAGGTTTTATAGCATTACTGCCATTATTGATGATTTTACTGCTTGCACTGAATGCGTTGGCAGTACTGATTTTTATTATTTATCAAGGTGTAAGTGCGGTCAGTTCTGCCGTTGTTTTTGCATATGGCATTTATTTTCTGCTTCACTTAGTGATAGCGGGCATTCTGCTTTTACATAGTGTGAATAAATGGAAACTCAGCTATAACAGCTTACTCATTTTGTTCTTTATGGCGGCGAGTTTGGCTGTCTGGGCGATGTTTATTTAATGCATAAAATAAAATCTTACGCCGCTCCGATGCTAGTCGTGGGCTGCGTACTATTCGGTTTAGGAAGCCTAATTGTTAAGTTTGTGCCAGTAGGTGGTTATGCCATCGCATTTTGGCGCTTACTTATTGCCTCTTTTATTTTCTGGTTCTTAATGAAATTAAAAAGACAGCGTTTTCCAAAAAGCCGTAAAGCGATGATGTATGCGATATTAGCCGGGATCTTTTTAGCTTTTGATTTATCCTTTTGGCATGAAAGTGTATATGCCGTAGGGCCGGGTATTTCAACATTGCTGAATAGTTTGCAGATTTTCTTTTTGGCAGCAATTGGCTATTTTTTCTTTGGCGAACGCCAAACTAAACTACAAATGCTAAGCCTTTTTTTAGCCGTTGTTGGTGTTGTCTTAATATCAGGGGAAGAGCTACAGCATAATTTTGAAGGCATGTACGGCATTATCATTGGGCTCATTTCTGCTGGCTTGCTTGCAGCCTCAATGGTTATGATTAAAAAAGTACACGAAGAAGAACCAACGGCTTTATTCTCACTCATGTTTATTCTGAGCTTAAGTGGTGCTTTCGTCTTAATTATTCCTTCGCTAATTTTTAATCCTGATAGTCTTTATCCAACCACCTTCACCGATTGGGGATTGGTGTTTATTTATGGGGCGGTGATGCAATGTGTCGCCTGGGGCATGATTGCTTATACAATCCCTTATTTATCATTAGGTTTAACCGGTTTGTTGCTTCTTTCTGAACCGGTGGTTGCGCTCGTAATTGATTATTTTGGATTGGATAAGCCCATCAATCATTGGCAATGGGCGGGGGCAGTGCTGACATTAGTAGCGATCTATCTGGGCTCTCAAAAAAACAAAACCGCTTAAAACAAAAAAGTGCGGTAAATTTCACCGCACTTTGTCTTCACATTAAACCAATTACTCAGTTGCTTTCTTTTTCAAGTATTGATAGAGCTCGTCTTTAATCCGTAATTTTTCTTTTTTCAAGTTCTCAATTTCCGTATGAGTAGCGAGTTCTATGTTATCAATCTTATTTTTGATCTCTTGGTCTAATGCATTGTGCTTTTCAAACAAGCGATCGAAATAAGCATCTTTATTTTTGAGATTAGTAATTAAATCGCGAAATTCAGGAAACATAGGTTACTCCTCTTGGTTAACGTTCATTTTCATTATAGAGCTTTTTTTTGCTGTTTCTACTGCCTCATTCTCAGAATTTGACAGAGATCACAAAATTAAATCATGGCAAAGTGCGGTCATAAAATTGGATGTTTTTGAAGAGGTTAATAAAAGAAAAATCAGGGTTTTAACTGGTTTATTTGCTCAAAGCACGCTAGAATAAAGGTATCTGTTTCATAATGAAAAATAGGGAATTCCAATGATCGATCCAAATTTACTCCGTAATAATCTGGCTGAAGTAGCAGAAAAATTAAAAGTAAAACGTAACTTTATTCTTGATACGGAAAAACTTACCGCATTAGAAGAACAACGCAAAGATTTACAAGTAAAAACTGAAACATTACAAGCAGAGCGTAACGCACGTTCCAAAGCTATTGGTGCAGCAAAAGCACGTGGTGAAGATATTGCACCATTATTGGCTGAAGTAGATAACATGGGCGAACAGCTTAACGAAGCGAAGTCCCAACTTGATGCGGTGTTAGCCGAAATCAATCAAATCGCATTAAGCATTCCAAACCTTCCAGCAGATGAAGTGCCATTAGGTAAAGATGATACTGAAAATAAAGAAATTTTACGTTGGGGTACGCCGCGTACCTTTGATTTTGAGATCAAAGATCACGTGTCATTAGGTGAAGATGTCAATGGCTTAGATTTTGCTGCTGGAGCTAAATTAGCAGGTGCGCGCTTTGCGGTAATGAAAGGTCAAATTGCTAAAATGCACCGTGCGTTAGCGCAATTCATGTTAGATCTTCATACCGAACAACATGGTTATTTAGAAACCTATGTGCCTTATTTAGTTAACCATGCGACCCTTTATGGTACAGGCCAATTACCAAAATTTGGTGAAGATTTATTCCATACTTTAGCTTTAGAAGGTGAGCAACCTTACGCATTAATTCCAACAGCGGAAGTGCCAGTAACTAACCTTGTACGTGATGTGATTATTGATGAAGCAGAATTGCCAATCAAAATGACCGCACATACACCATGTTTCCGTTCTGAAGCAGGATCTTATGGTCGTGATACCCGTGGTTTAATTCGTATGCACCAATTCGATAAAGTCGAAATGGTACAGATCGTGGATCCAGATAAATCTATGGAAGCGCTTGAAGAATTAACCGGTCATGCAGAAAAAGTATTACAACTTTTAAATCTACCATATCGTAAAGTCTTACTTTGTACCGGAGATATGGGTTTTGGCTCTTGCAAAACTTACGACTTAGAAGTGTGGGTGCCTGCACAAAATACTTATCGTGAGATTTCTTCTTGCTCAAATATGTGGGATTTCCAAGCACGTCGTATGCAAGCACGTTGCAAAGCAAAAGGGGATAAGAAAACCCGCTTAGTACACACATTAAATGGTTCTGGTTTAGCAGTCGGTCGTACTTTAGTAGCCGTGCTTGAGAACTACCAAAATGCAGACGGCTCAATTACGGTGCCAGAAGTATTACGTCCTTACATGGGCGGATTAGAAGTGATCTGCAAATAATCAAAAATATATAAATTCAATTTAGGGCTAATGTTTATTAGCCCTTTCTTTCATCTAGAGAAATGAGATTTTTATTCTAGTCTTTGAGATAAATCCACATCAATATTCATGCATTTAGAGGTAATCTTATAAGGTATCAATTTTTAGGAGAATAATAATGACTGATAAACGACCATTTCCATTACCAACAGGGTATTTTGCGATTCCATTAGGTTTAAGCGCTTTATCTTTAGCCTGGTTGCATATGGGCGATACGATCTCTTTTTCTCGAAATGTGAGTGATATTATTGGCGTGACGTCTGTTTCAGTATGGGCACTTTTTGTCTTGCTCTATATTTATAAAATGATTTATTTCTCTCAAGAAGTACGCGATGAATATTGTTGTCCGATACGTTTTTCTTTTCTCGCATTAATACCGATTACAACGATGTTAAGTGGTGATGTTCTGTATCGTTGGTTTCCTCTTATTGGTGAGGGATTAATTTGGATCGGGACAATTGGGCAATTATTGTTTGCCTCAGTGCGTATTAGTGCGTTATGGAAAGATGGCACATTTGAGCAGAAATCTACATTGCCACCATTTTATTTACCCTCTGTAGCCACTAACTTTACAAGTGCCTCATCATTAGCCTTGTTAGGCTATCAAGATTTAGGTTATTTGTTCTTAGGCGCAGGGATGATTGCTTGGATTATCTATGAACCGGTGTTATTCCAACGTTTACGTGTGTTGCAGATTGAACCACAATTTCGTCCAACAATGGGGATCATTCTCGCCCCAGCATTTGTGGGCTCATCGGCTTACTTATCGCTTAATGGGGGAGAGATCGATCTTTTCGTTAAACTCTTATGGGGATACGGTTTTTTACAAATGTTCTTTTTAATTCGCCTGTTTCCTTGGATTAGTGAAAAAGGACTGAATATTGGGTTCTGGGCTTTTTCATTCGGATTAGCTTCTTTAGCGAATGGGGCTGTTTCTTTTGTTCATCATAACGTACTGAGCGGATTGGCAAACGGTGCATTTATCTTTGCTAACTTAATGATGAGCGGTTTGGTGCTGATGACATTAGTAAAAATTTTCAAAGGACAATTTTGGTTAAAATAGCTTAAATAAAAAGTGCGGTTAAAAATGACCGCACTTTTTTTATGAATTATTTTAAATAACAACCTATCATTTACAAAAACTAGACATGCCGTTTTGCTGTTGAAGTAAACGCAATTTTATCTGGTCGATAGCTAATACTCCCATATTGAAACGGTCGGCCATCCGCCAAATAAGTGGTACTCGTCACATTCACAACCATGTCATACTCACCAAGATCAATTGCCTTTTTTTCTTCTTCGTTTGCATAGCGAAAGACAATTTTTCGTTGTGAGTGACTAATTTTTAATTTTAATTCGTTTTCCAAATAGTGATAAATAGAGTGTTCAGCGATTTCTCGGCTAATAAAAGGCACGATGCGGCGATCAAAATAAGAAACCTCATATTCAACGGCTTCGCCATCAATTTCACGGAGGCGAGCAATACGGTAGAAATCGATCTGATCGTCAACATTAAAAATATGCATCAGCTCTTCTTCACCTTGCACAATATACAAGCTGGTTAATGTGGTTTTTACTTGATGTGTTGAGGCACTATTTAATTCGCTGACGGTTTTAATTTCGGAAAGCATTTGTGGTTTAGATAAATCATGCTTTAAAACAATCGAATTTCTGCCTTGTTGCTTTTGAATATAACCATCGATTTCAAGTAAAGAAAGCGCTTTTCGAATAGTATCTTTGGAAAAACCATAGCTTTGCATGAGTTCATTTTCACTCGGGAGTTCTTGCAATGGTGCTAAATTACCATTATTAATTTGGCTTTTTATCTCGTTATAGACCTGCTTGTACTTGCTCATTTCTTATCCTTTTATCAGCCGCTCCATAAATGTGTTAATAGCATATCATAAAATCCTTAATGTTATACGTATAAATTTTAATGAAAACCAATCTTTTACGAAAATGTTTTAAACTTTTACGTATATGTTGTTGCATTAAAATATGTTTAGGTTAGAATAAGCGAAAAATGATGACGTCCTAAAGGAGATATTATGCTTACTCGTTCAAGTGGTGTTCTTATGCACATTACCTCACTACCAAATGCATTTGGGATTGGTAGTTTTGGGCAATCCGCTTATGATTTTGTCGATTTTTTAGTTGAAACCAAACAAACTTATTGGCAAATTCTTCCACTCACTACCACCAGTTATGGTGATTCTCCTTATCAATCTTTCTCTGCGGTTGCAGGTAATACTCATCTTATTGATTTTGATTTATTAACTCAAATGGGCTTGTTGAAAGAATCGGATTATGCTTCGGTCAATTTTGGTGATGATCCAACTAGCGTGGATTATGAACGTATCTTCTACGCGCGCCGTCCGATTTTAGAAATAGCCGTGAAAAATTTTTTAGAGAATCAATCATTCCAAGCTGATTTCAAACACTTCGAGAAAAGCAATCGTTTATGGTTGGATGATTTTGCTGAGTTTATGGCAATTAAAGAGCATTTTGGCAATCAAGCATTGCAAAAATGGGATGATAAAAAAGCTGTGGCTCGAGATCCAAGTGCATTGGAAAAATATCGCACCATGTTAGCGGAGCAAATTCAGTACTTTAAAGTGACGCAATATTTCTTCTTTAAACAATGGAGCGAGTTAAAACATTACGCGAATCAAAAAGGCATTAAGATTATCGGTGATATGCCGATTTACGTGGCTGCAGATAGCGTAGAGGTTTGGACAAAACCAGAACTCTTCCAATTAGATGAAGAACGCAATCCGCTTTTTGTCGCGGGGGTCCCAGCCGATCAATTCAGTGCAACAGGACAACTTTGGGGCAATCCGCTTTACGCTTGGGAAGAACATAAAAAACAAGGCTACGCTTGGTGGATTCACCGCATTGAAGAAAGCTTCAAAATTTATGATGTACTACGTATCGACCATTTCAAAGGTTTCTCTGATTATTGGCAAGTAGACGGAAAAGCAGAGGTCGCTAAAGATGGTAGCTGGCAGCCAGGCCCAGGTTATGACTTATTTAAAGCCGTTAAAGAGCAATTGGGCGATTTACCGATTATTGCCGAAGATTTAGGTAATATTGATGACAAAGCCAGAAAATTGCTTGCAGATTGTAATTACCCAGGCATGAAGATCCTGCAATTTGGTTTTGAAGATGTCAGCGGAGAAAGCTTAGATAGCCCGCATTATTGCATCCCGCATTCCATTGTTTATACCGGTACACATGATAACGATGTGACCAATGGTTGGTATAACAGCCTGACTGAACAACAGCAGCAATATATCAATGATTATACGCATCGCCATGAGGATGAATCGATTTGCCAAGCGATGATTCGTCAGCTTTTTGCAACGGTTAGCAATACCACGATTGCCACAATGCAAGATGTTTTAGATTTGCCAGCGAGTTCAAGAATGAACGTGCCTTCAACAATTGGTGGAAACTGGCAATGGAGAATGCAGCAATCAGATTTAACGCAAGATAAAAAAGACTTTTTAGCAAAAATGACCACGTTATATCAACGTGCGAATCAGGAAAAATAATGATGAAATTTAGTACCTTTGTAAAAAACGAAACCAATAAATCGCTTGAACAATTAAGCGATAAAGAAACTTATATTCAATTATTAAATTACGTAAAAACACTCTCAGCAGATAAACCTAAAAACACAGGTAAACGTAAGGTTTATTATATTTCTGCAGAATTCTTAATTGGTAAATTACTTTCTAATAACCTGATTAACCTTGGTGTGTATCAAGATATCAAAGCGGAATTAGAAAGTGTGGGTAAATCATTAAGCCATATTGAAGATATTGAGCCAGAACCATCTTTAGGAAATGGTGGTTTAGGGCGTTTGGCTTCTTGTTTTATTGATTCCATGTCTACCCTTGGCTTAAATGCTGAGGGGGTTGGTTTAAATTATCATTATGGGTTGTTCAAACAGGTCTTTAAAAAGAATGAACAACATGCTGAACCTAATGATTGGATTGAAGATAATTCTTGGTTAATTCCAACAGATATTAGCTATGAGGTGCCATTTAAGAAATTTACATTAACCTCTAAATTAGATCGTATTGATATTTTAGGTTATAAGAAAGACACGAAGAACTATCTCAATTTGTTTGATATTAAATCAGTGAATCCTAAACTGATTAAGAAAGGTATTGAGTTTGATAAAACTGCGATTGAAGAAAATCTGACTTTATTCCTTTACCCAGATGATTCAGATAAAAATGGGGAATTATTGCGTATTTATCAACAATACTTCATGGTATCAAATGCGGCACAATTGTTAATTGATGAGGCGATTGCGCGTGGCAGTAACTTACATGATTTAGCCGATTATGCGTATGTACAGATCAACGATACACATCCTTCAATGGTGATTCCTGAATTAATTCGCTTATTAACAGAACAACATAAAATTAAGTTTGCTGAAGCGGTTGAAATTGTACGTAATATGGTGGGCTATACAAACCATACAATTTTGGCTGAAGCGCTAGAAAAATGGCCACTCGATTATCTAGATGAAGTGGTGCCGCATTTAGTCGTGATCATTAAGAAATTAGATAAATTAGTGCGTGCAGAATATAAAGATTCAGCAGTACAAATTATTGATAAACAAAAACGTGTGCATATGGCGCATATGGATATTCACTTTTCAAATTCTGTAAATGGTGTGGCAGCATTACATACGGAGATTTTGAAAAATTCAGAACTTAAAGCGTTCTATGCGTTATATCCTGAAAAATTCAATAATAAGACAAATGGCATTACCTTCCGTCGTTGGCTAGAGTTTTCTAACCAAGCATTGGCGGCTTATATTAAAGAATTGATTGGTGATGAGTATTTGCATGATGCAACGAAATTAGAGAAATTGTTAGCCTTTAAAGATGATAAAAAGGTTCATCAACAATTAGCGAAAATTAAGTTTGAAAATAAATTGGCATTAAAAACCTACCTTAAAGAAAATAAAGGTATTGAGTTAGATGAAAATTCTATCATTGATACGCAAATTAAGCGTTTCCATGAATACAAACGCCAACAAATGAATGCGCTTTATGTGATTCATAAATATTTAGAAATTAAAGCAGGTAATTTACCAAAACGTAAAATTACCGTGATTTTTGGCGGAAAAGCAGCGCCAGCTTATATTATTGCACAGGATATTATTCACTTAATTCTTTGTTTATCTGAGTTAATCAATAATGATCCTAAAGTGAACAAGTATTTAAACGTACATTTGGTGGAAAACTATAATGTGAGCGTAGCGGAAAAACTGATTCCAGCAACTGATATTTCAGAACAAATTTCACTTGCCTCTAAAGAAGCTTCTGGTACAGGTAATATGAAATTTATGCTTAATGGCGCGTTAACCTTAGGCACAATGGATGGGGCTAATGTTGAAATTGCAGAATTAGCAGGTGCTGAAAATATCTATACATTCGGTAAAGATTCAGAAAGCATTATTAAACTTTATGAAACAGCGGGTTATGTTTCAAAAGAGTATTATGAAAACGACAAAGATATTAAAAGAGCGGTTGATTTTATTCTGAATCCTGCCGTGGTGAAATTAGGCAATAAAACACGTTTAGAACGTCTTTATAACGAATTATTGAATAAAGACTGGTTTATGACGTTAATCGACTTTAATGCTTATGTCGACGCGAAAGAACAAATCTTAGCCGATTATGAAGATCAAGATAGTTGGAATGAGAAAGTGGTTCATAATATCGCAAAAGCAGGCTTCTTCTCATCAGACCGCACGATTGCTCAATATAATGCAGACATTTGGCATTGTGAGGGCTAAGGGGAAGCAATGAAACTACTTACCCTGAATGTACACGCTTGGTTAGAAGCTAACCAAGCGGAAAAAATAGAGGTTCTTGCTGAGACTATTGTGGAAAAGGGTTATGACATCATTGCCTTACAAGAGGTGAATCAATTGATGTCGTCTCCTGCTATTTCGCCAACGTTAAAGCAAGATAACTATGGTGTCATTCTGTTAAATAAAATCAATCAACGCGTTGCACAGAAATACTCGCTTTTTTGGAGCAATTCGCATATTGGTTATGATAAATATGATGAAGGCATTGCATTTTTAACGCGTTTGCCTGTTTATGATGTTGATGCGTTTTATTGTAGCCAACATCAACGTCTTGACTCGATTCTCTCGCGTAAAATCATTGGCTTGACAGTAGAATATCAAGGCCAGTTAATTGAATGTTATTCTTGCCATATTAATTTGCCAAATTGTGATGGTGAAAACCAACTTGATAATGTTCGTTATATTGTAGAGCGAAGTCAAAGTGCGAATCTTAAAATCTTGATGGGTGATTTCAATACCGATGCAATAGGCGATCAGCAAGCTTATCAGCAAATTAAATCCTTAGGCTTATTCGATACTTTTGATATGGCAGAGCAGAAGGATAGCGGTATCACTGTGGAGAAAGCGATTGACGGTTGGAAAGGCCATAGTCAAGAAAAGCGATTAGATTATATTTTTTTAAACCAAGCAAAAAGGGTTTTATCCAGTCAGGTTATTTTTAATGGTAAAAATAAACCGATTGTTTCCGACCATTTTGGCGTAGAAGTAGCTCTCATCTTGTAGGAGAATCAATATGAAAAAAATGCTCAGTTTTGAATTTTGGCAAAAATTCGGTAAGTGCCTAATGGTTGTGATTGCCGTGATGCCAGCCGCGGGTTTAATGGTGAGTATTGGTAACTCACTGCCTTTGATTAGCGATGCTGAATGGCTAGCGCTTGTCGGAAACATTATCGCCCAAATTGGTTGGGGGATTATCGGTAACCTCCATCTATTATTTGCTTTAGCGATTGGTGGTAGCTGGGCAAATGAGCGTGCAGGCGGTGCATTTGCAGCTGGCCTTGCTTTCATTTTAATTAACTTAATTACCGGTAACTTTTTCGGTGTAAAGCTTGAAATGCTAGCCGATCCAAATGCTCACGTAAGTACCATATTGGCCGGTGAAATTCCTGTGGCGAATTACTTTGTGAATGTGCTTGGGCAACCTGCGTTAAATATGGGCGTGTTCGTTGGTATTATCGCGGGTTTTGTGGGGGCAACAACTTTTAACCGTTACTACAATTTCCGTAAATTACCTGAAGTATTAACGTTCTTTAATGGTAAACGCTTCGTTCCTTTCGTTGTTATTTATCGTTCTGTATTAGTGGCGATCTTCCTATCATTATTCTGGCCTTTAGTTCAGACAGGAATTAATCATTTCGGTCAATGGATTGCTAACTCACAAAACTCAGCGCCAATTTTAGCACCATTTATTTACGGTACCTTAGAACGTCTATTGCTTCCATTTGGTTTACACCACATGTTGACTATCCCAATGAACTACACTTCATTAGGTGGTACTTATGAGTTCTTAACCGGTGCACAACAAGGTAAACAAGTATTTGGTCAAGATCCACTTTGGCTTGCCTGGGTGACTGACTTAATCAACCTTAAAGATGCAGGTAATTTAACGCAATATAACGAACTTCTTTCAACTGTGACACCTGCTCGCTTCAAAGTAGGACAAATGATTGGTTCAACCGGTATCTTAATGGGCTTGACCCTCGCCATGTATATCAATGTAGATGAAGACAAGAAAAAACTCTATAAAGGTATTTTCCTTTCTTCTGCACTTGCTGTGTTCTTAACCGGTGTAACAGAGCCAATCGAATACATGTTTATGTTTGTCGCCTTACCGCTTTATATTGTTTATGCGTTAGTACAAGGTTGTGCTTTCGCCATGGCAGATATTGTTGACTTACGTGTGCATTCATTCGGTAACATTGAGTTCTTAACTCGTACACCAATGGCGATTAAAGCAGGCATTGGTATGGATGTGATAAACTTTATTTGGGTATCCATCCTGTTTGCCGTTGCCATGTTCTTTATCGCGAACTTTATGATTAAGAAATTTAATCTTGCCACAGCAGGTCGTAATGGTAACTATGATGCAAAAGGTTCAGATGATGCTTCTAGCAATGAGCCAAAAGTGGCGAATGCTAGCGCGCAAGTTATTCAAATCATCAACTTACTTGGTGGACGTAATAACATTGCAGATGTGGATGCTTGTATGACACGTTTACGTATCACCGTACATAATCCAGATTTAGTCGGCGATGAAGCAAGTTGGAAACAAGCAGGTGCAATGGGCTTTATCGTGAAAGGCTCTGGTATCCAAGCGATTTATGGACCAAAAGCAGATGTCTTAAAATCCGATATTCAAGACGTGCTTTCATCGGGCGTAGAAATTCCTAAAATGTAATTTAGCCTAAACATTCATTTTATCCCCGCTTTTTAAGGCGGGGATGTCATATCAATATCTCATCTCGATGTTCTTCAATATATCCCAATAATCCTTTTATTTATTGCTATAGACGTACAAAATATTTTTACAACTTAGGTTCTATAAAAAATACCGCCCGTTGTGTCACGAGCGGTATTTCTAGATGGAAGGAAAGTGGTCATTAAATGATTAATTGACCGATAATACTGCGAGTTTCTTCTCGTACTTCGGTAAGTTTCACTTTCACCAAATCACCGATTTTGTAACGGCGTTCCCCTTGAATATACAGTGCTAATTCATCAGCATTCACTTGCATTTCATCTTTATTTGGATGCAACGTGGAAGCTGGTACGAACATGGATGCACCATTTTCTAATAATTGAACACGTAAACCGCCACGCATCACATCTTGCACTTCTGCATCAAATTCAGCATTTTCAGCGACTTTGTCAGCTAGATAGCGACAATATAACCAATCTGCAATATCACGTTCAACCAAGCGATTTTGGCGACGTGCTTCTTGCAAGCGAGCAAGCACCTCATCTTGTGGTTTTTCACAAGCTTGCTGTGTGAGCACGGCTTTAATTAAACGATGGTTTACCATATCAGAATATTTACGGATAGGCGATGTCCAAGTTGCATAACCTTCTAATCCAAGCCCAAAATGTGGAGCAAGTTCTGATTTAAATTCCGCAAAGGTTAAATAACGACGTAAACGGAATTCTAAATAGTCACCTTCAATCGGTTCAATATCATGACGCATTTGGCAATAACCCTTTAAGGTTGCCAAATTTTCTACTGAATAACGCTCAGCAAGCTCGGCTTGATTTTCTTCATTAGCTAAATTTGCCATTAAGAAATTATGCGCGTTTTCTAAGAATTTCTTATCAAACCCAGAATGTGTATTAAAAATACCGGTTTGTGCTTGTTCAGCTAAGAATTGTGCAGCACAGATATTGGCAATAATCATGGATTCTTCCACGATTTGATTGGCGATACGACGATATTCCGCTTTAATTTCTTTCACTTTGCCATTTTCAGCGAGAATAAAGGAGTAATCCGGCTTCTCTTTAAATAAAAGAGAATGCGTTTTACGCCATTGAATACGTGCTTTGGTAAATTGATGTAGCCAATCAATTTGCTGTACAATTTCTGGTGTTTCCGGTTGCCATGCATCAGGCACTTGCTCTAAATAATCTGAGATCTTGTTATAGACTAATTTCGCTTTAGATTGCACATAAGCAGACACAAAATGCGGTTTAGCCGTGATGTTACCGGCAAGATCCGTTTCAATGTAACACACTAATGCAGGGCGAGTTTCATTTGCCATTAATGAACATAATTCATCAGACAATTCACGCGGCAACATAGGAATGTTAAAGCCTGGCAAATAATTAGTGAAACAACGCTGTTTCGCATCTTTTTCAATTTGTGAATCTAATGCAATGTAAGCCGTAGGATCAGCAATAGCAACGACTAATCGCCAGCCGGTTTGTGTACCATTTTGCTCGACAGGTTCGATGTAAAGAGCATCGTCCATATCCTGCGTGCTTTCAGAGTCAATGGTGACAAAATGAAGTGCGGTCAGATCTTCGCGAGTTTGTTGATCTAACATTTCATAACTTTCTGCACCTTGCACAGGATGACGAGATTGCTCATGACGTGCCAGCGTGACCCACCAAGGGGCTAATTCATCATCAACACGGCAGATAAATTGATTGATAGTCGCATAGAAAAAGCGATCATCACGTAATGGGTGCGTTTTCAAATTTGCAACGACCCAGTCGCCTTCTTGTAATTCTTCTTTGACGGATTTAGCTTGTTGCGCGCCAATGGGTTGATTGATACTTGGATGATCAACCAAAACTTGCAATTTTTTGTCTTTATTGAACCGCACTTTGGCAATAAAGCGCGTGAGCATTGGCTCAATTAATTCTTCAGGTTCAGCTTGCTCTTTATCGCCTTGCTTTTCAATGGTGGCTTTGATTTTGTCACCGTGCATGACTTTTTTCATTGCAGGTGGGGCAATAAAGTAGCTTTTTTTATCGCACTCTAAAAAACCATAAGCTTTATCAGTACTTTTTACCACGCCTTCAACGTGTTCTTTGCTATCGTGGATTTGTTGCTTAAGTTGTGCGAGTAATGGATTATCTTGGAACATAGTTATATTTAAAAAAAGAGAAAAGGCAGACTGAAAAGCCTGCCTAAAAAATAGATTGTACGAAAAATTATTCTTCGCCTAATTCGCCCATTGCAGTGATGCTGAAACCTGCATCTACGTGAACGATTTCACCTGTAATACCAGATGCTAAATCAGAGCATAAGAATGCTGCTGAGTTGCCCACATCTTCGATAGTAACAGTGCGGCGTAATGCTGCGGTTTTCTCAAATGCAGAAAGCATTTTCTTTAAGTTTTTAATACCTGATGCCGCTAAAGTACGGATTGGACCTGCAGAAATTGCATTTACACGAATACCTTCTTTACCTAAGTCAGCTGCCATTACGCGAGTAGCCGCTTCAAGAGATGCTTTCGCTAAACACATCACGTTGTAGTTAGGAATTGCGCGCTCTGCACCTAAGTAAGAAAGGGTTAATAACGCTGCATTTGGATTTAAGTAAGGACGTGCCGCTTGTGCCATAGCAACAAAGCTGAATGCACTGATGTCGTGAGCGATACGGTAGCCTTCACGAGTTGCAGCATTTACATAATCACCATCTAATTGATCGCCTGGTGCGAATGCGATAGCGTGTACGAAACCATCAAATTTTTCCCAACGTTTGCTTAATTCTGCAAAGCAATTTTGGATGCTTTCATCGGTCGCTACGTCTAAAGGAAGGACGATGTCAGAACCAAATTCTTTTGCAAATTCTTCTACGCGTGGTTGTAATTTATCGTTTAAATAAGTGAAAGCAAGTTCAGCACCTTGTTCTTTCATTGCTTTTGCGATCCCGTAAGCGATAGAACGGTTGCTTGCAAGACCTGTTACTAAAATACGTTTACCAGTTAAGAAACCCATATTTTCTCCTATGTTTGAGTTAAAAAAATCGACGAGATTATACTTGTTTTGTGTGCTTTCGGCAATCAATCACACTTTGTACCAGTTAGGCAGGATTATCAATATCTTTAAATTCTACATCCAAGCCATATTCAGCCGCTAGCCATTCACCTAATGCTTTAATGCCATAGCGTTCAGTCGCATGATGACCAGCCGCAAAGAAATGAATACCTTGCTCACGAGCAGAGTGAATTGTTTGCTCCGAAACCTCACCGGTAATAAAGGCATCACAACCTTGTGCTGCAGCTAAATCAATATAGCCTTGTCCGCCACCGGTACAAATACCAATTTTACGGATTAAGTGCGGTCCATTTTCGATGCAAATTAACGGTTTGCGTTGAAGCACTTGTTCAATACGTTGTGCAAACTCTTCAGCGGTAACAGGATCTTTTAACGTTCCCCAAACAGGAATGCTGGTTGCGCTATTTTCTAAAGGTTGGAGATCGCTAATCCCTAATAACTGAGCAAGTTTTGCGTTGTTGCCTAATTCCGGGTGAACATCCAAAGGTAAGTGGTAGCCGTATAAATTAATATCATTTACAAGTAAGGTTTTGATGCGTTTGCCTTTCATGCCGCGAATACATGGATTTTCACTTTTCCAAAAATAGCCATGGTGGACAAGTACCGCATCAGCTTGTTGTGCAACGGCATAATCAATTAGTGCTTGGCTTGCGGTGACACCCGTGATGATCTTTTTGATCTCCGCTTTGCCTTCTACTTGCAAACCGTTAGGGGCGTAATCATTTATTCTGTCTGTGCTAAGTTTTTCGTTTAGTAAACGTTCAAGTTCTAGATTGTTCATCATTTTTGAGAGAAAAGAAAAAGGTGAGATATGGTAAGGGATTTAAAAAAAAATGGCTAGTGCAAAAGGAGTGGGGGGGGAATGCACTAGCCAGTAGTGTGTTTGTAATAAAACAAGTTTACTATCTAAAACGAGATTCATTATATATTTAATTATATAAAGATCAAGAAAAAAAATAAGGAAAAATTTCCTTATTTTTCTATATGTCGTTTTTATGCTCAAAAATAGATGAGAAATTAACCGCACTTATGAATACAAACTCGGTTCATTTTCAGTTGGACGCGTTTTAAATCGGCGGTGTAGCCACATGTATTGTTCCACGCCTTTTAAGATTTCTTTTTCCACAACTTTATTCATTCTTGCAGCGATTGCTGTTTCATCTGAAAGATCGGAAAAATCCACTGGTGGCGAAATACTGACCGTATAGCCTGAGCCGTCTTTATTACGCAATGGAGCAAAAGGCACAACTTTGCAATTTGGTGCAGATTTGAGCAGATAATAACTGCCTGTCGTAGTTGCGGCTTCTTTTACTGCAAAGAAAGGCACAAATACCGCATTTTTTCTACCGTAATCGTGATCGGGCGCATACCAAATGGTTTCACCTTTGCGTAAGGCTTTGAGCATACCACGCAGATCTTTTCGGTTCAGCATATCTTTGTTTGAACGTAAACGACCTTTAATTTGCAACCAATCCAATACAGGATTGTCATTTGGACGATAAACACCTACGCCAGGATGATGTAAGCCCACAATACGCGCGCCTAACTCAAGCGTAAGAAAATGGACGCCTACAAATATGATGCCGTCTTGAGCGTTTTCTTTTAAATAATTTAACCCTTCAATTTTTGACCATTTTTTGATGCGAGCATCAGACCAAAACCATGCCATGCCGGTTTCAATAATCGCCATCCCAACGGCACGTAAGTTTTCTTGCAAAATGGCTTCACGTTCTTGCTCAGGCATTTTTGGGAAGCAGAGCTCAAGATTTCGGCGAGCAATCGCGGCACGACGTTTTCCCACTTTTAATTTTGAGAAAAGCCAGCCTAAGACATTGCCGATATGACGTAGAATTGGATAGGGAAGTAACAAAAGGCTTCGCCAAATCGCCACACCAAGCCAAAATCCCCAGTATTTAGGGGCTAGAAAGTGCGGTTGAAATTGAGGGAGTTTTTCGTTTTTCATAATTCTTTTCTGGTTAGTTCGGCGTGTAGTTTATCGCAAATTTGAGTTGTGGTAAAATTGCGCCAAATTTTTATTATTCCAACAGAGAGATTTCAAAATGGCTCAATATTCTGCCAATTTTAATCAAGCAAAAGTATTAGTGTTAGGCGATGTAATGCTTGATCGTTACTGGTTTGGTGCGACTAATCGTATTTCGCCGGAAGCACCGGTTCCTGTGGTTCGTGTACAAGATAATGAAGAGCGTGCAGGTGGTGCAGCAAACGTGGCAATGAATATTGCTTCTCTTAATGTCCCTGTGCAAATTTTAGGTTTAATTGGTCAAGATGAAACAGGCACAGCCTTAACCAATTTATTACAACATCAAAAAATTGATTGTAATTTTGTGGCATTGGATACTCACCCAACCATTACGAAATTACGTATTTTGTCTCGTCACCAACAATTACTTCGTTTGGATTTTGAAGAAGATTTTCAAAACGTTGAATGTCATGAGTTGCTTGCGAAATTAGAATCGGAAGTGAAAAACTTTGGTGCGTTAGTGCTTTCTGATTATGGTAAAGGCACGTTAAAAGATGTGCAAAAAATGATTCAAATTGCATGCAAAGCAAACGTACCAGTCTTGATCGATCCAAAAGGCACAGATTTTGAGCGTTATCGTGGTGCGACTTTACTGACGCCAAATATGTCAGAATTTGAAGCGGTGGTAGGTAAGTGTGATTCTGAAGAAGAAATCATTGAGAAAGGTTTAAAATTAATTTCAGACATCGAATTGACCGCACTTTTAGTGACGCGTTCTGAAAAAGGTATGACATTACTTCGTCCAAATCAAGAGCCTTTCCATTTGCCAACCGTTGCCAAAGAAGTGTTTGATGTAACGGGGGCAGGTGATACGGTAATCAGTGTCTTAGCTACTGCACTTGCAGATGGTCGTTCTTTTGAAGAATCTTGCTATTTAGCCAATGTGGCGGCAGGTATTGTGGTCGGTAAATTGGGTACATCAACGGTTTCTACTGTGGAATTAGAGAATGCAATCCATGGCCGTTCTGAAACGGGCTTCGGCATTATGTCAGAAAGCCAATTAAAAACTGCGGTAGCTCATGCTAAAGCACGCGGTGAGAAAATTGTGATGACAAACGGTTGTTTTGACATTCTTCATCCAGGCCATGTGTCTTACTTAGAAAATGCTCGCAAACTTGGTGACCGTTTAATTGTTGCCGTAAATACGGATGATTCAGTCAAACGCTTAAAAGGTGAAAGTCGTCCAATTAACAATCTGAATGCACGTATGGCAGTATTGGCTGGTTTAGCATCAGTGGATTGGGTGGTTTCTTTTGATGAAGATACACCACAACGTTTAATCGGTGAGATTTTACCGGATTTATTGGTGAAAGGCGGCGATTACAAACCTGAAGAGATTGCAGGCAGCAAAGAAGTGTGGGCGAATGGTGGTGATGTTCGTGTATTGAATTTCGAAAATGGCTGTTCAACCACTAATGTGATTGAGAAAATTAAATCTCTGAAAGATTAATTTATTAAGGAATGAGTAGAATAAAGCTTGCCTTTATCCTGCTCAATCGTTAAAATTCAGGCTCCTTGTCATCGCTGAGTTAGAGATCGGCGAATGATGTATTAATAACACTACCTTTTAGGAGTAAAAAATGTCTCTAAGTACTGAAAAAAAAGCAGCAATCGTTGCTGAATTTGGTCGCGATGCGAAAGATACTGGTTCTTCTGAAGTTCAAATCGCATTATTAACTGCACAAATCAACCACTTACAAGCTCACTTCACTGAGCACAAAAAAGACCACCATGGTCGTCGTGGTTTATTACGTATGGTTTCTCGTCGTCGTAAACTTTTAGACTACTTAAAACGTACTGATCTTGCTTTATACCAAAGCACTATCGCTCGTTTAGGTTTACGTCGCTAATTTTTATTACGATAGTAAAAATAAAAGCCTTCGGATTACCGAGGGTTTTTTTATTTTCTGCATATTAGAAAAATAAAAAAACGGTCAAAAATTTGACCGCTCTTTTTTAGTTATTAGTTCGCAATGCCTTTATGGCGGAGCAATGCGTCTAATTGAGGTTCGCGTCCACGGAAGCGTTTGAATAATACCATTGGTTCTTCAGAGCCGCCGCGAGTGAGAATTTCATCTAAGAAGGATTTACCCGTAACCGGATTGAAAATCCCTTCTTCTTCAAAGCGAGAGAAGGCATCTGCAGATAACACTTCAGCCCATAAATAGCTGTAATAACCTGCCGCATAACCGCCTGCAAAGATATGGCTAAAGCTATGTGGTGCTCTTGCCCATTCAACACCTTTAATCACGGCAACTTTATCTTTCACTACTTTTAAGGTATCAAGCACTTGATTAGATTTGCCTGGTTCAAAAGTATGATGAAGGGTAAAATCAAACAAACCAAATTCAAGCTGACGTAGCACAAACATCGCTGCTTGATAGTTTTTCGCTTTGAGAAGTTGATTTAATTTTTCTTCTGGTAATGGTTCGTGCGTTTCAAAGTGACCCGAAATAAAATCAAGCGCTTCTTTTTCCCAACACCAGTTTTCCATAAATTGACTTGGAAGCTCTACCGCATCCCAAGGCACACCATTGATACCCGCGACATCAGGCACATCAACTTTGGTGAGCATATGGTGAATACCATGACCAAATTCATGGAAGAGAGTCGTGACTTCATCATGGGTGAATAGCGCAGGTTTATCACCAATCGGCGCGTTGAAGTTACACGTTAAATAGGCAACCGGTTTTTGAATTGAACCGTCGGCATTGCGTTTTCTGCCGATACAATCATCCATCCATGCGCCGCCACGTTTATTTTCGCGTGCATAAAGATCGAGATAGAAACTGCCGCGTACTTCATCGGTTTCATCAATTAAATCAAAGAAACGTATATCTTTGTGCCAAGTATCTACACCAAAACGTTCAACTGCACGAATATTAAAAATACGCTTAATTAATTCAAATAAACCCGAAATAACGCGATCTTCAGGGAAATAAGGACGAAGTTCTTCATCATTGATCGCATATAAATGTTGTTTTTGTTTTTCGGAATAGAAACTGATATCCCAAGGCGCAAGTTCAGTGACGCCAAATTCTTTTTCACAATAAGCTTTGAGTTCAGCTAATTCTTTCTCACCTTGTGCTTTTGAACGATCCGCAAGGTTATTTAAGAAGTCTAACACTTGTTGTGGATTTTCTGCCATTTTGGTCGCAAGTGAGCGTTCAGTATAGGTATTGAAACCTAACAATTTAGCCAATTCCACACGTAACGTCATGATTTCTTCAATGATCGCCGTATTATCCCATTGACCGGCATTTGGACCTTGATCTGAAGCGCGAGTCGCATAAGCACGATACATTTCTTCGCGTAGTGCTGCATTTTCACAATAGGTCATGATTGGCAAATAACTTGGGATTTCTAACGTAAAGCGATAGCCTTTTAAGCCTTTACTTTCGGCAGATTGTTTTGCCGCAAGTAATGCAGATTCAGGAAGACCTGCTAATTCACTTTCATCTTCAATGACTTTTTCCCAGCCCATGGTGGCATCGAGTACATTATTGCTAAATTGTGCGCTTAATTCAGATAAGCGAGCAACAATCTCACCATAACGTTTTTGTTTTTCTTCGGATAAACCGATACCTGAAAGCTCAAAATCACGTAATGCATTTTCAATGGCTTTCTTTTGCGCCACTGAATAAGTGGCAAATTCAGGACTATTTTTTAAGGATAAATAGGCATTGTATAATCCTTCGTGTTGACCTACCCAAGTACTGTATTCAGAGAGTAGTGGTAAGCAAGCTTGATACGCATCACGTAATTCAGGGCTGTTTTTCACTGAATTTAAATGGGAGATGGGTGACCAAGCACGGCTTAGGTGTTCGCCTGCTTCAGAAAGCGGTTCAATAAAATTTTCCCAAGTAAAGTGCGGTTGTTTTAAAACTTGTTCAATGGCTTGATGATTTTCTTCGATGAGTTTTTGGATTGCCGGTTGAATATGTTCTGGTTTGATTTGAGAAAACGGAGGTAAGCCTTCAATATGAAGTAATGGATTAGACATAAATATTCCTTTTGCTAACTGTTTCTTTAGTAAATTGCGACAAATTCTATAATATCAAGGTTGAAAAATCTAAAAAATCAGTAATAATTGCGTATCACTTTTATTTAGGAATGATGATGAACGACGCGTTATTGTTTTCTGGCTTAATCACATTTTCGGTTATAGCCGGTTTTGTTGCACTTAAATTCTTCCCCAAAAATCCTTTAATTAAAGCCATTTATATTGTACTTGGTTGTATTTCTTTGGTTTTAGGCGTGATTGGTATTTTTCTACCCATTCTTCCGACAACACCTTTTTTGTTGCTAACACTTTATTCTTTTGCGCAAGGTTCATCTCGCTTAGAACGTTGGTTTTTAGAGACAAAGCTTTATCAAAAGTATCTGAAATCTTTTAATGAACGTCGTGCATTAACAAAAAAAGCAAAAATTTCTATTCTAACCTTTTCAACTACAATGCTTTTAATTGGCTTTTACTTTACCCCAAGTGTAGTGGGGCGAACGATCATTGCCATTTTAATTGCGGTAAAATATTGGTTCTTTTTCTTTTGGATTAAAACAGAAGACGTTGAAAATGGATAATTCTTTCTTTACTTGGCTTAAAAGTGCGGTCATTTTCGGTATCGTTTTTGGATTGAGTGGTTGTGATAAATTAAACAGTCCTAAATCTACAAACGCGGCAGCAGAAGAGCAACCAACACAAAGTCAGTCTATCGAACAAGAAAATAGATCAAAACCGAGTCGAACTTTGCTGACTCGAGCGTTTACTCATACTCCTTCTTTTGAGCCTTGGTTTGTGCGTTATCCGGAACAAGAAAACTTATTGCGTGATTTATATGAAGGTTTAACCGCTTATGATTCGGAAGGGCGAATCGTGCCGGGTATCGCAGAAAGTTGGCAAACGAAAGATAACAAAACCTGGATCTTTACTTTACGTGAGGGGCTTCGTTGGTCAAATGGTGATCCTTTAGTCGCTCAAGATGTCATGCTTTCTTGGCAAGCATTATCCCAATCAAATAGTCCATTAAGATCTTATTTGGCTTATTTAAATCTAAAAAATGCGAAAGGCGTTTTAGAAAAAAATAAACCTTTTAAGAGCTTAGGGATTTATGCGGAAAATGACCACACTTTACGTATTGAGCTTGATAAACCAACACCATATTTACCGGAAATGTTGGCGCATATTAGCCTCGTGCCACAATATAGCGATCCTGAGTACCCTGTGACAAACGGGGCTTATATGATCGAAAGTGAAAATGTGAAAAGTATACACTTAGCTAAAAACCCCTACTATTGGCAAAAAAATAATGTGGCTTTTGAACGCGTAGCCTATTTGCCTTTTGTGGAACCTAAATTGGCTGAATTTGATGTGGTGGTTGATGTGCCAGAAGTGCATTCAGATCTTCAGCATTTTCCACAGCTTTGCGGTTATTTTTATGAATTTAATCTGAAAGATCCTAAAGTTACTAAGGCCGATATACGTAAAGCGATAGCGTCATTGGTCTCTGTCACCAATATCGTGAATAATGAGATTCCAGCGGCAATTCCGAGTTCTTATTTTTTACCGAAAGCCATGTTAAATGGACAAGATTCAAGATGGGAGCCTGTTGTTGCCGAGCAGTTATTGGCTCAAAATAAAATTGATGAAAGACATCCACTACATTTAAATGTGCTCTATGATGATGCACCATTGCATGTAAATATTGCGCAACGTTTAGTGGGCCAATTAACACAATCCGATATGTTGCGCGTGGATGCCCAACCCGTCAATTGGCAAACATTACAAATGAAACGCCAAAAGGGTGATTTCCAAGTCATTCGTTCTGGCTGGTGTGCAGACTTTAATCATCCTATGGCATTTTTAGGCTTGTTCTATTCTAAAAGTCCCGATAATAAAAATGGCTATGCTAATGCAGAATACGATCAACTTTTTGAGCAAGCACTGAGAAGCTTAAATGAAAAAGAGCGGTCAGAAATTTACTTAAAATTAAGTGAGAAGATCCAACAGGAAAACCTTGCTTTACCGCTTTTCCAATACACTACACCGGTTTATATTTCTCCAACTATTATGGGGGCGAAGAAAAATCCAGTAGGGGTCATTTATAGCAAAGATCTATGGCGAAAAGTGGAAGCTAAAGCTGATTAAGAAAGTTGTTTATCATGCGATAAACAACTTTTTTATTAAATTTAATTAAAAGTGTAAAGTAACACTGTTTACTTTTTATTTTTATCCGCTACAATACACAACAAATCAACCTAGAGGGAAATCCTGATGTTAAAAATGAATGATTTAGTTAAGCTTAGTCAGACACCAAAATCCACGGTGCTGTACTATGTGAAAGAAGGTTTGTTGCCTGAGCCGGTGAAAGATAAACCGAATTTTCATCTCTATGATGAACATTGTGTGAAGTTACTCAGCTTTATTAAATATCTACAAAGCAATTTCAATGCGACGATTTCACAAATTAAAGCACTTTTTGCACATCCTCATTTTGATTGGAATAATCCTTATGAAAGTCTTATTGGATTATTAGACATCATCATGGGCGCTGAAAATGAAGTATTTTCAGTGGAGCAACTCTCTAAAGAGTTTCATCTTTCTACTCAGCAAATCGAAGACATGGTAGCAGAAGGATTATTGAATCCTCGTGAAGGCATTTTTACCGCAAAAGAACGTGATATTTTAGCGATCTTGTCTCGTTGTGATGAAGCCGAAATGGATGTAGTGAAAGCTTATTTGGCTGCTGCAAAAATGTTAGCGGAAAAAGAGGTGAATGTGACTTTAGCTGCATTAGCCAATAGTGAACAAAAAGATGAAAAATTAAAACACTTATTTGATTTATTGTTGGTGTTAAAACCTTATCTCTTGAATATGAAAACCTTTAATCTTTACCAAGCGGAGAGTGCGAAATGAAACTCTTAAAATATGCTGGCTTTGTGCCTTATTTAGCCATTGCCTTTATTAATGCCAGTGTGGATTTGGCACATAAAATTACCATTCAAAATGTGTTACTGAAAAGCTTTTCAGGGGAGAGCTTGGTCGTTTTAACGGCGTTAATTAATGCCATGATTTTATTACCGTTTATTTTCTTGTTTTCCCCTTCGGCATTTATCAACGATAAATTTTCTCGCACCAATGTGATCCGTTACAGCAGTTTAGCGGCGGTGGTGATCAGTGCGGGGATTTTATTGAGTTATATGACGGGCATGTTTGCGCTTTCCTTTGTACTCACATTGATTTTGGCAGCGCAAAGTGCGGTCTATTCTCCGGCCAAATATAGCATTATTAAATCGATTGTGGGTACTGAAAATATCGGTATGGCAAATGGTGTCATTCAAGCACTCACCATTGTGGCCATTCTATTTAGTTCTTTTGCCTTTTCTTTCTTCTTTGAAGCGCATTATGTGGCATCAGATGATCCGAATGAAGTATTACAAAGTGTTTGGGTGATAGGTGTAGCATTAGTATTATTGAGTGCACTAGAAGCCTATTTTGCGTTTAAAATCCCATTCTTTAAGCAAGAAGCTGAGAATACAGATGGTCAGTTTGATATGAGAAAATACCTTTCTTTAGGGTATTTAAAAGATAACGTTTGCACATTAAAAGCAGATCAAAATATTTGGTTGAGTGTCATTGGATTAAGTCTCTTTTGGGGTGTATCACAAATTATTGTGGCAGCGTTCCCTGCACATTATAAAGCGATGTTCAATGAAGATAATGCTGTTGTCATTCAAGCAATTTTAGCGGTAAGTGGAGTCGGACTAGTGCTTGGTTCATATCTTGCTGGACGTGCTTCTCGTTTGCATATTGAGTTAGGTATTGTGCCGCTTGGTGCATTGGGTATTTGTGTGTCGTTATTCTTCTTAACTCTAGCTCAAAGTGGAGTGGTATTAGCACTTTGTTCTTTTGTCTTTGGTTTCTCTGGCGGTTTATTGATCGTGCCATTGAATGCGACGATTCAGTATTTCGCACCTGAGAAAATCAGCGGCAAAATCATGGCAGGTAACAACTTTGTGCAAAACGTGTTCATGGTGGTCTTTTTGCTATTAAGCATTGTTTTTGTACAACTTAATGTTTCGACTCAAGGTTTATTCTTAGTAACTTCTGCTGCATGTTTTGCTGCGAGTCTATATACCATGTCGAAAGTGCCTCATTTATTTACGCGTTTATTCTTGCTCTTTGCATTAAAAGCAAATTACCGTTTTCATGTGGATGGGTTAAAAAATCTTCCACAAAGTGGTGGTGTGTTGTTATTAGGTAACCATATTAGCTGGATTGACTGGTTGGTGTTACAAGCGGCTAGCCCGCGTGCGATTAAATTTGTCATGTATCGTCCGATTTACAACAAATGGTATCTCACTTGGTTCTTCCGTATTTTCAAAGTCATCCCAATTGGTGGAGGCTCAAGTCGTGAATCTATTGAAACTATTCGTGAATATTTAGCGCGTGGTGAAGTAGTGGCGTTATTCCCAGAAGGTCATATCAGTTATAACGGTCAAATCAATGAGTTCCAAAAAGGCTTTGAGCACGTATTAAAAGATTTAGAGAATGTCACAACGGTTCCTTTCTATTTACGTGGATTGTGGGGTAGCAGCTTCTCTCGTGCGGATTCTTTCTATAAGAATTTAACTAAACGCCAAGGTAAACGTGAAATTTTAGTGGCATTTGGTAAACCCATTCATGGCTTTATTGATGCGACAGCGATGAAGCAAAAAGTACTCGAACTTTCTTTCTCCGTATGGGAAAAAGTCATGAGTAAACGTAAACCGCTAATGCATCATTGGTTGAGTTCAGCAAAATCGAATTTATTCAAAGAAGCTACCGTAGATGCACAAGGCACTAAACTGAATAACCTGAAATTTATTGCTGCAGTGCTAATGTTTGTGAAAACCTTGAAAGCCGCTTTAGGGAATGAAAAAAATATTGGTGTGTTATTACCAAGTTCATCAATCGGGGCAATTATCAATATGACCTTAATGGTGATGGGCAAAGTACCGGTAAATTTAAACTACACGCTAAGCCCTGAGGTGATGGAAAAAGCGTTGAAGAAAGCCAACATTTCGCAAGTCATTACCTCTGAAAAATTCTTGGATAAGTTGAACGCAAAAGGTTTTGATTTTAGCCAAGTGGTGGCTGATAAAGCCCTCTTTATGGAAAATTTAGGAAAATCGATCACTAAAGCCAATAAAGTGCGATCATTTTTAACAGCGTTTTTGGCGCCACAATGGTGGATTAAATTACGCTACTTTGCAGACGTAAGCTTGGAAGATAATGCCACCATCCTATTCAGTAGTGGTAGTGAAGGTGATCCGAAAGGCATTGAATTAAGCCATAAAAATTTACTGACGAACATTAAACAGATTGGTGAATTATTAAATTTCCACAAAGATGATGTCATTTTAAATTCCTTACCAATTTTCCACTCATTCGGATTAACCGTGACAACCTTATTGCCATTGTGTGAAGGCATTAAAATGGTGAGTGTCGCGGACCCAACAGATGGGGCGACAGTAGGAAAAATGTGTGCTCGACATCGGGTGAGTATTTTATTTGGGACTTCAACTTTCTTTAGATTGTATGTACGCAATAAGAAATTCCATCCGTTAATGCTACAAAACGTGCGTATGGTTATTGCTGGTGCCGAAAAATTGAAAGCAGATGTCAAAGAAGCCTTCAAACTTAAATTTGGCTTGGAAATTTACGAAGGCTATGGGGCGACTGAAACGGCACCGGTAGCTAGTGTCAATATGCCTAATTTACTTGATCCAGAAACTTTACAAGAATTTACTTTCAATCAAGCTGGTACGGTAGGTATGCCATTACCGGGCACCATTATCAAAATTGTGGATCCAGAAAGCTTGCAGGAACTACCAGTCGGCGAAGACGGCTTGATCTTGATTGGTGGTGGGCAAGTGATGAAAGGTTATTTGAACGCACCAGAAAAAACAGCAGAAGTGATTGTTGAAATTGACGGAGTGCGTTATTACAAAACCGGTGATAAAGGCCATATCGATCATAACGGCTTTATTACCATTGTGGATCGTTATTCGCGATTTGCTAAAGTTGGTGGCGAAATGATCAGCCTCGGTAGCGTGGAAGAGAAACTTTCACAAGTATTTGATGAAGAAAATCAATTCGTTGCGGTGGCTGTAAGCGATGATAAAAAAGGCGAGAGCATTGTGCTTTTAATTAAGTCTGCGCTTTCTTTAGATGAGATCAATGAACGCATTAAAGGATTAAATGTTCCGCCAATTATGCTACCAAGCCAAGTCTTCTTAGTGGATGAAATTCCAATGCTCGGAAGTGGTAAAGTGGATTTTAAAGGCGCGAAGAATCTGGCGATGAGTTTGGTTAAGTAAAGAACATCGTAATAAATAAAAGAGCGGTCAATTTGACCGCTCTTTTTGTTATTTAATGAACCTCATTTAGGTGTTTTCAGCATCCTTAACCTTACATCAACGTGCCGACATATTTTAACATGACCCCAGCGGCAATGGCCGAGCCAATTACACCGGCAACATTCGGTCCCATGGCGTGCATGAGTAGGAAGTTTTGATTATCCGCTTCCAATCCGATTTTGTTGGAAACGCGAGCGGCCATAGGAACGGCAGATACGCCAGCAGAACCTATGAGTGGGTTGATTTTATTTTTGCTGAATTTGTTCATCAATTTGGCCATTAATACACCGCTACCTGTACCGATTCCGAAAGCAATGACACCAAGAATTAAAATGCCTAATGTTTGCGGTTGTAGGAATTTATCGGCGATAAGTTTAGAGCCTACAGACAAGCCAAGCACGATGGTTACAATGTTAATCAAGGCGTTTTGTGTGGTATCGCTTAAACGTTCAACGACGCCACTTACGCGCATGAGATTACCGAAACAGAACATCCCAAGTAATGGGGCTGCATCAGGTAAGAGTAAACCAACGAGCAACAGCAAAATCACCGGGAACAAGACTTTTTCTCGATTACTCACATGGCGCATTTGCGTCATGCGGATTTTGCGTTCTTCTTCTGTGGTTAACGCTTTCATAATCGGCGGTTGAATCAACGGCACTAGTGCCATGTAGGAATAGGCCGCTACGGCAATCGCGCCAAGCAATTCAGGCGCGAGTTTACTGGTAAGATAAATCGCGGTCGGACCGTCTGCACCACCGATAATGCCGATAGAGGCAGCTTGAGGTAGCGTAAATTCGATAATACCGAAATAATTTAACGCTAGCGCACCGAGTACGGTAGCGAAAATACCGAATTGAGCAGCTGCACCAAGTAGCAATGTTTTAGGATTGGCTAATAGCGGGCCAAAATCTGTCATTGCACCTACGCCCATAAAAATGACCAATGGTGCAATGCCGTAGCTTATCGCAACTTTATAGAATAATGCCAAAATACCGGCGCTGTAACCCATATCCACAGATAACGCTTCTAATTGATTTATCATAGATATCGGCGCAGAATTTAGCGCTGTTTTAATTGCAGCAATATCGGGTGAAACACCCAACTGCGCGGCGATTACCGCAATTTGCTCTGGTGAGCCAAGATGAAGCAAATTCTCCAATGCTGTCATAGCAAGACCTGCCTCAGGGATATTTGACAATAGTCCGCCGAAACCAATTGGCAGTAACAACAATGGTTCAAATTTGCGCGAAATGGCAAGCCATAGCAACAGTAGGCTCACAGCGATCATTACCGCTTGCCCCCATTGCAGATGGAATATACCCATCCCTTTAATTAACGCAATAATACTCTCCATAGACCATTCCTTATGCTAAGGTCATCACGGTGTCACCTACGGCGACAGCATCACCGGCTTTGACGCAAATGCCACGTACGGTACCAGCCTGTGCAGCTTTCACTTCGGTTTCCATTTTCATGGCTTCGAGAATGAATAATACATCGCCAGCTGCTACGGTTTGACCTTCTGTTGCAACAACTTTCCAAATATTACCTGCCATCGGCGCCGTTACTGGTGTACCACCGGTTGCTGGAGCAGGAGTCGCTTGTGGTACAGCTTGAGGAGCAGTAGTTGCGACATGAGAGATGTCACCGCCTTCGCTTACTTTCACCACAAAAGCTTTACCTTCCAATTCCACGGTATAAACAGCAGAGCCAGAAGCAGATGGTGCGGCTTTAGAAACAGGTTTATTTTCCACCGCACTTTCATTGCCGGTTGGAGCAGGTTCAAAGGCGGCTGGGTTGTTGCGGTTTTCTAAGAATTTCCACGCAATTTGAGGGAAGAGCGCCACGATTAAAGCATCATCCACAGCATTGTCTGCTAATTTCACGCCTTTCGCTTTAGCTTGTTCTGCAACTTCAGCTTCAATTTTCGCCATTTCAGGCGCAATGTGATCGGCAGGGCGGTCTGTTACTGGCGCAGCGCCTTCTAATACTCGAGTTTGCAACGCACTATCTACTGGTGCAGGCGTTTTACCGTATTCACCTTTTAAAATACCGGCAGTTTCTTTGGCGATAGTTTTGTAGCGTTCGCCAGTGAGAACGTTAATAACCGACTGTGTGCCAACAATTTGAGAAGTTGGTGTAACGAGCGGAATGTAACCTAAATCTTTGCGTACGCGTGGGATTTCTTCTAACACTAAATCTAATTTATCGGACGCATTTTGTTGTTTTAATTGGTTTTCCAAGTTAGTGAGCATGCCGCCTGGCACTTGTGCCACTAAAATACGGCTATCGACACCACGTAATTGGCCTTCAAATTTAGCGTATTTTTTACGTACATTGCGGAAATAGGCCGAGATTTTTTCCAAGCGAGGAATATCCAAACCGGTGTCATATTCAGTACCTTGTAAGGTGGCGACTAGGGATTCAGTTGCAGGGTGACCATAAGTTCCAGACATAGAAGAAATTGCCGTATCAATACCATCTACACCTGCTTCAACCGCTTTTAATAACGCCATTTCTGCCATACCAGTAGTAGAGTGGCAGTGTAAATGCAACTCTACGTCGAAACGTTTTTTGATTTCGCGTACTAAGTCTGCCGCCGCCATTGGATTTAAAATACCAGACATGTCTTTGATGACCAAGCTGTCGATACCGATTTCAAGCAATTGTTCTGTGGTGTCGAGCCAGGTTTGCATAGTATGTACAGGGCTGGTGGTATAACTTAAAGTCCCTTGAGCATGACCACCAAATTTACGTACTGCTTGCAACGCTGCTTTCATGTTACGCGGGTCATTGAGTGCATCGAATACACGGAAAACATCCATACCATTCGCTACACAACGTTCTACGAAACGTTCTACTACATCATCAGCATAGTGGCGATAGCCTAATAGGTTTTGGCCACGTAATAACATTTGTAATGGAGTTTTTGGACAAGCTTTTTTCAATTCACGCAAACGAACCCAAGGATCTTCACCTAAAAAGCGAATACAGCTATCAAATGTTGCACCGCCCCAAGCTTCCAACGACCAATAGCCAATATCATCTAATTCATGAGCAATTGGTAACATATCATCAAGACGCAAACGAGTTGCGAAAAGTGATTGGTGGGCATCACGAAGCACCAGTTCTGTCATTTTAATTTTTTTAGCCATGGTAAAATCCTTATTTTATTTGAACTGTTGGGTACGGCGATGATGTGCGATAGCCGCTGCAATCACAGGACGTAAACGCTCAAAATCGTCAGTAGGTGTCGCAGAAAGTGCGGTTGAGTTTTGGGGAGTTTTGGGTTCGGGTTGCGGTTCTGGAAAGAATCGATTGATAAGTTTAGACATCACCCCAATTGCCCAAATTAAAATGAGCAAAAAGACCAATACAAAACCCATCCCTGAAAACATCAGGTTAATTCCTTCGCCTATAAGTGCAGAGGGAGTCATCATTTTTCTTCCTTATTTACTTGAAAAAATGGACAATTTTATTCTAATCGATCTGTTTGAATAAAACTGTGATGAAGATCATAATTTGAAATATAGGCACACAATAAAAGGGGAAATGTGCGGTTGATTTTGAAGTATTTTGGCGTGAGTTAAATATTATTAATTAGGTATTTCTACTGAAACATACGTTATACAAAGCGTGTAAAATTAAAAGGACTAAGTCCTATAGTGATAGAACTTAGTCTTTGAATTAAATGAATCTCTATTTGTTGATAGAAAGGTAAATTATTCTACTTTTACAATCCAGCCTTCAGGGGCTTCAACATCACCGAATTGGATTCCGGTTAGCTCGTTGTAAAGTTTACGTGTAACAGGGCCTACTTCAGTTTCTGAATAGAACACGTGGAATTTACCTTTGTGTTGAATACCACCTACTGGCGTAATCACTGCGGCAGTACCGCAAGCACCCGCTTCGGCGAATTGATCAAGTTGATCAATATAGACATCGCCTTCAATGGCTTCCATACCTAAACGTTCTTTTGCAATGTGAAGTAATGAGTATTTCGTGATACTTGGTAAAATGGATTCAGATGCTGGCGTGATAAATTTATTATCTTTGGTAATACCAAAGAAGTTTGCCGCACCCACTTCTTCAATCTTAGTGTGAGTTTTTGGATCAAGATAGATCGCATCAGCAAATTTACGTTCAGGTGTGCCAGCTTCAGCTGCTAATTCATGAGGAAGTAAGCTTGCCGCATAGTTACCACCTACTTTTACACCACCGGTCCCCATCGGAGCCGCACGGTCGTAATCAGTTGTAATGAAGTTAGATGGCGCTAAACCACCTTTGAAGTATGCGCCGACAGGGCAGCAGAATACAGAGAAAATAAATTCTGGTGCGGTTTTTACACCGATATTCGCACCCGTACCAAAGAGGAATGGACGTAAATATAATGTTGCGCCAGAGCCGTAAGGACCTAACCATTCTTGGTTTGCTTTCACTACTTCTTTACAAGCGCGGATAAATAATTCTGTTGGCACTTGTGGCATTAATAAACGATCAGAGGTGTGTTGCATACGTTTTGCATTTTGATCAGGACGGAATAAGTTGATTGAACCATCTTTACAACGATAGGCTTTTAAGCCTTCAAAGCATTGTTGACCGTAGTGAATTGCAGTTGAACCTTCGTGGATATGTAGCATATTATCAGTGGTAAGTTTCCCTTCATCCCATTTACCATCTTTCCAATGTGCGATGAAACGATAATCTGTTTTGATATAACTAAATCCAAGATTGTTCCAGTCTAAGTCTTTCATTTTGCTTCCTTAATTTGTATAAATAATTTTATGAATGGAAATGCAGTTAATCTACACCATAACGGCTACTATGAAAACCTTTAAACACAAAAATATTGTGATTTCTCAAAATTTTTATTGGATTTTTAAATTTGTGAAGTTGGTCAGGAAATAAAATTTTGCTTATGTTAGAATGCGAGAATAAAAAAACGCCGCTCGAAATGAGCAGCGCTTAACCAGAATGGTTTAATATATACAGGAAGTAAATGAGTAACTTAATTGTTACTCCAGTTCGGAGAACCGAACTATATGCAAACACAACATCATACTTAAGTCTGAAACTCATTAACTTGTAAGGAATTACCAATCATTAAGTATGAGTGTATTGTAGGTAGAAGGTGATGGAAGGACAAATGATGTTTTTTTATTTGACGCATAAAAAAAACTAATCCGAATTAGATCTTAATCATTATAAACTAAAATTTAGCCATTGGGAAGAATTATGTATAAACGTTTGCCTCCCTTGAATTCATTGAAGTCTTTCGAATCAGCTGCACGACATTTAAGCTTCACAAAAGCTGCGGATGAACTTTTTGTGACACAAGCCGCAGTGAGCCATCAAATAAAATTATTAGAAGATTTTTTAGGTGTCGAGCTTTTTATACGTAAAAATCGTTCACTCGAATTGACGGAATTTGGGAAAGCCTATTTTGTTGATATTAACAAAGTCTTGCGAAAATTAAATGAAGCGACTGAACGTTTATTAACACTTAAAGCAGAGCCACATTTGGCAATTAGTGTGCCACAAACCTTTGGTATTCAATGGCTTGTGCCACATTTGAGTGATTTTAATAAGCAACACCCTGAAATTGAAGTGCGCTTGAAGGGCGTTGATCAAGATGAAGGTTTATTAAATAAAGAAATTGATATTGCCATTTATTATGGCAAAGGTGATTGGGAAAATTTACAAGTCGATCGATTAGGTGAAGAAAACTTAGTGATTTTGGCGGCACCTTCATTGCTTGAGAAAATTCCCGTTCGCCGTCCAGATGATTTGAAAAAGCACACGCTGATTCACACACATACTCGAGATAACTGGCAAGCGATGGCAGATTATCTCAAATTAGATGATTTGAATATTCAGCAAGGTCCGTTATTTAGCCATACTTTTATGGCATTGCAAGCGGCCGTTCATGGGCAGGGTATTGCGTTAGCTAATCGTATTTTGGCTCAGCAAGAAATTGAAAACGGTCATTTGCAAATTGTGTTACCAACCGAATTGCGGGATCCAAAATCATTCTATGTGGTCAATCATTTAGATCGTTTAGATGATGAACAAATTCAAGCCTTTAGAAAATGGATTAAAGATTCAATTAAATTAGGAAAACATGAATAAATTAGCCTTATATTGTCGAATTGGCTTTGAAAAAGAAGTCGCCGCAGAAATTACTGACCGAGCCTCTGAGCGTGGTGTATTTGGTTTTGCTCGCGTAGTAGAAAACAGCGGCTATGTCATTTTTGAATGTTATCAACCGGGTGATGCAGATCGTTTAGCGCGAGAAATCCCTTTTAATCGTTTGATTTTTGCGCGTCAAATGCTCGTTGTTTCAGATCTCTTAGAAAATCTCGATCCTCAAGATCGTATCTCGCCAATTCTTGCTCAATATAAACATATTGCAGAAGACATTAATCTTAAGCAAGCGGTAGAGTTATTTCTCGAAACAGCAGATACCAATGAAGCCAAAGAGCTTTCGACATTTTGCCGAAAATTCACCGTGCCGTTACGTCAAGCGTTGAAAAAACAAGGTTGGTTACAAGGTAAGCCGAATGCAAAGCGCGGTCAGATTTTACATTGTTTTTTCACTCAGCCGAATTGCTGCTATGTAGGGTATTCTTATCTTGGCAATAACTCTACCCATTTTATGGGGATACCACGTTTGAAATTCCCAGCGGATGCGCCAAGCCGTTCAACTTTAAAATTGGAAGAAGCGATTTTAACCTTTATTCCTCGAAATGAAGAAAGTAAACGCTTAAATGAAAATATGGTTGGCGTTGATCTTGGAGCTTGCCCTGGCGGCTGGACCTATCAATTAGTGAAACGTGGTTTATTTGTGTATGCGGTCGATCACGGCAAAATGGCGGCCAGTTTGCATGATACCGGTAGAATAGAACATTGCCCAGAAGACGGATTTAAATTCCAACCACCAAAACGCAAGCATATTGATTGGCTTGTGTGTGATATGGTGGAACAACCAAGCCGCATAGCCAATTTAATCGGAAAATGGCTGATTAACGGCTGGTGCCGAGAAACCATTTTCAACTTGAAATTGCCAATGAAAAAACGTTATCAAGAAGTGATGTTGTGCCTAGAAAATCTTGCAGTGATGTTGGCAGAAAAAGAACTGGAATTTGATATTCAGGCTAAGCATTTGTATCACGATCGAGAAGAGATTACGGTGCATATTGCATTAAAATAATTAAAATAGAAAAGCAAAGAGCGGTCAAAAAAACATTGAATTTTTTGACCGCTCTTTTATTTAAGCAATTATTTATTGGCTAAAATCACTGCACGAGTTGGTGCTTGATAGCCTTCGATAGTTTTACTGTGATTATTTGGATCTAAGAAATCAATCAAACTTTCATTTTCTAACCAATCAGTTTTACGTTGTTCTTCTAATGTTGTGGTGGCGACATCTACACAACGCACATTAGTAAAGCCGACTTTTTCCAACCAATTAATGAGTGCAGCAACAGAAGGAATAAAATACACGTTCTTCATTTTTGCATAGCGATCTGAAGGTACTAATACCGTATTGACATCGCCATCAACTACTAAGGTTTCTAAGACGAGCTCGCCACCTTTTACTAATTGATTTTTTAGTTGAGTGAGATGATCAAGCGGTGATTTACGGTGATAGAGCACACCCATTGAGAATACCGTATCAAATGCTGCAAGTGGTTGCATTTCTTCAATACCTAGTGGGATTAAATTAGCTCGGCGATCGTTATTTAATAATTTTCGAACGGCTTCAAATTGGCAAAGGAAAAGTTCGGTTGGATCAATACCCACCACCATTTTTGCACCTTCACCAACCATGCGCCACATATGGTAGCCGCTACCGCAGCCCACATCTAAAATGGTACGATCTTTTAATGGCGCAAGATGAGGCAAAACACGATCCCATTTGAAATCAGAACGCCATTCGCAATCCACGTGAATATCAAATAAATGATAAGGTCCTTTTCGCCACGGCATCAATTGCTTCAAATGATGGACAATGCGTTGTTTTTCGCCCTCTGAAAGTGGGGAAGTGCGGTCAGATTTCACCGCATTTTTTAAATCGATAGTATCTGCCTGCAAATCAGGGAGAAAGTCCACGATTTTTGACCATTTTGCATAATCACCATGGGTTTGTTTTTCCCATTCTTTTAACTGCAAAGGCAATGTTTCTAGCCAAGCAGATAAATTTGTGGTGGCAATTTGTTGATAAAAAGGACGAAAATCAATCATTATTTTGCTTCCTTATAGGCTCTTTCTGCTTTTTCAAAGGTTTCTTTTACTTCATTTTCAGGTTCTGCAGAAAGGAGAGAAACCACAATAATCGCCAGGCTAGCAAGGATGAATCCTGGGATCATTTCATAGACATTAAACCATTCACTGGTTTCTGGAATCACTGATTTCCAAGCAAAGACAACCACTGCGCCGACAACCATGCCTGCCATCGCCGCTGATGAAGTCATACGTTTCCAGAATAAGGAGAAGAGCACGACAGGACCAAATGCAGAACCAAAGCCCGCCCAGGCAAATTCAACGAGTTTTAATACTTTGCTGTTTTCATCCTGTGCAATCCAAATGGCGATACCCGCGATAACTAAAACCATTGCACGACCTAGCCAAACTAATTCTTTTTCAGAAGCTTTTGGACGAATAAACCCTTTATAAAAATCTTCAGTAATAGAACTGGAAGAAATTAATAATTGTGCGGAAAGTGTACTCATGACTGCCGCTAAAATTGCAGAGAGTAGAATACCGGCAATCCATGGATTAAAGAGCAATTTAGCCAATTCAATAAAGACTTGTTCTGGTTCATTATTTACCATGCTTGCTACTCCTGGATTTGCAAAGAAATAAGGAATCCCGAAGAAACCGATACCAATCGCACCGGCGAGGCAAATCACCATCCATGTCATACTGATGCGGCGTGCTTTAATGAGAGATTTTACCGAGTAAGCGGCCATAAAACGCGCAAGAATATGCGGTTGACCAAAATAACCTAATCCCCAAGCCGCCAAACTTAATAAACCTAATGGCGTGGTAGAACTAAATAAATCGGTAAAGTCTTTATTCGCTGAGATTTCAGCTTGATGTAGCACTTCTGTAAATTGTGATGTATCACCCAAACTTAAACAGATGAAGAGCGGCGTTAAAATCAGTGCAAAAATCATCAATGTGGCTTGAATGGTATCCGTCCAGCTTACGGCTAAAAATCCACC
The DNA here is from genome assembly GCF_041433495.1 of Haemophilus sp. 27098_8_127. Taxonomy (NCBI): domain Bacteria; kingdom Pseudomonadati; phylum Pseudomonadota; class Gammaproteobacteria; order Pasteurellales; family Pasteurellaceae; genus Haemophilus; species Haemophilus sp. 27098_8_127. The sequence continues at coordinate 143,909 of NZ_JAPWBP010000001.1, forward strand.
AATAAAGGTATAGACGATAGTCGCTAATGCGCCGTACCAAATGGCGGTGGAGTAGTCGACTGAGAATAGGTTTTGGAATAATTTCGCCCCAGCAACCACACCAGAACCACAATAAATAGTGAAGAATACCAGGATGATTGTTGCAGACACAATTTTTAAGAGATTATGTGATGTGCCAAAGCGATGGTGGAAATATTCCGGTAATGTGAGTGCATTGTTGTTAAATTCGGTATAGATCCGTAAACGACCAGCTACGAGCAACCAGTTAAAATAAGCCCCAAGGATTAAACCAATGGCGATCCAACCTTCAACCAGGCCAGACACATACACCGCACCTGGCAAGCCCATTAATAACCAGCCGGACATATCAGATGCGCCTGCAGACATGGCTGTCACAAAACTTCCGAGTTTACGGCCGCCTAAAATATAATCGGATAAGTTGTTTGTATAATAATAGGCAAGGACACCGATTAAAATCATGCCGAAAATATAAATACTAAAAGTAATAAGTGTTGGGTCTAAACCAAACATTAAATACCTCAAAAAAAGTCATGAAAATTTGAGAAAGGTCATATTTTACCTTATTTGGGTCTATTATTCTATTTTCCTTTTCGATAGACTTATACCATTAAAACTAAGGTCGAAAAAATGAATTCTGTTGAATTATTAATGAATGTTACGCCCAATGAAACCCGCGTTGCGCTGGTGGAAACGGGTGTTTTAAAAGAGGTTCATATTGAACGTCAAGCCAAACGTGGCATCGTGGGGAATATTTATAAAGGGCGAGTAACCCGTGTTTTACCGGGGATGCAGTCCGCATTTGTGGATATCGGTTTAGAAAAAGCCGCATTTTTGCATGCTTCCGACATTGTTTCACATACCGAGTGTGTGGACGTGAATGAGCAAAAGCAATTCCGTGCAAAAAGCATTTCTGAACTCGTCCGCGAGGGGCAGGATATCGTGGTACAAGTGGTAAAAGATCCTTTGGGCACCAAAGGCGCAAGATTAACCACGGATATTACATTGCCTTCTCGTTATCTCGTCTTTATGCCGGAAAATAGCCATGTTGGTGTATCACAACGTATTGAAAGCGAAGAAGAGCGAGCAAGATTAAAAGCGTTAGTTGAGCCTTTTTGTGATGAGTTAGGTGGCTTTATTATTCGTACTGCTACCGAAGGCGCAACGGAAGAAGAATTGCGCCAAGATGCGGAATTTTTAAAACGTTTATGGCGTAAAGTGCTTGAGCGTAAAGGTAAATATCCAACCCGTTCTAAAATTTATGGCGAACCCGCATTACCACAGCGTATTTTGCGTGATTTTATCGGCGCTAATTTAGAGAAAATTCATATTGATTCCAAACTTTGTTTTAACGAAGTGAAAGAATTTACCGATGAATTTATGCCGGAATTAAGTGATAAATTAATGCTTTATACGGGCAGTCAGCCGATTTTTGATATTTATGCTGTAGAACGTGGTATTCAAAATGCCCTAGAGAAACGTGTGAATTTAAAATCGGGCGGCTATCTTATTATTGAGCAAACTGAAGCCATGACAACCATTGATATTAATACGGGCGCATTCGTCGGTCATCGAAATTTGGATGAAACAATTTTTAACACCAATATTGAAGCCACTAAAGCCATTGCGCAGCAGCTACAACTGCGTAATTTAGGCGGTATTATCATTATTGATTTTATTGATATGCAAACCGATGACCATCGCAATCGAGTGATTGAATCCTTGGAAGAAGCGCTATCGAAAGATCGCGTAAAAACGAAAGTGAATGGTTTTACTCAACTTGGCTTAGTGGAAATGACCCGTAAACGTACTCGTGAAAGTTTAGAGCACGTTTTATGTGATGAATGCCCAACTTGTCAAGGTCGTGGACGCGTGAAAACCGTCGAAACGGTATGCTATGAAATTATGCGTGAGATTATTCGCGTGAACCACTTATTCTCGAGTGAACAATTTGTGGTTTATGCCTCTCCAGCCGTGGCAGATTACTTAATCAAAGAAGAATCGCACGGTTTATTGCCAGAGATCGAAATGTTCATCAGCAAACAAGTTCAAGTCAAAACAGAGCAGTACTACAACCAAGAACAGTTTGATGTGGTGGTGATGTAAAAGATGAAAGTGCGGTCAAATTCGACCGCACTTTTTATACTTAAACTTAGCCAGAATATGACTGGCTCAAAGGTAATAGAATAATGAAATATGTTTTTGGATATTTTACTAGTATTCTTGTTTTTTCTTTGATTTATTTTGTGGCTATTTTTTATGTGCAATTTGATGCAGTAGTTAAGAACATAAATTATGTTCTTCTAGCAAAAGAGGCAATAGTAGCAAGTTTGAAACTTCATATCCTCATTCTTCCTATTATATTTCTAACGACTAAAAGAAAAACAAAATAGCATGATGGAGCACTTTATATTTGTGTGTGAAAGTACTCTGTACAAATTATTTTTTACTTTTAAATGGCATAAATTTTCTGATGTTAGTTTTTAATTGCTTGTTGATAAGTTTTCATTTATAAAACGTATAGTTTAGAGTTCATAGGGGAAGTAAATGCTTATAGCTGATTTAAAATGGATTGATTATGGCTTTTCAACGAGGGATGAGGCATCCTTACTAGTTCTTAAGCCAGCTTATTGCTTAAATTTAACATTAGCAATAGGAACAAAAGGAAATTCTGGGAGTGACTATTTTTATACTAATGTTTTTAATGTAGGAATGGTGCAAAGAGAAAAGGTCTTGGTGATAAATAAAGGAATGGTTGTTGCTCTGAAAACATTAGATGACATAGAAAATTATTTGTCACTCATGATAAATAGTATATCAGGAGAAACCTGGGATGATATTGTTATTCAGTTACAAAAATATTTTGATTGGGAATATGAAGGGTATAGAGAAGTTTAAAAAGCATCTAATTTTAAATTCAAGAATAAAAAGTGCGGTCAAAATAGACCGCACTTTTTACTTTAACTATTTCAATCTTTCTAACTGTTGAATAATGGCTTCATCAGATTGTGATTGGATTTTTCGCATACGCATAAAGAGTAACGCAGCGGCAATGGTTAAGGCAATGATAAAGGCGACCCAGAAACCTTTTGCACCGATGCTTGGAACAATCCAATCCGTGCGGGAAAGAATATAACCAACAGGGATACCCACGCCCCAATAGGCAAGTAACGTGATATAAAGGATAATTTTAGTGTCTTTATAGCCACGTAAAATACCGCTCACGACGACTTGCACTGAATCTGAAAATTGATAAATCGCAGCCATCGCTAATAAGCTGCCTGAAAGGGCAATAACAGTAGCATTATCGCCTACAATTAATGCGGCAATCTCTGCACTAAATACCCAAATCACCAACGCCAATACACTTGCCACAATCAAGCCAAGAATAATAGCCGCGTGAGCCATAATTTTGGCTTTTTGTGGTGCGTGATTACCCAGTTCTTGCGCCACTAAAATGGTAGCAGCCATCGCAATAGACATGGGGAACATAAAGGCTACGGCACTGGTATTTAAGGCAATTTGGTGGCTGGCGACCACATCCGCACCTAATGGGGAAAGTAACAAACTACTTAACGCAAAGAGTGATACTTCACTGCACAGAGCAATGGCAATAGGCAAGCCAAGTGCGGTCAATTTTTTCAGTGTTTTGATGTCTGGCTTTTCAATAATCTTTTCAAAGACTTTCAAACTACGTTCATTATAGTTTTTGGCAGAGTAGGTAATCATTAAGATTGCCATTGCCCAGTTGACAATAGCCGTTGCCACACCACAACCGACACCGCCCAATGCAGGCGCACCAAATTTGCCGTAAATAAACATATAATTCAGCGGAATGTTCAGCATTAACCCCATGAAGGTAATCACCATGGCGGGTTTTGTTTTAGCAATGCCATCATTCAAACAGCGGAAATTAATCAGCAATAAATAGGCAGGTAAGCCCCACACCATCGCACGCAAATAATTCATCGTCACATCTGCCATGTGGGCATCCATATTCATAAACTGTAATATGAAATCATTATGATAGATGATGAGTGCAAGGGGAATCATCACTAAAAATGAAATCCAAAGGCCTTGTCTCACTTGGTGAGCAATGCGATGGCGCTGTCCAGATCCATTTAAATAGGAAATTGTTGGTGGCAAGGCGAGTAATAAGCCTTGACCGAAAAGCACCAAAGGTAGCCAAATGGAGGCACCAATACCGACACCGCCTACATCAGCCGAGCTCACACGCCCCGCCATAATCACATCCACGGTACCCATGCCAGTTTGAGCTAACTGGGCAAGCCCGATAGGTGTCGCAATTCGGATAAGTTTTTGAATATCAATACGGTATTGAGAAAAAAGACGAGAATTCATAAATTTTGCTATAATATTGGAAAAATTTTTAATGAAGGAATAATAATGTTTACGGGTATTGTACAGGGCATCGCCCAAATTTATGCAATTAAAGACAGCGATGATTTTAGAACACAGATCGTAAAATTACCAGCTGAAATGCGAAAAGGCTTAGAAATCGGTGCATCCGTGGCGAATAACGGTGTGTGCTTAACAGTGACTGAAATTCACGATGATCTTGTCAGCTTTGATTTAATGCAAGAAACCTTGCGCATCACCAATCTCGGCGGCTTAAAAGCCGGGGATTTTGTGAATATCGAACGCGCAATGCAAATGGGCGCAGAAATTGGTGGACATATTTTATCTGGTCACGTTTATTGTACCGCAAGCGTTTCACAAATTATCGAAAGCGAAAACAATCGTCAGGTTTGGTTTAAATTGCCTAATAAAGATGTGATGAAATATATCCTAACAAAAGGATTTATTGCGATTGACGGTATCAGTCTTACTATCGGTGAAGTAAAAGACGATGAATTCTGCGTGAATTTAATTCCAGAAACCCTACATCGAACCCTGATTAGCAAACGGCAAATTGGCGATTTAGTGAATATCGAAATCGATCCACAAACACAAGCGATTGTGGATACGGTGGAACGGTATTTGCAAGGAAGAAAAGTGTAATATTAGAAAAAGCTAGATGCATAACACTTAAAAAAAAAACAATGGTTTGTTTTAAATAAAGGTGAGAATATTAAATATGTCGTTATTTGATTATAATGTGAAAATGACAAAAGAAGATTTAAATAAATTTAATCAGTCAGTTTTAGAAAATTTGCATAATCTTTCCACTGGAAGAGATAGTTATAAAAACATATTATTTATTCAAACTATCAACCTATGTAAAGAGTTAGTTTATTTAATAGAAAATTATCAATTTTTATCAACCTCTATTGTATTGAGATCTGCTCTTGAATCTTACTTAAAGTTAATTGATGTAGTAAAAAATGGGGATGATGGTGTTAATAGAATTTTAGTTTCTGATATAGCCGAAAAAGAAAAACTATTAAAGTCTGGCTTGATTGATTCAGAAGTTGACGGTAAGGATCCGTCTGTATATTTAGAGCAATTTAAAAAAGAAAAAGAGAAATATCAAAAGAAAATAAATAATGGAGATAAAGTTTTTAAGCTAACGAGTCAAGCTAACAATCACTCTAAAAATATGCTTTCAGCTGTTATATTCTAAGTATACACATTCTACTTTATCAATGTTGCAGTAGCTCTATGTCAAAGATGACGATAAACTGATTTTCCAACCTTGTGTTACTGATGAATATAAATGGCAATATTTGCGTACTTTACAAAAAATAATTTCAGAATTACAGGATATTTATAATGAGCATATGGCACCTATTTTGTGATGAATCAGGTATAAGTGGAAAGCCATTTTATGCCTTTGGTGCATTATGGATTAAAGAGAATAATATTGAACGTTTTGAAAAAGAAATTGAGAGAATTCGAAAAAAACACTCTTGCACGGATGAAATAAAGTGGCAGAGTGCTAATTCTAAACGTTATGCTGATTTTTATAATGAACTTGTTAAATTCTTTTTTCAGTCTGATTATCTCTTTTTTAATTGTATTGTTGTTCAATTGTCTATTGTTAATAAATCCTTTCACAATGGGAATTATGAGACAGCAAAACAAAAGCATTTTAATGAGCTAATTTGTAATAAAATTGAAAATTCTCTACGTAGAAATAGAGATAATCGATTTATTTTATCCGTTGATGAATTACCATTTAGTTATCATAAAGCAGATGAGGCTATGCATATTATTGCTAACAATATCATTCGACAAAGAACATCTATTCCCAATGCAATTTTGAAATTAAATGAGGTTAATTCTAAATATTGTCATGGTGTGCAATTATGTGATTTGTTGTTGGGGGCTGTTTTAAGTAGTTATCAAAAAGATATATCCTCGGAGAGGAAGCTAGCCCTTTCTCTATTAATAGCGAAGCATCTTGGATGGGATAAATTAATGTACGATACATTAAGCTCAGAACGGAAGTTTAACATCTGGTATTTTTATGATCCAACAAAGGGCCCGCGTTTAGTTAAAACAAAAGAGATAAAACTTAAATATTAGATAATAAAAAAGCAGACCTTTCAGTCTGCCCATTGAATGTCCTAACAACTTTTATACATTTCCCACTACTAGGCATTGTACGAAATAGCAGTCTTTATGTTCCCTTGTATTTGTATTTCTCTTTCATTATATAACAGTAAAACATTATTAAAATTTTGACCGCACTTTATAGGAAATTATTTAGCCTGTTTCTTCGCTTTTTTCCATTTCCAAAATAGGAATAGGGCTAAAACACCGATTAGGATATAAATAACAAGTTGGCCTTTTTTAATTTGTTCGTGTAACCAATCTAAGTTTTTAGCGCCAAATTCACCGAGGTAAACCCAAATTGGTACGGAAATAATGGCGGCGCAGAAATCAATTAATACAAAGCGCGTGTAGCTGACGCGACGGGTAATGCCAGAAACCATATAAATTGGTGCGCGTAATCCAGGTAAGAAACGAGCCACAAATAGAACACGGTTACCGTATTGGTCAAACTTTTCACGAACCATTTTGAGACGTTCTAATGTGACGATTTTACGCATTGGTCGGAAACGTAAAATACGTGTGCCGTAAATGCGGCCAAGCCAGTACATGGTTGAATCACCGGCAAGTACACCAATCATACTCACAACTAACATTAAGTGGGAATTGACGCTTTCAGGATAGAGGCCAGCGATTACACCGCCGGAGACAAGCGTGATATCTTCTGGAATGGGTACACCAAAGCCACAAATAATCAGAACAAATAGCACCGCCCAATAACCGTAATCGGTAAAAAAGCTGATAAGAAATTCCATTTGAAACCCACTTACAATCAGTTAGTTAAAATTAATTAAAAATTGGGATTTATTTTAATCGCTTTGCCTTGAAAAGCCTAGAAAAAATTTGCTGTGTAAATTTGCATTGTGGGGCTGAATATTTTATAATCCGTCGCTCTCAAAGTTTGTCTTTGAGCAAATTTAGGAAAATTGCTGGGTCGCCTGCAATTTTTTATTTTAAACTTTTAATCAAGAGAACATGAAAATGGCATTTAAATTTAACGCTGAAGTTCGTCAAGCGCAAGGTAAGAGTGCGAGCCGCCGCCTGCGTCACAACGGTCAAATCCCTGCAATCATTTATGGTGGCAGCGAAGCACCTGTTTCAATCATCTTAAATCACGATGAATTAAACAATGCACAAGCTCACGATTCTTTCTATAGCGATGTAATCACTTTAGTGGTTGAAGGTAAAGAAGTTGCAGTGAAAGTTCAAGCAATGCAACGTCACCCATTCAAACCAAAATTGGTTCACATTGACTTCAAACGTGCTTAATTTTTAGCTTGTGATAAGAACACCAATAATGATGAGTTATTGGTGTTTTTTCTTTTCGGGCAAAGTGCGGTCAAATTTGAAATCGTTTTAGGAGTATTTTCCAATGAAGATAGCCTTAGGCATTGAATATAACGGAAAACAATATTGTGGCTGGCAGCGACAAGAGAAAGTACGCAGTGTACAAGAAGAATTAGAAAAAGCGTTATCTTTCGTGGCAAATGAAAAAATTGAAGTGTTTTGTGCGGGCAGAACAGATTCTGGTGTTCATGGCACAGGACAAGTGGTGCATTTTGAAACTACAGCAGTTCGCCCCGAAAAAGCATGGGCATTTGGTACGAATGCGAATTTGCCTGATGACATTTCAGTGAGTTGGGCAAAAGTGGTGGATGATGAATTTCACGCCCGTTTTTCGGCAACCGCGCGTCGTTATCGTTATATCTTGTATTGCAATAAATTACGTTCAGCCATTTTGCCGGAAGGGATTACCCATTGCCATTTAGATTTAGACGAAAAGAAAATGCACCAAGCGGGGCAGTTCTTATTGGGTGAAAATGATTTTTCCTCTTTCCGCGCGGCACAATGTCAATCGAATACCCCTTGGCGAAATGTGCATCATTTAAACGTGGTGCGAAAAGGGCAGTACATTATTGTGGATATTCAAGCTAATGCCTTTGTGCATCACATGGTGCGTAACATTGTAGGAAGCTTGATTGAAGTCGGCGCAGGTAATCAACCCGTTGAGTGGATGAAATGGTTGCTAGAGCAAAAAGATCGTAAATTAGCCGCGCCAACAGCAAAACCAGAAGGCCTGTATTTAGTCAATGTGATTTACCCTGAAAAATTTGCGATTCCACAGAAAAATTTAGGGCCATTATTTTTAGAAGATAATCTCATCTGACTAGCAAATTTCGCTAAATTATGATTAAATACGCAAACTTTTCTAGTTAATAAAAAAGGTAAAAAATGAGCTGGATTGATAGAATTTTTAGCAAAGGAACCTCTTCCTCTGCATCACGTAAAGCTAACGTACCTGAAGGGGTTTGGACAAAATGTACCTCTTGTGAACAAGTTCTTTATGGTGAAGAAGTAAAACGTAATTTATATGTTTGTCCAAAATGCGGTCATCATATGCGTATTGATGCTCGTGAGCGCCTTTTAGCCTTGTTAGATGAAGGTTCAAGCCAAGAATTATCCGCTGATTTAGAACCAAAAGATATTCTTAAATTTAAAGATTTAAAAAAATATAAAGATCGTATTACTGCCGCACAAAAAGAAACGGGCGAAAAAGATGCGTTAATCACAATGACAGGTACACTTTACAATATGCCTATTGTTGTTGCCGCTTCAAACTTTAGCTTCATGGGCGGTTCAATGGGCTCGGTTGTAGGGGCAAAATTTGTGAAAGCAGCAGAAAAAGCAATGGAATTAAACTGTCCGTTTGTTTGTTTCTCTGCAAGTGGTGGTGCACGTATGCAAGAAGCACTTTTCTCCTTAATGCAAATGGCGAAAACCAGTGCGGTTTTGGCAAAAATGCGTGAAAAAGGTGTGCCGTTTATTTCGGTATTAACCGACCCAACATTAGGTGGGGTATCTGCAAGTTTTGCTATGTTAGGTGATGTGAACATTGCTGAGCCAAAAGCATTAATTGGTTTTGCAGGCCCACGTGTTATCGAACAAACTGTACGTGAGAAATTACCAGAAGGCTTCCAACGTAGTGAATTCTTACTTGAGAAAGGGGCGATTGATATGATCGTGAAACGTTCAGAAATGCGTTCAACCCTTGGAAACCTTTTAAGCAAACTCACCAATCAACCTTCACCTTTTGTTGAAGTAGAAGTTGTTGAAAATGCCTAATACAATGAATTTAAAAGCCACTTCGCCACTCGCTGAGTGGCTTTCTTATTTGGAAAACAGTCACTTCAAAGCGATTGATTTAGGGCTAGAGCGTATTAAGTCAGTGGCAGAAGAATTGGATCTTTTGAATCCCGCACCTTATGTGATCACGGTAGGGGGCACAAATGGTAAAGGCACGACTTGCCGTTTGCTCGAAACCATTTTGTTAAATCATGGCTTGCGTGTGGGTGTGTATTCTTCCCCCCATTTATTACGTTATAACGAACGTGTTCGTATTCAAAATCAAGACTTGCCGGATGAAATGCATACCGCTTCTTTTGATTTCATCGAAAAGCATAAAACGCAATCCCTCACTTATTTTGAATTTAGCACGTTGTCGGCTTTGCATTTATTTAAACAAGCGAAACTTGATGTTGTGATTTTGGAAGTTGGGCTTGGTGGGCGTTTGGACGCAACGAATATTGTGGATAATGATCTGGCGGTTATCACCAGTATTGATATTGATCATACAGATTTTCTGGGTTCAACACGTGAAGAAATTAGCTTTGAAAAAGCGGGTATTTTTCGTGCGAATAAACCTGTTGTGATTGGCGAGCCAAATGTTCCGCAACCTATGTTAGAACAAGCGGAGAAATTACATTGCTACGTTTCACGCCGAGATGTTAATTGGTCGTTTAAAGCCAATGAGCAAACTTGGATGTGGCAGAGCAACAAAGTGGGGTTAGAAAATCTGCCGTTTTGCCAAATTCCATTAGCCAATGCAGCAACCGCTTTGGCGGCTGTTGAGCAATTACCTTTTGATATTTCTGTCGAGACCATTAAACGTTCATTAATTGAAGTGGAATTAGTTGGTCGTTTCCAACAATTGAAAGGTAATCAGCTAGAAAAACTGGCAGAACGCTTGAATGTCCCTTATTCACAGTTACCAAAAGTGATTATCGATGTGGGGCATAATTCTCATGCGGCAAAATATTTAGCCGAAAAATTGACCGCACTTAAAGCACAGATTTCAGGTCGTATCATTGCCGTTTGCGGTATGTTAAAAGATAAAGATGCGGAGTCGGTGTTTACCCAACTTACTTCTGTTATTGACCAATGGTATTGTGTCACATTAGGCGGTTACCGTGGTCAATCTGGCGATGACCTAAATGCAAAATTAACAACAGTTTGCCCATCAGCAAAAAGTGTTTCTGAAGATTCTGTAGCTGAAGGTGTAAAAAGTGCGGTTAAAAATGCCGATAAAAATGACATAGTGCTAGTATTTGGATCCTTCCACACGGTAGGGGAATTTTTAGAATATTTAGCTTAATGGATATGAAAAATAATAAAGGCTGGTTTTGACCAGCCTTTAGTTTTTAAAGTGTTTTATAAAAGTAATCACTTAATTCTGAGTATTGGAATGTAAATCCGCAATCTAACAAATGTTTTGGATAGGCATTCTGACTGTCTAATAGAATGCAAGCACGTTCACCGAGAAGAGAAGTGAGTAAGAATTGAGGCACTTGAGCAAAACAAGGTCGATGTAGTGCTTGACCTAATAATTGGTTAAAAGTCTTATTTTTAACAGGATGTGGCGCAGTAAAATTAAATGCACCTTCACAATCATTATGGTCAAGTAAGAAGAGAAGTCCTTTTACCATATCCTCTAACGCGATCCAGCTCCAATATTGCTCACCATTCCCTAATTTGCCGCCTAATCCAAAGCGATAGAGCGGTAGAATTTTAGCAAAAGCCCCACCTTTTGGAGAAAGCACCAATCCTGTTCTCACTAAACAGACTCTTGTGTTAGCTTGCTTTGCTGCATTTTCCCAATCAATACAAAGTTGCGCGGTAAATTGAGTACTTGGATTGGTATCTTCGCTGATCACGTCTTCGCCACAGTTTCCATAAATTCCCGTTGCGGAACCTGAAATAAGGGCTGGGGGATATTCACTTTGGTTAATAAGTTGAACAAGCTGTTGTGTTAAATCAATGCGACTATGACGCAGTTTCTCTTTTTGTTGAACAGTCCATCTTTTATCGAAGATTGGCTCACCGGCAAGATTAATGACCGCATCAAATTCATTTAAGTCTTTGAGTGTTGAAAGTGCGGTCAAAAATTGCGGTGTTTTTTCAAGAAAAACAGCTTGGGCTTTTTCAATAGAGCGAGTCAATACGGTAACGCTATCGCCACGTGAAAGTAGTGATTCAACTAAGGATTTCCCAACAAATCCGGTTCCACCGGTCACTAAGATATTCATTATAGATTGCTTTCAAAGAGCGTTTGAATTTGTTCTAAAAGCGATTTAATTGTTGTGTCTTTTGTTGGTGTCACAAAAATGGTGTCATCTCCTGCAATCGTGCCTAAAATGCCTTCAGGTTTACCTATGGAATCCAATAAGCGGGCAATCAACTGCGCGGCACCTGGAGAGGTTTTAATGACGATAACGAAATCATTGTGATCAATATCCAAAACTAGATTTTTTAATGGACTGCTGGTAGCGGGTACACTTAATTCGCTTGGTAAGCAATACACCATTTCCATTTTCGTATTTCTTGCACGAACCGCACCAAATTTACTTAGCATGCGTGAAACTTTAGACTGGTTAATGCTTTGAAATCCTTGGTTTTTCAAGGCGTCAACAATTTCACTCTGAGAAGCGAATCGTTCTTGATGGAGCAGTTCTTTAAATGCTTTTGTTAATTGATCTGACATAGTTATTCTCATATAGGGGAATTTGCATAAGAATTGCATAAAAATTCATTTTAAGCAATTAAAATAAATTTGCCGTTTGAAAAGTTTGAGCTAGATCGCATTATTGAATTTCTCTGTTTGTAATTTAATGACTAAGACTTTAAAATTCTACCTAGTTAGGATTAATTAATACATGAGGAGTATTTTATGAAAGTTGCAGTATTAGGCGCAGCAGGCGGTATTGGTCAAGCATTAGCCTTATTACTTAAATTACAATTACCCGCTGAAAGTGAATTAGCACTTTATGATATTGCACCAGTGACACCAGGTGTGGCTAAAGATGTGAGTCATATTCCAACAGCGGTGAAAGTGGAAGGTTTTGCGGGAGAAGATCCAACACCTGCACTTAAAGGTGCTGATGTTGTTTTAATTTCTGCAGGGGTAGCACGTAAACCAGGTATGGATCGTTCAGATCTTTTCAACATTAATGCGGGTATCGTGCGCAACTTAATTGAACATGTTGCAAAAACTTGTCCAAAAGCGTGTGTAGGTATTATCACCAACCCTGTGAATACGACTGTTGCGATTGCTGCGGAAGTATTGAAAAAAGCGGGTGTTTACGACAAACGTAAATTATTCGGTGTCACTACTTTAGACGTGTTACGTTCTGAAACATTCGTATCTGAATTAAAAGGCTTAAATGTTTCTCGTACAAGCGTGCCAGTTATTGGTGGACACTCAGGTGTGACGATTCTTCCATTACTTTCACAAGTTCAATATGCTGAATGGAAAGAAGAGGAAATTGCACCATTAACTAAACGTATCCAAAACGCAGGTACCGAAGTAGTTGAAGCAAAAGCAGGTGGCGGTTCTGCGACACTTTCTATGGCTCAAGCTGCAGCACGTTTTGCGCGTTCATTAGTGAAAGGCTTAAGTGGTGAAACTGTGGTTGAATGTACTTATGTTGAAGGAGATGGTAAATACGCACGTTTCTTCGCTCAACCAGTACGTTTAGGTAAAGAAGGTGTAGAAGAAATTTTACCAATCGGTACCTTAAGCAAATTTGAACAAGAAGCTTTAGAAGCAATGTTACCAACATTGCGTGCAGATATTGAATTAGGCGAAAAATTTATTAACGGTTAATTTAATTCTATTTCTAGAGAAGAGGAGCTGTATGCTCCTCTTTTTTTATACGAAAACGATTAAACATAAAAAAGTGAAGAAAAAGCGTGATTTAGCTCACAAATTTGAACATTGCTATTTGCAATATAAAGGACTTTGCCGTATTCTTAAATCACTAAAAACAAGTGCTATTTTTAAATAGCCGACATCTATTTTGCTTTCCGAGTAGTGCCCCAATGGGGCACTTTTTTTTGCTTTATTTTTAGTCGAAGCATAAAAAAGTGCGGTCAAAAAACACTGGATTTTCTGACCGCACTTTTAAAATGAATGATAAGCGAAAGAATTATTCAAACATTGCTGAAATAGATTCTTCATTGCTGATACGACGAATTGCTTCAGCAAGCATAGTTGAAAGAGTCAGCACGCGTACTTTACCGAGTGCTTTCATTTCAGGTGAAAGTGGAACAGTATCCGTTACCACGATTTCATCAATGGCATCGCTCGCTAAATGTTGTGCAGCTGCACCAGAGAATACGGCGTGAGTTGCGTAAGCAAATACGCGTTTTGCACCGCGTTCTTTTAGTGCTTCAGCCGCTTTACATAGCGTACCACCGGTATCAATCATATCATCCACAAGGATACAATCACGATCTGCGACATCCCCGATAATATGCATAACTTGTGATACGTTTGCGCGTGGACGACGTTTATCGATAATCGCCATCTCTGTATCATTTAATAATTTCGCTACTGCACGAGCACGAACAACACCACCGATATCTGGAGAAACAACGATAGGATTGACAAGATCTGTTTTCTTCAAGATGTCATCAAGTAAAACTGGTGAACCGAATACGTTATCAACAGGTACATCAAAGAAACCTTGGATTTGCTCTGCGTGTAAGTCACAAGTTAATAAGCGGTCAATCCCTACAGTTGAAAGTAAATCTGCCACCACTTTTGCAGTGATTGGAACACGAGCAGAACGCACACGACGATCTTGACGAGCATAACCAAAATAAGGAACAACGGCAGTAATACGGCCGGCAGATGCACGACGTAAAGCATCAACCATTACAATCAATTCCATCAGGTTGTCATTCGTTGGTGCACAAGTAGATTGAATAATAAACACGTCTGCACCACGCACATTTTCATTAATTTGCACTTGGATTTCACCATCGCTAAAGCGTCCAACAGTGGCATCGCCTAATGAAATGTAAAGACGTTCAGAAATCTTTTTCGCTAGCTCAGGCGTAGCATTTCCAGCAAAGAGTTTAATGTCTGGCATTTTATATAACCTCAGGTTGAGTGTAGATAGATTGGTTGGTCGAGAGTTGTTTCAACATCACATGTAATGGTGAAACGTTTAATCCTTTAGCAACAAAGCCGAAAAACTCCTTCGGTTTTTGTTGGAAAACAGCTTGTGCTGATTTTTCATCATCAAATTCAGCAAAAACACAAGCCCCGGTTCCGGTTAATCTGGCTGGTGCATATTGTAGCAACCATAGTAGGACTTTTTCAACTTCAGGATATTGAGTTCGCACGACTTTTTCGCAATCGTTTGCAAACGGTTGATTCAAAAGTTCGGCAAGGGATCTTTTTTCTGTATTGCGAGGCAAATCGGGATCACTAAAGACCACTGCAGTAGAAATTGCAGTTTCAGGTTTTAGTACCACATAATATTTTTCTTGTGGTTCGCAGTATTGAATTTTTTCACCTACACCTTCTGCAAAAGCGGCTTGGCCATGAACAAAGATAGGCACATCAGCCCCGAGTTTTAGCCCAATCTCGGCAAGTTCATCAATAGATAAATTAGTTTGCCATAAATAGTTTAAAGCAAGGAGAGTCGTTGCTGCATTGGATGAACCGCCACCAATACCACCGCCCATTGGCAGAATTTTATCTAAATGAATGGATGCACCGAGCGTACAGGCTGTTTTTTCTTGTAGTAGTGTCGCTGCACGATAGATTAAATTTTGTTCTAGAGGTAAGCCAGGAATTTCTGGAGTGATGTGGATTTGTTTATCTTGGCGAATATCAATGGTGAGCCAATCGCCAAAATCAAGAAATTGGAAAAGCGTTTGTAATTCGTGGTAGCCGTTTGGCAGTTTACCGTTTATATAGAGAAATAAATTGAGTTTTGCGGGGCTTGGAAAGCGGTTAGGCTTTCCAAGAGAAGTTGAAAGTGCGGTCGAAAAGTGATGTGTTTTCATTAGAACGCCCATTCATCCACACGAATTTTTAGGGTTTGCGATGTACTTTTGTTCTTTAACAGAATATTTTCAGGCATCGAATTATCTGCATGATAACTTAAGTAATCGGCTGTCCACATCGAGCCATCAAGTGGGTAGCTAAATTCGGATAAAAGATGATTTGTTCCAACTTGGTAATCTGCGTTATCCGCTGGCTGACCTTTTAACCAATAAGATAAATGCTCTAATGGCACATCCATTCCGATGATTTCGCGTAACAATAATTTGGCATTTTTATCCGATTGTTGGTTGCCTTTATTATCTGAAATCGTCATACCGTTTGGATGCATTTCCATAGTTAGCGTTGTTTTGCTAATCAGAGAATAAAGTTTTAACTTATAGGCTTTCGGGTTTTGATATTGCCACTCAAAGCGACTCGAAAAACGCTCTTGTGGACTGATGTAACCAATTTGTCCTTTGGTGCTATAAGATTGAATTTGTTTGATTTTTTTGAGGTGTTGTTGCCACGTAATATCGTTTTTATCGATATGTTGAACATCTGTTGGGCGCTCTGCATCAAGAGTACAAGCGGATAAGATCACACTTGCAAATACAGGTGCTAGAAGAGATTTTAATAATTTCATAACAAAATATTTACTAAAAAATTGCACATATTGTAAGGGTTAGTTTACTTTTAGTAAAGATGGATTAAGCATTTAGGCGAGTTTTCTCTGCTTTCACTGCGGCAATTCTTCGACGCGTTAATTCATCTCGAATGCCTTGTTTTTCAAAACCATCTGCAATGACTTGCTGTACATCAACAGCAAGGGCGGCTTGATAAAGCGCTTTGAGATAATCAATTTGCGGATATTCTTTATTTTCAAAACCCGTTCGCCCGCGAGTATCAGATAAACATACTAATAGAAATTCTTCGAAGCGCTGAGGTTTACGCCAAACATCAAACGTATTAAAGAGTTTCACCACTGTTTCAGGGCGAAGTTCTAAGGCTTTATGCACATGCGTATGATATTCACAAGTTAATTCGGCTAATTCTTGAAGATAATTAGGCACTCTAAGGCGTTTGCATAATGAGCGAGTTGGTTTAATCCCCGCTTTTTCATGACCATGATGACTTGGCCACATTTCTTTTGGTGTAAGGGCTTTTCCAAGATCATGACAAATCGCTGCAAAAAGAACCGCACTTTTATTCAAATTGGTATTTTCTGTGAGTTTAACCGCTTGTTGCAATACGAGCATGGTATGAATAAAACTATCAATTTCAGGATGATATTTGGCTGGATTCGGTACACCGTCTAAGGCGGCAATCTCAGGGAGAAGTATTTTGAGTGCGCCGACTTGATGTAGCGTTTCAAAATAAATTTCAGGATGCGGTTCGTTTAATGCTTTTTCTGTTTCCATCCAAACTCGCTCAGCCGTTAGGTGGGCGAGTTCACCTTGTTCAGTGAGTTCAGCCATTAATTTAAGGGTTTCTTCGGCAATGGAGAAACATAAATGATGGAAACGAGCAGCGAAGCGTGCGACGCGTAACACACGAAGTGGATCTTCAGCAAAAGCGGGCGAGATATGACGTAAAATACGTTGGTGAATATCTTCTACGCCATGATAAGGATCGTGCAGGTTGCCATCTTTGTCTTGGGCAATGGCATTAATGGTAAGATCTCGACGAATTAAATCTTGTTCAAGCGTAATATCATCTGAAAAATCACAAATAAATCCGGTGTAGCCTTTGCCTGATTTTCGTTCTGTACGGGCAAGTGCATATTCTTCATGGTTTTCAGGCTTGAGAAAAACAGGGAAGTCTTTGCCAACTTGTTGGTAACCTTGAGCCAGCAACATTTCTGGTGTTGCACCTACGACGACCCAGTCACGATCCTTCACGGGTAAACCTAAAAGTTGATCACGTACTGCACCGCCGACAAGATAAATGTCCATTTTACTCTCCCATCAAAATATAAAGAAAAGGTAGGCAAATGCCTACCTCAATGATGAATCATTACCAGCTATCACGACGTTTACGTCTTGGTAAAATGTGAGGTAATACTAAGCCGATTAATAAACCTACGCCTAATACCGAGCCGCCATAAATAAACCATTGGATCGCAATTTCGCGTTTATTCGCATCAAGCATTGCTTCTAAATCACGATTTTTATTTTTCGTCATTTCTAATTCACGTTTAAGTTGTGAATTTTGCTCAAGCAATTCACTGCTTTGTTGTTCCGCTTGTTTACTACGACGTTGGATTTCATTTGTACGTTGCTGCCAATCTGAATCGACGCGACTCAGCTTCAAAGTCAGCTCTTGAACCTGTGCTTTTAATCTTGGATTTTCTTCACGGCTACTTGGCGTAGAACTTAGTTCCGAGGTTAAAATCCAAGCCTCGCGATTTTTATTATCACGAATTAGGGTATATTTTCCTTCTTGTCCTAAGACTGTTACCGCTTCGCCAGATTGGATTGCACCCGCGATCTTAAACTGATCGCCTGCACCTTTGCGTAAATAGGTGTTCAGATTTTCTGTCACATATTGCGTTTCAGCTTGTACTGTCCCAATGGTTGAGCCCAGTAAAACACAAGAAAATAAAAGTTTGCTCACTTTTGACATAATACTTCCTAGATTCATGAAGGAAGTGCGGTCAGAAAATACAATGAAAAATAACCGCACTTTTAATAATTATACTAGTGGAAAATCGCGCGAAGGATGTAGAAAATCACAATCGCAAAGAATGCACCAGCAGGTAATGTCACAACCCATGAACTAATGATGTTACGGATAACCGTTAAGTTAAGTGCTGCAATACCACGTGCGAAACCGATACCTAAGATTGCGCCCACTAAAGTTTGCGTAGTGGAGATAGGTAAACCAGTACCCGATGCCACAACAACAGTCATCGCGGTTGCAAATTGTGCAGCAAAACCACGGCTAGGGGTTAAATCGGTAATACCAGATCCTACGGTTGCCATCACTTTTTGTCCCATTGCGATAAGACCAACGGCGATACCTAATGCCCCTAAAGGTAAAATCCACCAAGTTAAATCACCACCACTCAGGATTTTCCCGCCATTTTGCACGATTGATACTACAGAAGAAAGCGGACCAATTGCGTTAGCTACGTCATTAGACCCATGTGCGAATGCCATTGCACAAGCGGTTAGAAGCATTAAGATACTAAAAATCTTTTCAACCGATCCGAATGATCCTTTTCTTGCTTTTGCGGTAAACGCTTTACTACGGAAGTAAAAATGGCAGAAAATCATACCAACAACACTGATAAGCAATGAAATAACGAGTGTTTCATTGTTGGAAAGATTTAAACCAACGTGTTTTAAACCTTTTGCCATGGTAACGATACAAAGTACGAATACGGTAATTGCCATGTAGTAAGGACCGTATTTTTGTGCGTTTTTCAGCGGTTCTTCTGTATCGAATATGAGTTTCTGGATACTTGCAAAGATGGTATAAGCTAAAAGCCCAGCAATCACAGGGGTGATAAACCAACTTCCAACGATCCCACCGATAGTAGACCAGTCAACAGAACTTGGGCCAATCGTAATACAAGCAAAACCAATTAAAGCCCCGATGATGGTATGAGTACCTGAAACGGGCCAACCCATTTTAGTGGCGATAAATAACCAAGCACCGGACGCAAAGAGAGCTGAAAGCATCCCTAATGCCAATACATCTGGCATCTCGACAAATTGAGTAGGGTCGATCACACCACTTTTGATGGTTTCAGTTACTTCGCCACCAGCTAAATACGCACCGGCAGATTCAAAAATGAGAGCAATAATAATTGCTTGTTTGGCTGTAATGGTCCCAGAACCAACTGAGGTGCCCATTGAGTTTGATACGTCGTTGGCACCAATACCAAATGCCATAAAAAAACCGAATACCGCGGTAATTAAGACTAACCACGAACCGTATGCATTAATAATTTCCATAGTGATTTCCTATGTTGTAGTTAATGTCGTCAAAATTAGGAACGGGCTAGCATCAATTCAATGCGAGATCCAACACGTTGAGCTTGATCGGCTAATACGCCTACCCATTCGATGATTTTATATAAGAACATTACATCAATAGGGTTATAACGACTTTCAATCGTGTAGAGCATTTTACGCAATTTAATTTGCATTTGATCCGTATCGTCTTCAATGCTGTCTAGCTCTTGAATCATATGGTTCACTAACTTTAATTCACGGCCTTTAAAACCGGTTTCAAGTAGTTTATCCATTTCTTCAATCACTAAATGAGCTTGATGAATAGAATCTAAACTACGTTTCACATAGTGCAAAAATTCTTCCTGCATTTCTTCAGGAATACCAAACTGGCGACCAATCATACGACCCGCAATATCTTTAGCATAGTTAGCTAATTTGTCTTGTTGGGTGACTAACTCAAGTAAATCGGTACGATCAATAGGTAAAAATAAACCGCGAGGCAATTTCAAACGGATTTCGCGTTTTAAACTATCTGCTTCACGTTCACATTGAGAAATATCTAGGCGTGTTTTTTCCGCATCATCCCATTGTTTTACAAAGGTATGTTGGAAGAATGGAATTAATAAATCACAACATTCAGTCACTTTGTCAGAATGTTTCTGCAGTGGTTTTAAAGGAGAATGGGCAAATAATCCGAGAATATTATTCATTGCCATAGGTGTTTTACTCCATAACAAGGGTTAAAATTTCGGTTGCATATTACCTGATTTTATAAGGAAATACACGAAAAAGATCTTGATTTGTATAAAAATATATGTATATTTGAACAGTTAAAAATAATAAGGAAAAATAAAATGAGTAATGAAGTTGAATTAAAGCTTGCAGTTACCTCTGATGCTTTCGATACCTTAAAAACACATCTCAATCAATTCAAAATCTTAGAACAAAATACTGTCTTCTTAGGAAATACCTATTTCGATTATCCCGATCATTTTTTGGCTAAACAAAAAATGGGATTGCGTGTCCGTCAGGAAAATAATGATTTTACCCTCACTTTAAAAACAGACGGAAAAGTGGTTGGCGGATTGCATAGCCGTCCAGAATACAATTTATCTATACCTGATAATTCAGTACCTACAACAGCACAATTAACGTCATTGTATCCATTTGAAAATTTGCCTTCCGCTACATTGCAACCGATTTTCTCAACAGATTTTAACCGCACTTTTTGGTTAATTGCGTTTGGAGCATCAAAAATTGAAGTAGCTTTTGATCAAGGGAAAATTTTATCAGGGGAAAAACCACAGCCTATTTGTGAAATTGAATTCGAATTAAAAGAAGGGCTCGTTTCAGATCTTTTCCATTTTGTCTCACTTTTACCTTTTGAACAGGATGTTTATTTTAGTTCAGCAAGCAAAGCAAAACGAGGCTATCAATTAGGTAGCAAACCACTGCTGATTGATTGGTTAAATAAATGGCGTGATTTCTTAAAAGAGGAAAGAGAGGGAAGTGCGGTAGATTCTCGCCAGAAATTAAGTGCTGTCATGAAAATGGAACAGCAATTAATTGAAGAAACGCTTTCATTCCCAACAGATGTGTTTGCTTTCGATTTTATGAAAACCGTTGAACGTGTGGGCGCATTTTTCAATCTTTATCATTATTATGATGACAACAAAACCTTGTTTGAAAAACTGGAAGGAAGTCAATCAGCTGAGTTATTAGCAAGTAATCAATTTTTCCTTAATGAAATAAAACGCTTGATTACCTTTCATAGTGAAACAAAAGATAATGCTCAAACCATTGAGAAGTTAAAAGTATTACTAAAGAGTCGTGCGTATTTTGAAAGAATGCTTGGCTTAATGATGTTGATGGCGTAAAACGGGTTCTCTAAAGGATAGTAAAAATGGCAAAAGCTCCTAAAACCGCTTATGTATGTAATGATTGTGGCGCTGAATTTTCGCGATGGCAAGGGCAATGTTCTGCCTGTAAAGCGTGGAATACGATTAGTGAAGTGCGGTTAATTTCAGCCTCAAATTCCACAAAAAATGATCGTTTTAGTGGGTATGCAGGAGAAACTCGCGCAAAAATCCAAACGCTTTCTGAAATTAGCTTACAAGAAACACCGCGTTTCACCAGTGGATTTAAAGAATTAGATCGCGTGCTAGGTGGCGGGATCGTGCCAGGGAGTGCTATTTTAATTGGTGGGCATCCTGGTGCGGGTAAAAGTACCTTGTTACTTCAAGTAATGTGCGGATTAGCGAAAAATATGACCGCACTTTATGTGACAGGGGAAGAGTCACTTCAACAAGTCGCCATGCGAGCTAATCGCTTGAATCTGCCGACAGATAAATTAAATATGTTATCTGAAACATCGGTTGAGCAAATTTGTAATCTGGCGGATCAGCTGAAACCTCAAATTATTGTAGTAGACTCGATCCAGGTTATGCATCTTTCGGATATTCAATCTTCTCCAGGAAGTGTGGCACAAGTGCGTGAATGTGCCTCTTTCCTTACTCGTTATGCGAAAACTCGACAGGTCGCTATCATTATGGTTGGACACGTCACGAAAGATGGCACCCTTGCCGGTCCAAAAGTATTGGAACATGCCATTGACTGTTCTTTATTGTTAGAAGGGGAGGCAGATTCCCGTTTCCGTACGTTACGTAGCCACAAAAACCGTTTTGGTGCGGTGAATGAGCTGGGTGTATTTGGTATGACTGAGCAAGGTTTGCGCGAGGTGAAAAATCCATCAGCAATTTTCTTAAGTCGAGGCGATGAACAAACACCAGGTAGTTCGGTCATGGTACTTTGGGAAGGCACTCGTCCGCTTTTAGTGGAAATTCAAGCCTTGGTGGATCATTCCATGCTTGCAAATCCGCGTCGTGTGGCGGTGGGGTTAGAGCAAAATCGTTTAGCCTTATTGCTTGCGGTATTGCATCGCCATGGTGGATTACAAATGTCGGATCAAGATGTTTTTGTGAATGTCGTTGGCGGTGTAAAAGTCGGGGAAACCGGGGCAGATCTTGCGTTATTACTCGCATTAATTTCGAGTTTCCGTAATCGCCCGTTACCACAAGATTTAGTTGTCTTTGGTGAAGTAGGGTTAGCGGGTGAAATTCGCCCGGTGACCAGTGGTCAAGAACGTATTAGTGAAGCGGCAAAACATGGATTTAAACGTGCGATTGTGCCTTTCGCCAATAAGCCGAAAAGTGCGGTCGAAAATATGGAAGTTTTTACGGTGAAAAAACTCGCTGATGCACTTGCCATTTTGGATAATTTCTAAAAAAACGTTGTCCTATTGTTGTCTGATTACTGAAAGTTTTTGATAAATTAGATAGAATATGCGCCGTACATAAGGAAAGGTTATGGAAAAGAAATTAAATAAAGCGTTGGATAGCATTGATATCAAAATCTTAAATGAATTACAACGCAACGGTAAAATCTCTAATATCGATTTATCAAAGAAAGTGGGGTTATCGCCAACGCCTTGTTTAGAAAGGGTAAAACGCCTAGAAAAACAAGGTGTAATTATGGGCTATCGTGCACTACTAAATCCTGAATTACTGGATGCCCCTTTATTGGTGATCGTTGAAATCACTCTTGTGCGTGGTAAACCGGATGTTTTCGAAGAGTTTAATGCCGCGATTCAAGCACTTGATGAAATTCTCGAATGTCATTTGGTATCAGGTGATTTCGATTATTTACTCAAAACACGTGTAGCAGATATGGCGGCATATCGAAAATTATTAGGTACCACATTATTGCGCTTACCCGGTGTGAATGACACCCGAACTTATGTCGTCATGGAAGAAGTGAAACAAACTAATTATCTCGTACTAAAATAAAAATGATTAAGCGAATTACAAAACGATTTACACCGAAACAATATTTAGCAGAATTATTACTCGGATTGACCGCACTTTTAGGTTTATATTTAATCGTGGCATGGTCAAGCTATACGCCATTAGATAACTCTTGGTCTACAGCAAGTTTTCAAACTGAAACCATCAATAAAGCCGGTGCTTTTGGTGCTTGGCTAATTGATGCGTTTTTTGTTTTCCTTGGTTATGTAGGTCACCTCATTCCGTTTGTCATTTTCATCGTACCGATTTATTTACTGAAAACCAAAGCGGTTCATTCTCTCTCGGCCACCCGCATTGCATTACGTTCCTTTGGCTTTATAGCCCTCATCGTTGGCTTAACTATTATGGCAACCTTGTTGCTTTCAAATACGAACTACTATTTAGCTGGCGGCGTATTTGGTGGTAGCTTAGTGGTAAATTTATATCCTACGCTCGGTAAGTTTGGCTGTATTTTAGTGGGCTTTATCTGCGCAGTTGTAGGCTTTATTTTCTGTTCTGGTGCATCATTAATTCGTTTAATTGTGAAATTCTACCATTGGCTAACCATGAAAAATCAGCCGGCAGAAGAGGAGCATGCAGAGCATACTTCTGTAGATGATCTTGAACAAATTGTGATTGAGGCTCCTCAACAACTCGCTTTTTCTGATTCTCAATTGGAAACAGAATCAGCAGAAGATAAAAAAGAGGAAGTGTCTGAAAATACCTTTGTTAAGCCAGAACAACTGATTAATATCAGTGGACTATCCTCACCGAGTGTTTCAGAGCCTGCAGATGTTGAGAAATTAGAAGATAAGTTTAAAGGTTTCACGGTTGAATCAGACAATTTACCGAATGTATCTATTTCTGCGGCTTCTTCTTTGGAATTACCGACAAAAGAAGATTTTTCAGCCACATGGAAAAATCCGCAAGTGAATAATCAAAGTGTGGATGAATCAGATGACATTTTTGAAGAAAATGTGATGCCAAAAGTGTCACTTAAAACACCTGAAAATACAACCGCACTTTATCCAACGTATGATGAACCTTTAGAACCAGAAAATGATGGTTTAGAAGATGAATTAGCACGTCAGTTTGCCGCACAAGAGCAAGCGCGTTTGCAAGAAATGGAAGTTCGTGCAAAAGCTGCAAATGCTGAAGATGCATTGAAAGTGATCTTAAATGAACCGGCGGTTTCAGCACCTAAAGCGCGTGAAATTCATATTGAGAATGCAACTGAAACAACCTATAAGCCGTATTCTGATACGCTTATTCACCCAGCATTCCAACAACCAACGAATAAACGTGAAAAACCAACGACACCATTACCAAGTTTAGATTTACTTGAGCATCGTCCTACACAGGCTCAAGATATTACGCGTGAAGAAATTTTAGACACATCCGCACGCATAGAACAACAATTAAAGAATTTTAATGTCAAAGCAACGGTACAAGATGTGTTAGTTGGCCCAGTGGTGACTCGTTATGAGCTTGAATTACAACCGGGTGTAAAAGCATCCAAAGTAACAAGCATTGATACCGATTTAGCACGTGCGTTGATGTTCCGTGCGATCCGTGTGGCGGAAGTGATTCCAGGCAAACCTTATATTGGTATTGAAACGCCAAATGCACACCGTCAAATAGTGCCATTGCGTGATGTGCTCGATAGTAATGAATTCCGTTCCTCAACATCATTGCTTTCAATGGCTTTGGGGAAAGATATCAGCGGAAAACCTGTTGTAGTTGATTTGGCTAAAATGCCTCACTTACTTGTGGCGGGTTCAACAGGCTCTGGTAAATCTGTTGGTGTGAATACCATGATTTTAAGTTTGCTTTTCCGTGTGACACCGGATGAAGTGAAATTTATTATGATTGACCCGAAAGTGGTTGAGCTTTCTATTTATAACGATATTCCGCACTTGCTTACCCCTGTGGTGACGGATATGAAAAAAGCGGCAAATGCATTGCGTTGGTGCGTAGAAGAAATGGAACGCCGCTATCAATTATTGTCAGCCTTACGTGTGCGTAACATTGAAGGGTATAACGAAAAAATTGAAGAATATGAAAAACTCAATATGCCAATTCCAAACCCAATTTGGAAGCCTGGCGATACAATGGATAAGATGCCGCCTCCATTAGAAAAATTGAGTTATATTGTCGTGATCGTTGATGAGTTTGCAGACTTAATGATGGTTGCGGGTAAACAAATTGAAGAGTTAATTGCGCGCTTAGCACAAAAAGCTCGTGCAATTGGTATTCACCTGATTTTAGCCACACAACGCCCATCAGTAGATGTGATTACAGGTTTGATTAAGGCTAACATTCCAAGCCGTATCGCCTTTACTGTAGCAAGTAAAATTGACTCTAGAACGATCCTGGATCAAGGCGGTGCTGAAGCTTTATTGGGTCGTGGTGACATGTTATATTCAGGTCAAGGTTCTTCTGATCTCGTTCGGGTACATGGTGCCTTCATGAGTGATGACGAAGTGGCCCGTGTAGCAGATGATTGGCGTGCACGTGGTAAACCAAATTATATCGATGGCATTTTAGACGGCGCGGATGATGAAGACTCAGGTGAGAAATCAACTGCAAGCAGTGGCGATCTTGATGCATTATTTGATGAAGTTGTTGAGTTTGTATTAAGTACAGGTAATACCTCGACTTCTTATGTTCAACGTAAATTTAGTGTTGGGTTTAACCGAGCGGCTCGAATTATGGATCAGCTCGAAGAACAAGGTATTTTAGGCCCAATGAAAAATGGAAAACGAGAAATTTTAGCTCGACGTTCCGAATATTAATTCTCTTAAGTTTCACTTTACAAAAAGGAAAGTAGAATGAAAAAAACATTATTAAAAATGACCGCACTTACTGCACTGTTGAGTGCGAGTAGTTTTGCTTTTGCCGATGCTGCGGATGAGCTGCAAAATCGCTTAAATCAAGTGACAGTATTGAGTGCTGATTTCTCTCAAACCGTGACTTCTGTTGGTGGTAAAAATGTTCAACAAGGAAGTGGAAAACTTCAAATTAAACGTCCAAATCTTTTCCGTATGGATACCAAATCACCACAAGAAACACAAATTATTGCAGATGGTAAAACCCTTTGGTATTACGACCCATTCGTGCAACAAGTTACCGCTCAATGGGTGAAGGATGCAGTCAATAATACACCTTTTGTACTTTTAACCAGTAACGATAAAAGCCACTGGAATCAGTATTCAGTGACACAGAATGCGGATACCTTTGTGTTAAAACCAAAGGCGAAAAATAGCAATATTAAACAATTTGATATTCGTGTCGATGCAAATGGTGTGTTAAAAAATTTCAGCACGACAGAAAAAGATGGTCAAACCAATCTTTATGTATTGCGCAATATTACAAACCAAACCTTAGCTGATAGCTTATTCCAATTTAGCGTACCGAAAGGTGTAGAATTGGATGACCAACGTAAAGGTAAAAAATAATCCATAAGGTGTGAATGATAATTTTCACACCTTTTGCTTATTAAGGAAAGAATATGTCTAATCTTAATTTTGATTTTGCTGAAAATGACTTTCGTCCTTTAGCAGCCCGTATGCGTCCAACAAATTTGGAACAATATTATGGGCAGACGCATTTAATTGGGGAAGGAAAGCCACTTCGTAAAGCGATTCAAGCAGGGCATGTTCATTCTATGATTCTGTGGGGACCGCCGGGTACAGGTAAAACAACACTGGCGGAAATTATTGCTCATCGTATCAATGCAGAAGTTGAACGAATTTCAGCGGTAACAAGCGGTGTGAAAGAAATTCGAGAATCAATTGAGCGAGCGAAACAAAATCGACTTGCAGATCGCCAAACGATTTTATTTGTGGATGAAGTACATCGCTTTAACAAAAGCCAACAAGATGCGTTTTTGCCACATATTGAAGATGGTACGATTATTTTTATTGGTGCGACAACGGAAAATCCTTCCTTTGAATTAAATAATGCATTGCTTTCTCGTGCGAGAGTTTATCTACTCAAGCCATTGACAGTTACTGAAATCGAACAAGTTCTACAACAAGCCATTTCTGATCCTGAGCGAGGATTAGGTAAAGAGCGGTTAGTTTTAGAAGAGAATTTACTACAGGTATTAGCTGAATATGTGAATGGTGATGCGCGCCTGGCTTTAAACTGCCTTGAATTGATGGTGGACATGGCTCCTGAAACAGAAAACGGTAAAAAATTAGACCGCACTTTGTTGAAAGAAGTATTAGGTGAACGACAAGCGCGTTTTGATAAGCAAGGTGATCGCTTCTATGATTTGATTTCTGCTTTACATAAATCCATTCGTGGCTCAGCAGCGGATGCGGCACTTTATTGGTATGCACGAATTATTACCGCAGGTGGCGATCCTCTTTATGTTGCAAGACGTTTATTAGCGATAGCTTCGGAAGATGTGGGCAATGCTGATCCAAGAGCAATGCAAGTAGCTCTCGCCGCTTGGGATTGTTTTACGAGAGTGGGTGCCTATGAAGGAGAGCGAGCTATTGCGCAAGCCATTATTTATTTGGCCGTAGCGCCAAAGAGTAATGCGGTTTATAAAGCATTTAATGCTGCTAAACAGCATGCGAAAGCGTTTCCTGATTTCGATGTGCCACCTCATTTACGTAATGCGCCAACGGCTTTAATGAAAGAATTAGGCTATGGCGCTGAATATCGCTATGCACATGATGAGCCAAATGCTTATGCCGCAGGAGAAAATTACTTTCCACCGGAACTGAAAGATACCCAGTATTATTTCCCAACTAATCGAGGGATGGAAATTCAAATTAAAGAAAAGCTTGAACGTTTACATGAACAAGATAAAAACGCATCAAAAAAACGCTATAAATAGTTTTTCTACACATTAAATGTAAAAAAGAGCGGTCAATTTGACCGCTCTTTTGATTATTACTTAAAAGCGCATTATTTTGCTGCTTTTAACTCTTGGTAATACTGTTCATAATATTGAATCGCATCACCTACATCATCTTGCCAGTAGCTTTTTTGAAGGATTTCTGCTGGTGGATAGATAGATGGATCTTCAGTGATTTCTTTCGGAAGCACTTTTTTCGCTTCAAGGTTAGCTGTTGGGTAACCGATCGCTAAAGTCAATTTTTCCGCAGCTTTTGCACCTAATAAGTAGTTAATTAACTTGTGAGCACCATCTGGGTTTTTAGAGGTTTTAGGAATCGCTAAAGTATCAACCCAAAGAACAGGACCTTCTTTTGGGAACACCATATTTAATGGCGCTTGTTCTTTTTTCGCGATACGTACAGAACCATTCCATAATTGACCTAATTCTACTTCACCTGAGATGAAAGAGTTTGCAGGGTTATCTGAATTGAAAGAAAGTACGTTTGGACGTAATTTTAACAACTCTTCGTAAGCTTGCTTGATAATTGCTGGATCTTTGGTGTTTGGATCTTGACCAATTTTTAATAATGCAATATTGAATACTTCACGCGCATCATCCAATAATTGGATTTTATTTGCGTATTCTGGTTTCCAGAAATCACCCCAAGAAGTGAAGTCAGAGCCTTTATAGGTATTGGTATTAAATGCAATACCTGGCGCACCTAACAACTGAGGAAGTGAGTATTTATTGCCTTTGTCATAAGGTTTGTTGAGCCAATCAGGGTCTAATTCTTTGATAACAGGTAATTTACTGTGATCTAATTCTTGTAGCATGCCTTCACGAGCCATTTTAGATACGAAGTAGTTAGATGGAGCAATAACATCATAACCGCCTGCATCACCTTGGGTTTTCATTTTGGCATACATCGTCTCATTGGATTCAAGACTTGCTACGATAACTTTGATACCAGTTTCTTTTGTGAAGTCATCTAAAAGACCATCTGGTACATATTCAGTCCAAGTATATAAGTACACAGTATCATTTGCTGGGGCCTGTGCTTTTGTTGCATCAGGCTTGGCTTCTTTGTCGTTACAAGCAGTTAATGTAGCGGCAACTAAACCGGCAGTAAGCAAACCTGCAAATTTTTTCATTTTTCTTTGTTCTCCGTAAAAGAGGGGTAAAAAACCACCTGCATTAATGCAGGTATAAAAAAACGCCTTGATTGTGCGTCAAGGCGTATTTTATTTGATCTTAAAAGATTTGTGAAACCTTTTTATATCAATGTTTAATGATTATTTTTGCGTGTAACTAATTGACTTAAAATTACTAATCCTAATGAAAGCACGATCATAATCGTTGCTAATGCGTTCACTTCTGGTGTTACCCCTGTTTTAACAAGAGAGAAGATACGCAATGGTAGGATTTCATAGCTTACACCACTTACGAAAGACGATACGACAACATCATCTAATGAAATAGTAAAGCTTAATAACCAACCAGATACTACAGCCGGTAAGGCAAGTGGTAGGATAATTTTACGCAAAATGGTGACTTCGCTCGCACCTAAATCTTTTGCTGCTTCAAGCATTCTTGCATCAAAGCCATTTAAACGCGAGAAAATCGTTACGGTAACATAAGGTAAACAGAATGTTACGTGCGCCAATAATAATGACCAGAAACCTAACGAAATCCCTACAACCATGAATAAGGCAAGTAGAGAAACCGCCATTACGATATCTGGTGACATCATGACGATAAATAACATACCACTTACTGCTTGTTTACCACGGAAACGATAGCGATAAAGTGCAATCGCGGTTAAACCACCTACAATAGTTGCTAAGGTTGCAGCAAAGAAAGCAATAGTGACAGAGTGGAACGCAGCTTGGATTAAGGTATCGTTATTAAATAAACGCTCATACCAGTTCCAACTAAAGCCTTTCCAACTTAAACCATAACGGTCTTCGTTAAAGGAGTTAGTCACCAAGATAATAATTGGGATATACAAATAAGCGTATACCACAAACATAAAAATATTACGTAGTAAACGACTCATTATTCTAACTCCACTTTCTTATTCAACAATTTATTTGCACGATAGTAAACGAAAATCAACAATGCCATCAAGATGGTTAAGCCGATACTGATTGCCGAACCAAATGGCCAGTTACGAGAAATTAAGAACTCACTCTTAATCACGTTACCAACTAATAATACTTTCGCACCACCAAGTAAGTCTGCGACATAGAACATACCCATTGCAGGCAGTAATACTAATAAACAACCTGCTACGATACCTGGCATGGTTAATGGTAAAATCACACGGAAGAAACGTTGAACAGCATTCGCGCCTAAATCTCTTGCCGCTTCTAATAAACGCCCGTCTAATTTCTCAATAGCAGAGTAGAGTGGAAGAATCATAAATGGTAAAAGGAGATACACTAAACCAATGATTACAGCTACTTCGGTATTTAAAATACGAATAGGCTCACTCAAAATGCCCATATCTATTAACATGGTATTTAACACACCTTTCACACCAAGGAATACTTTCATCCCATAGATACGGATAAGTGAGTTTGTCCAGAATGGCAATACCACGAGGAATAACAAAAATGGACGATATTTTGGATTAATTTTGCTGACCATAAAGGCAAATGGATAGCCAATGAGTAAGCAAATAATCGTCGCAATGCCAGACATATACAATGAATTCCACACAACCTGTGCATAAAGCGGATTAAACAGGTTCGCGTAGTTATCTAAAGTAAATGGCAAAGCATAAAAGTCGCTACCATCTCGGGTTAAAAAACTTACGGTTAATACTAATAAGTTTGGAATTAGCACAAAGAAGATTAACCAACTGAAGATAATTGCAACAGTAATTTTCTGGAATTTATTATTGATTATCTTCATCGTTGAGTACAACCTCCCAACCTTCGTGCCATGTAATACCTACACGTTGACCAACGCTGTGATCCATATGTGGGTCATCTTCGTTAAAGAATTCGCTTACTAATACGCGTTTACCGTTGTGATCAAATTCTACGGTAGACTCAAGTGTCATCCCTTTATAGGTGCGATCCACAATGCGACCAATAATTGCATTTGAGTGCTCATTTTCGTCAAGCTCTTCAATCACAATATCTTCTGGGCGTAATAACACTTGTAGTTTTTGACCTTTTTCAGCAGAGATGCTCGTGTGGATATCACATACACGACCTTCTACATTAGCAAGTAGCTCATCGTCAGATTTACGTTCAATCACTGTGGCATCAAATACGTTGATTTCACCAATGAAGCGAGCAACGAATAAGTTGGCTGGATCTTCATAGATTTCACGTGGTGAACCATCTTGTGCAATTTTACCTTTACGTAATAAGACGATACGATCAGACATGGTAATCGCTTCTTCTTGATCGTGAGTAACGAAAATAAAGGTAATGCCAAGTTGACGCTGTAATTGTTTAAGTTCGTTTTGCATTTGTTTACGTAACTTATAATCCAGCGCAGATAAAGATTCGTCAAGTAGCAACACTTTTGGCTTATTCACAACAGCACGAGCAATCGCGATACGTTGTTGCTGACCACCAGAAAGTTGAGCTGGTTTACGGTCGGCCATTTCTTCTAATTGCACCATACGCAATGCATCTAGAACACGAGGTTTAATTTCGCTCTCTGACACCTTTTGCATACGCAAACCAAAAGCCACGTTATCAAAGATAGTCATATGCGGGAATAATGCATAACTTTGGAATACAGTATTGATATGGCGTTTTTCAGCCGGAACATTAGTAATGTCCTCACCGTCCAAAATAATATGACCTTCATCTAATTCTTCTAAACCCGCTAATAAACGTAAAACTGTCGTTTTACCACAGCCTGAAGGGCCAAGAATTGTGACGAATTCACCGTTATTAATGGTTAGACTGAAATCATCAATAATTGTGTTATAACCATAGGATTTTTTGATAGAACGAAGCTCAATAATAGGCTTGTTTTGAACCAGATTTTCCACTAGCTTTGGTTTTCTCCCTAATTTCACCAATTTGATTGGTGCTGAGTAGAAATAAACCTGCAAAAAATGATGCAGGGGCGACATAAAATTGAACAGATATGATATAGCGAATTGTTAATGATGAAAAGGATTTAATCGTGTTTTTAGGAAAAAAATTATCGAAAATTTGACCGCACTTTTTTCAGAAAATCTTATAACTCTCTACTTTATTGTTATATATCAAGAACTGTAACGAATTTTGGGATTAGACTAGTGCCGATATAAAGGAGAATTTTAAAATGGAAGAACATAATAACAATGAATTATTACAGCGATTTTTAACTTATGTCGCGTTTGATACGCAATCTAAATCGTCCGCAAAACATTCACCTAGTTCGCCAGGACAAATGAAATTAGCTTTGCATTTGCAGCAAGAATTAATTGAACTTGGTTTACAAGATGTCAATGTGACTAAGCATGCCGTCGTCACGGCTTATTTACCCTCAAATCATCCCGATTTAACACAAACCATAGGTCTTATTTCTCATTTAGATACCTCACCACAATGCAGCGGTAAAAATGTTCAGCCCGAAGTGATCGAAAACTATCGGGGGGGAGATATTGCCTTAGGTTTAGGGGAAGAGTTTATTAGCCCTGTTTATTATCCATTTTTACACCAGCTTATTGGCAAAACCTTGATTGTGACAGATGGAACTACTTTACTTGGTGCGGATAATAAAGCTGGAATCGCAGAAATTATGACCGCACTTTCTGTCTTACAACAGGAAAATATCCCACATTGCAATATTCGAGTGGCATTTACGCCTGACGAAGAAATTGGTTTAGGTATGCATTATTTTCCATTAGACGATTTCCCTTGTGATTGGGCATATACCATTGATGGTGGGGAAGTGGGTGAGCTCGAGTATGAGAATTTTAATGCGGCAACGGCAAAAATCACCTTTAAAGGACGGGGAATTCATCCTGGTTATGCGAAAAACAAATTAGTGAATGCGCTTACGTTAGCTTGTGAGTTTCAACAAGGTTTTCCAAAAGATGATGTGCCCGAAAAAACATCGGGAAAAGAGGGTTTTTTCCATTTAGATGATTTTAAAGGAGATATTGAGAAAGTTGAGTTACATTATCTCATTCGAGATTTTGACCAAGCTAATTTTGAGCAACGTAAAGCGTTTATTTATCAACTTGTAGAAAAATTTAATAGAGAGAAAAGTTTGAAGGAACCCGTGGAATGTGTGATTGAAGACAGTTACAAAAATATGTATGACACAGTCAAAAATGTTCCACAGTCGATTAGGCTTGCTGATGCAGCAATGAAAGCTTGTGGTATTACACCAAATCACAAACCAATACGGGGCGGAACGGATGGGGCATTTTTAGCGGAAAAAGGATTAGCTTGCCCAAATATCTTTACTGGTGGCTATAATTTCCATAGCAAACATGAGTTAGTGACCCTTGAAGGGATGGAAAAAGCTGTCGAAGTGGTTATAAAAATAGCAAACTGTAAAGATTTGTAAATTAGTGTAAAGAAAAAACTTGCATTTGTCAGAATATGTCAATATAATCGTTAGCGTTTTATCGAGATTCCTTTGATAAAGCTAAACTTTAGAGATTTTATTCATAAATTCCTTTTTGGTGCTCCTAAGAAATTAGGAGCTTTTTTTTTGCCTTAAATTCAGATCTTTACTTCAAAAACGGATTGTTTCGTTTTTCTTGTCCAATGGTTGTGTAAGGACCATGTCCCGCAATGACAACCATATCATCATTTAATGTAAATAATTTATTCTTGATTGATGAGATCAAGGTGTCGAAATCCCCACGAGGGAAGTCTGTACGACCAATACTGTTTTGGAAAAGGACATCGCCAGTAAAAGCAATATTTTTTTCATGTTCAATAAAACCAATGTGGCCAGGTGTATGACCAGGAAGATGAAGAATTTCAAAGGTAAATGTACCAATTTGAATTTTTTCGCCTTCTTGATTAAACCAGCGATCAGGTGTAAATGCAGAAATATAAGGTAAGCCAAACTGCTGAGATTGCTGTGGTAGACTTTCAAAAAGGAAACGATCTTCTTCCTGTGAGCCCCAAATTTCAATGTTAAAATGATCGCGAATCGCTTCTGCCGCACCTACATGATCAAGATGACCATGCGTCAATAAGACTGCTTTTAGGTTTAATTCTAATTCCTCAATGCGTTGAATAAGCTTTTCCGCATTGCCACCAGGATCGATAATTGCCGCATTTTTTTCATCATCCCAAATAAGAGAGCAATTTTGCTGAAAGGCTGTAACTGGAATAATTTCAATATTCATCTTTTTTCCTTATCGTTGATAACAAAAAACCGCACTAAAGTGCGGTCTAAAATTAAACTGTTTTTTATGCACCACGCCATGTTCTTACAGGGCCAGTATCCACGTGAATAAAATTACTATACGGATAATATCCTACACCACCGCTATCAAGATTTTCGGCTGCTTGGCGTAATCTTGCTAAAGGTACACCAGGGATTTTAAAATCAATCGCTTGGCCTTTAATATGATAGCTGTTGCTTGCTACATCACGACTTTGTCTACGACGCATGGCATTTGTCGCAGCACTACGATAGCCACAAATCACATCAATTTGTGCAGTACGTAAACCTAAATCACTTTGTAAATGATAAAACTTCATGAAGAGATTTGGATCCATTCGGCGTACTTGGTCTGTACGGCGATCTCTCATGAAGTAATCAAGTTTACCAAGTAATGAACGATTAAATCCAGTTGTTGCAGAGAACTCACCGCTTAATCGTTCATTGGTGTTGACATTATAGAAGCTGAGAATACGAGGTTTAGGGGTAGAGACCATTGCTAACACCGTACTCGGCATCATGCTTGCGCCCAAAACGATGCCGCCTAATGAAAGCCATTTACGACGATTTTTGTCAATGTTACCCATTTTTTAGTCTCTTTTATTACCCATCTCTCACCCTAGACAATTTTTTCTTTAAAAAGTTCTAGCGTAAACATTGTTTAAAGATATTTTTTTACAACTGCCCAGTCAATACCATTAAAAGTCGCGGCATCGTCGTATTTATAAATATCCGGTAAAACTTGTGTTTGGCCGTTTTCAACCCATGCAGTCACATAATATAAGAATACAGGATCATTTGTACGAATGTTTGCAGACGTTGTTTTCTTACTTTCTAAAACGTTACGTTTTTTATCTTCTGACCAGCCAGCTTCTTGTAACAGAATAGAGGCTAGTTGATCGGATTTTTCTACACGCACACAACCTGAGCTTAATGCACGGTCTTTTTTGCCGAATAAGCTATGATTTGGTGTATCGTGAAGATAAATCGCATCAGAACTTGGCATATTAAATTTATAGTTACCTAATGCACTGTCGCCAGCTGCTTGACGGATACGGTACGGGAATTTATCCCCAATACTACTCCAATTAATAGAGTAAGGATCGATAGTATTACCTTTGCTATCCAAAATAGAGTAGTTGTGTGCTGCCGCATAGCCTGGGTCACGTTTTAATTTCGGTAAAATATCTTCATTGATTAAACGTGTTGGGGCATTCCAAGGTGGATTCACTACCACGTTACTCAGACGGCTGTACATCACTGGCGTACGGCGTTCATTTTTACCCACAATGACGCGTGATTCTAGAAGAACTTTACCATCACGATAATATTTCAATTGATAGCTTGGAATATTAACAAAGATTCCATTTTCAAAATCAGGAATAACGCGTAAGCGTTGTGCATTAAGGGCAAGTTTTTTACCCATTGCAGAAATACCTGAAGCTGAAATCATCGATGGAAGTGCTTGTACCGTTTCACGATATAAACGATTATGGTTAGATAATCCGTTTATAAAACCAGAAACAGCATTGTTTTTAACCGCACTTTGCCATTGGTCGATAACTTCTTGATTTGGTAATTCTGGTTTATAAGCATTCGTTGCGTATAACCAACGTTGTGCTTGTTGATTGACGTTCTTGCTGTAATACAAGTAATCAAGGAAAGCGTCACTTAACAACACATCATAGGTGAGTCCACCCGTTTTTTCAGCATTATGTAAATTGACTAACGATTGAGCTGAACGTTTAGAAATACCAGATGCCACCATGGCTGCATATTCACGTAGGAATTGTTTCTCAGCCGCCTTGTCTTTCCACATTAGGTCATATTTATTATCGGCATATAATTTAGCCAAAATTGGTTTGAACTGTAGATTTTGTTCACCAATTTCATGTGTTAATGACATCTCTAGCATCGCTTGCTTTTCAGCGGCAAGACGAGCTTGATCTTCTTTGATTTCAGCTTCAAGTTTTGCTCGCTCTTCTGGACTTAATTTAGACATATCAACGCCTTTATTTTCGGCTTGTTGAGGCTGTCCAACTGTTTTGGCCCATTCAGCTAATGCACAACCTGACGTCATCATTGATAATGATAAGACTAATGCGCTTAATTTCATTGTTCCTTTTAACATTGCTGTACCTTTAAAAATATTCATAAAAAATAACCGCACTTCAGTTTTTTCATCTGCTAAAGTGCGGTCAAAATAATCGTTATTTTGTTGCTTTTGCCGCTTCTTGTTTTATTTCAGCATCCACTTTTTGTTGATTCGCATTAAGTTTAACTAAATCAGCTGCCATTTTTTCTGCTTCTTTTAAGAAGAAATCTGGGGCTTCATAGTCTTTTGGCAAATCATCAATGTCTTTCAATGCTTTTTTACCTTCACGTTTAAAACGAGCATTGAGATCTTTTAAACGTCTCGCATCATCCTTATCATTTTCCGCTTTGCGTTCTTGGAAATTCAATGATAAGAATTTGCGCTCACGACGTTCATCACGGATTTTAAGATCTTCATTTAAAGCAATAAATTCAGGATCTTTTGCAATACGCTCTAGATGTTTTTCATTTAATGCTTCAACATCTTTACGAGCTTTATTGGTTTCAGAATAAGTCGCCGGAGGAATTTTATCCCAAGGTAATGCGTTATCTTCTTTTTCTTCACCAATTTCTTTGGCATCAATAATTTCAGGGAAATTAATATCTGCAGCGACACCTTTTAATTGGGTTGAACCACCATTAATTCGATAGAATTTTTGGATAGTATATTGCAATACACCAAGTGGTGTTTGGTCTAAATCATAAACAAAGTTTAATGAACGACTTTGTTGTACGGTACCTTTACCAAAGGTATTTTGCCCAATAATGATACCACGATTGTAATCTTGCATTGCCGCAGCAAAAATTTCAGAGGCTGATGCACTGAAACGATTAATCATTACCAACAATGGTCCTTTATATTGTTGAGCATTGTCATCATCTTCGTGTACACGAATACGTTGATACGCATCTCGTACTTGTACTACAGGACCATCAGTGATGAATAAACCGCTTAATGCCACGGCTTCTGTTAATGCACCGCCGCCATTCTCACGAAGATCCACAATTAAAGCGCCAATTTTTTTCTTCTCAGCATCTACTAATAATTTTTTCACATCATCAGTTAAGCCTATATAGAAACTTGGAATTTTAATGACACCAACAGTTTCACCATCTACTTTAGAAACTGTAAGTTTTGCTGCTTGGTCTTCAATACGGACTTTATCGCGAACTAAGGTAACAATACGGCTTTTTCCACCTTTTGCAGGTTCAATTTCAAGACGAACTTTTGTTCCTTTTTTACCTTTAATTTTGTCAACGATATCTTCTAAACGCCAACCGATAACATCTTCGATTTCGCCTTTTTCTTGGCCCACACCAATGATTTTATCGCCCGCTTGTAATTTTTTACTGCGTTCAGCCGGTGCTCCTGGCACTAAAGATTTGATGCTAGTTTCGTCATCTTCAGATTGTAATGTTGCGCCAATCCCTTCTAAAGAAAGGTTCATGCTTTCATTAAAGCTTTTTGCAGTACGTGGCGCAAGGTAGCTTGTATGTGGGTCAATTTCTCGAGCAAAAGCATTAATGTAAATTTGAACGATATCATCCGCTTTCGTTTGAGTTAATCGACGAATCGCTAAATTGTAACGTTTAGTGAGTTTTTCTTTAATTTCAGGCCATTTTTTATCTTTTAACTTGAGGCTAATCACATCATTTTTGACGCGCTCTTCCCAAAGTTTATTCGCTTCTTCTTCCGTTGCTGGGAAAGCGGCTTTTTCACGATCGATCTCAATTTGATCATTACCTTTTAAATCTGGTTCTTTATCTAATAGAGATAGAGCATAAGCATAACGCTCATAACGACGTTTCATCATCAGATCGTAAATCGCAAATGCCGCAGAAAGATCGCCCTCATTAAGTTGGTCATCTAATTTTGAGCCATATTTAGCACGTAAATCATCAATATCTGATTTTAAAAAGGTGTTATGGCTGTAATCTAAACTTTTAATATAACGATCAAAAATCTTTTCGGAAAAGGCGTCATCAAGCTGGAATTTACGATAATGTGATTGGGTTAAACGTGTTGTTGCACGCTTTGTTGCCAACTGATTTGCATCAGTTGCTGAAGGAATCGTAATATCACTTTGCTTTAATTTCGGCTGCACAGCAAAAGTGTCAGACGAATGAAGAAATAACGCACCTAAAATTGCTGTCGCAATAAGACTTTTGGTTGTATGTAATTTCATTTAACCTTTCCCGATAAGAAATAAATTATTAGGCAAATAAACGATCTGCGGTGATTGTCATCACTAAACCATTTTCAAGTTCTACGCGTGCGCCATCTTTTTCCACATTTAATACGGTCGCATTTTTCGCTTGTTCTGCTACTTTCACTTTTACTTTGCTACCTGCAGAAAGTGTAGTGAAATCAACCGCACTTAGTTTTACTTGCGGGGCTTTTGGTTTGCGAGTTGCTTGATTTGAATTTGGCTTACGAGCAGGTCGTTTTTGTTGTGCTTTTTTGGCTGCTAATTCTGCTTTGCGTTTTTCTGCAAATTTAGCTTTTGCTTCTGCTAATTGTTGAACCGCATGAGAAACGTGTTCTGCGTCTAATACACCAGCAGGGTTGCCGTATAAATCCACACGCTCAGCACCTTCACGGCAACCATGTAAATAGCGCCAGTTAGAAGTGTATTGACGTAAAGCCTGACGTAATTGAGTTTTGCTGATACGTTCATCATCTTTTAATGCTTCAGCAAGATCTTGGAAAAGACCAATTTTTAATGGTTTAGCTTCACCTTCTGCAATAAAGCAAAGTGGGAATTTTTCCACAAGATATGCAATGATCGCTTTTGTATCAGTTAATTTTTGAACGCCTTCAGCATTATTTTCAACTTGGGCTTCAACTTGAGAATCTGTCATTTCTGAGTTTTCCTAGGATAAAAAATAAAAACTTGCACAGTTTACCGCACTTTTATAAGGATTGACAATGGTTGGACAGAATAATTCCGTTTCTAATTCTAATGAATAACTTCACAAATTCCCTTAATTCAGGCTAAAATAGTCCACTTTTATAATTTCTGAAAACATAATGACAAAAACACCTGATTTTACTCATGCCACTTATAGACTAGTGCGTTGCATAGGATGCGATGCAACGGTGTCTGTTCGTCGTCCGCAAGAAGGGGAACACGCGCAATGTCCGCGTTGCCATCATAAATTGCAATCAGGAAGTCGTTGGTCACTTAAACGTTGTTCATTAATCGCTCTTTCTATCTTAATTTTAATGCCATTTGCTTTAGGCTATCCTTTATTGAGCTTAGATTTACTAGGTACTAAAATTGATGCTTCTGTTTGGAAAGGAATTTGGAAAATGGCAGTAGAGGGATATTCCTATACTGCATTTATGATTTTTATCTGTGCTGTTTTAATGCCTGTATCTTTTGCGATTCTAGTCATTATGTTGCAGCTTTCTAAATTACTCAAAATTAAGCCTCGTAATGTCTTATTATTTGTGGGTTATATTAAGCCTTGGGTCATGTTTGACGTATATTTAGTTGCACTCGGTGTTACCATGTTTAAAGTGCGCGAATATGCCACTTTAGAAGTGGATGTGTATTTAATTGCTTTTGTTTTTACTGCACTTTTAACCACTTTATTATTCATTAAAATTAATTTAGATGACTTATGGCATGATTTTTATCCCGAGCAGAAACCAGTTACTAAAAGTGATAAACCGTTAGAACTTTGTACAGCCTGCGATTACACTTTTTTTAAAGAAGATCAAGAATACGATCACCATCATCGTGCAATTTGTCCACGTTGTGCATCGCTTATTGAAATACCAGAGAGTGTAAAATTACAACGTGTTTGGGCGACATTAGTGGCGGGGATTATCATGCTTTTCCCTGCAAACTTGCTCCCAATATCCGGTGTTTATTTAACAGGAAATTTGTCACAAGATACCTTGATGTCGGGTGTAATGTCATTTATAAGCATGGGCAGCTATTTTGTTGCTTTCGTGGTATTCTTCGCCAGTATTTTTGTGCCCGTAAGCAAAATCCTGATTATGTTGTATTTACTGGCAAGCGTGCATTTTAAATGGAGACATTCAATTAAATGGCAAATGCGGCTATTACATATCATTCACTTTGTAGGACGTTGGTCAATGCTGGATCTTTTTGTGTTAGCCTTGATGATGTCTTTAGTGACACGTGGACAGATTATTAATTTTACCGTAGGCCCTGCGGCATTTTATTTCGGTGCAGCAGTGTTTTTAACTATGATTTCAACTTCTCAGTTTGATAGTCGATTAATTTGGAAAATTTATGACAGAAAACAATAAACCAGAATCTCAATCTATTGATGAGCAATCTAACAATGTAGAAGCGTTATTACGTAAGAATAAACGCATCTCACCGTTTTGGTTGTTACCTTTTATTGCATTATGTATTGGTGCCATTTTATTTTTCCAAATTGTGAAAGAACAAGGAAAGATGATTACGATTACATTTTCTAATGGTGCAGGGTTGGTTGCAGATAAAACACCGATTCGCTATCAAGGTTTGCAAATTGGCGTTGTGAAGAAGGTTAACTTTACTGACAATATGCAAAAAGTGAAAGTTGAGGCAAGTATTCATTCTGAAGCCACCGATGTGTTAAAGGAAAATACTAAATTTTGGCTTGTGCAACCGAGCGTATCGCTCGCGGGGATTTCAGGTTTAGATTCTTTAGTGTCAGGAAATTATATTACGCTTCAACCAGGTGATGGTGATTCAGAAGATGAATTTATTGCGGAAGAACAAGGGCCTATTGCACAAGTAAATCCTGGCGATTTATTAATTCATTTAATTTCGGATGATTTAGGTTCGATTTCAATTGGGGCTTCTGTTTACTTCAAAAAAATGCCAGTCGGGAAAATTTATGATTACCGCTTCAATAAAGAGAATAAAGTTGAAATTGATGTGGTAATTGATAAGGCCTTTGCGCATTTTGTGAAGAAAGATTCACGTTTCTGGAATATTAGCGGTATTAACGCCAATATTAATTCATCCGGTATGAATGTGGCAGTGGAAAGTTTAAATGCAGTGGTGCAAGGTGCCGTATCATTCGACTCGCCATCAGATAGCCCACAAGCGGTGACTAACAGCAACTATATCCTTTATTCTAATTTACAAGCGGCTAAACGCGGGATTGAGGTTGAGGTGACGCTGCCAGTTTCTGCAGGTTTACAAGCTGGACAAACTTCAGTTTATTATGGTGATGAGCAAGTCGGTTTGCTTTCGTCTTTAAGAACAGTTGAAAACAATGAAGATATTTTACAAGGGACATTATTAATTGAGCCAAGTCAGGCTAATCTCTTAAAAACTAATACGCACATTGTGTTGAAAAGTCGCAAGTTAGATTTAGGCGATATTGCTAATCCACAGAAATTCTTCCGTGGTGATTATTTCGAAATTATTCCAGGAAGTGGAGAAAGCAAAACGCAATTCGAAGTCATTCGAGAAAATGAGTTATTGCTCAAAGCACTAAATACTTTGGTTTTAACCTTAACGGCACCAGAGACTTATGGTATCGCGGAAGGGCAATCCGTGTTTTATAACAATATTGCTATTGGGCAAATTGTGAAACAGCACTTAAATGTTGATGGTGTCAAATTTGAAGTGGCGATTGCATCAGAATATCGCAATCTTATTCATGAAAACACCCAGTTTGTCGCTGCCTCTAATTTTGATGTGAGTTTGGGTATTGATGGCTTACGTTTTGAATCTGCAACTCCATCAAAATGGTTGCAAGGTGGCGTGCGTGTATTAGCGAAAAAAGGAAGTGGTGCACCGCATTCTACCTATCCACTTTATAAAGATATTAGCAGTGCAGAAACAGGCGTTACGGGCAATTTAGTGAATCCAACGATTGTGTTACATTCCACTAATTTGCCAAGTATTAGCAAAGGTTCTGTGGTGCTTTATCGTCAGTTTGAAGTAGGTAAAATTATTAACGTAAGACCGAAAGCCAATAATTTTGATATTGATGTGTATATTTATCCGGCTTATCAAGATCTTCTGACAGATAAAAGTGTATTCTGGGTAGAAAGTGCAGCACAGATTGATATTACGCCGAAAGGCATTAGTATCCAGGCATCACCGGTTGCGCGATCATTAAAAGGCGCAATTAGTTTTGATAATACGGGTTCAGGCAAAAATCAAACACTTTATCCAAGCGAACTACGAGCCAAATCAGCGGGGCAAGTGATTACGTTAATAACAGATGATGCAACCGCTTTAAGTAAAGGAATGAGTTTGCGTTATCTTGGTATGAATGTGGGTGAAGTTGAGCAGATTGCCCTTGATCAAAAAACAAATCGTATCACAGCAAAAGCATTAATTAACCCAAGTTATATGGGGATGATTGCAAAAGAAGGTACGGTATTTAAAGTGATTTCCCCACAAATCTCAGCAGGTGGAATTGAAAACTTAGATAGCCTTTTACAGCCTTACATTGATATTGAGTTAGGTAAAGGACCATCAAAAACACAGTTTAATTTAGCGCAAACCGCACAACCTCGAAATAAATACAGCAATGGCGTGCCATTTATTTTGGAAACCAGTGATGCGATGAATTTAACAGAAGGATCACCTGTGCTTTATCGAGGCGTTGAAGTGGGAACCGTGCGTAAGTTTGAATTGAATTCTTTAGGTGATCGTGTGTTGGTACATATTGCGATTACGCCGAAGTATCAACATTTAGTACGTAAAAATTCAGAGTTCTGGGTTTCATCAGGTTATGATTTCAACCTTGGTTGGAAAGGGGCTGAATTTAATACCGGTAGTATACAGCAATTGTTGAAAGGGGGGATTTCGTTCTCGACTCCATCGGGTACGATCGTTCAACCGCAAGCAACGGCAAATCAGCGCTTTATGTTGCAAGTGAAGAAACCAGCTGAAGCACCAACTTGGAATTCTGGTGCTTTACCAGCAAATCAATAAAACATAAAAAGAAATAACCGCACTTTTGAATCATCAAAGTGCGGTTATTTTTTAGGTATTTTGAATAGTGTTATAGGTGTTATTGTCCCATATTTTTGACTGATTTTAAAAAGCCTTTGGCTGAAGTATAGACTTCATCTTTTCCCTGAGCATGTAAAATCATATCGGACATTTCTCGGAAAGCGCCTTTACCGCCTCCAAGTGCAAGCACATAATCTACGGCATTTTGCACATAAGGTGCAGAGTCTGCCACAGCAAAAGAAAGGCCACAGGTTGCAAAAGCAGGGAGATCGACGCTGTCATCACCAATATAGGCAGTTTGTTCTGCGGTAACTCCTGCTTGTTTCATGAGTTCCAAACAAGCACTTTCTTTCTCAAGCTTGCCTAAAAAGAACAATTTAATTCCGAGATCATTAATTCGCTTACGTAGAATCGCAGAATCTCTGCCCGATAATACGGCGACTTGAATACCTGCATCCATCAACATTTTGACACCAAGTCCATCGCGTACATGGAAACTT
Organism: Haemophilus sp. 27098_8_127; assembly: GCF_041433495.1. Classification (NCBI taxonomy): domain Bacteria; kingdom Pseudomonadati; phylum Pseudomonadota; class Gammaproteobacteria; order Pasteurellales; family Pasteurellaceae; genus Haemophilus; species Haemophilus sp. 27098_8_127. Next base: position 188,121 of record NZ_JAPWBP010000001.1, read on the forward strand.
TTAATGGCTTCACCATTCGCATCGTAATGGAGTAGTCCGTCAGTTAATACACCATCGACATCGGTGATGACCAATTTAATTTTCTTTAATTTTTCGTTAATCATTAGCTTGAGAACTCCACTAAGCCCACAACATTATTTTCGTCATTGACCACAACCAGTGAGTGAATTTTCTTCTCTTTCATCAAGTCTTCCGCTTTCGCCAAGAATTCATTTTCATGAATGGTTTTTGGTGAAGAGGTCATTAATTCTTTCGCGGTTTTATTAAGCGTGTCCGCACCATTAGCTGTTAATGCTCGGCGCACATCACCATCGGTAATAATGCCTTTAAGTTGTTGGTTTTCCATCACTAATGCCACACCCATACGACCTTCATTCATAATTGTTAAGCAATCAGTGAAGCAGGTATCTGGTGTGGTAATCGGTAATCGAGTTTGCATTTGATCTTTTACTTTGCATAACAAACGACGACCAAGGCTACCGCCTGGATGGAATTTCGCAAAATCAGCCGGTTGGAAATGACGAGCAGTAATCAATGAAACGGCAAGGGCATCACCTAATGCTAAAGTCACTAACGCAGAAGTGGTTGGGGCGAGGTTATTTGGACACACTTCGCGTTCAACAGTAATATCCAAAACATAATCAGCATGGCGAGCAAGCGTTGAGTTTTTATTGCTGGTTAGGGCAATAATTTTATTGCCAAAGTTTTTCAAACTTGGAATGAGTTTATTTACATCATCGGTTTCACCGCTATAAGAAATCAGCATCACGATGTCGATGGGTTTTAACATACCTAAATCGCCATGAAAGGCTTCGGTCGGATGAAGGAAGAAACTTGGGGTTCCCGTTGAGGCAAAAGTCGCTACCATTTTTTTGCCAATTAGCCCCGATTTACCTATACCTCCGATGACTAAACGACCTTCGCAAGCAAGGATAAGATCCACAACTTGAGAAAATTCATCATCCAAGCGTTGGCTTAGTTGTGTGAGCGCCTGGCTTTCGACAGAAAGGGTTTCTCGTGCGATTTGTAAATAATTCATTGGAAATCCTTATGATAGAAGTGCGGTTGAAAATAACCGTATTTTATGGGGCTATTCTAACGGAAGTTATTAAAAATAAGAATGAAAATTTGACCGCCTTTTGAATTCCCCCTATACTACGCCGCGAGTTGGTTAGACAATCGCTGGTTTATTGAAGCCCTTAACCGTGTTCGCACGACCTAGTGGGACAAGTAAACGAGAGGAAAGTCCGAGCTACAAAGGGCAGAGTGCCGGATAACGTCCGGGCGGCGTGAGCCGACGACCAGTGCAACAGAGAGCAGACCGCCGTGAAAACGGTAAGGGTGAAAGGGTGTGGTAAGAGCACACCGTGCCGTTGGTAACAACGTGCAGCAAGGTAAACTCCACTCGTAGCAAGACCAAATAGGAACTCAATGGGTGGCCCGTCCAGAGTTCGGGTAGGTTGCTTGAGCGGCAGAGTAATTTGTCGCCTAGAGGAATGATTGTCCACGACAGAACTCGGCTTATCGACCAACTCAACAAATTCATCAAAAATGACCGCACTTTTGTTTTTTCGTTATCCTACTCGGGATAGAATGAATAAAAGTGCGGTCATTTTCTTTTTTGTTTTACCATAAGCTCATTTGTTCTAAATGGCTTTCTTCCGGTAACGTCACGTGTAATCCCACAAGACGAATGGATTTTCCGTGGCTACGTTGCCAAATTTGTTCCAGTAATTGCTGAAAGCTTTTTAGTGATAAAGGCAAGCCTGTTTTTTCTAAGGTCGTCACCTGAAAATCTTCAAATTTTAATTTCACCCCAATTTTGCGAAAAGCCGTTAAGGGGACATTCGGCGCGCTTCGTTCAATACGGCGAATAAGCTCAGCATAGAGATTATCTAGTAGCGCTATACCTTGTTCAACATGGCTAATATTTTCAGATAAAGTGCGTTCTACACCGATAGATTTTCGTTCTCGATGAGCTTGAATTTCACGATCATCAATACCATGGCTAAAATCCCAAATTCGTTTGCCCATTTTCCCGAAGATATTTAATAAAATAGATTGATCGAGTTTTTGCACATCTTCACAAGTTTCTAACCCCATTTTCAATAAACGTTCAGAGGTGACCTTGCCCACACCAGGGATTTTTTTCAATGGCAGTGTTTTTACAAATTGCTCCACTTCATGAGGTTGAATCACAAATTGTCCGTTCGGTTTATTCATATCGGAAGCAATTTTGGCGAGAAATTTAAGGGGCGCTACACCGGCAGAGGCGGTCAGTTTTAATTCATCAAAAATCGCTTGGCGAATTTCTTGTGCGATCCACGTGGCGGATCCTGAACATTGTGTACAATCTGTGACATCTAAATAAGCTTCATCTAAGGAAAGTGGCTCAATGATAGAAGTGTAACGTTGAAAGATTTGATGAATTTGTGCGGATACCTGTTTATAAAGCGGCATATTGACTGGCACTAAAATCAGGTTAGGGCATTTTTTGATGGCTTGTGCAGTAGGCATCGCACTGTGTAGTCCAAATTTTCGAGCTTCATAATTACAGGTGGTAAGCACACCACGTTGTCGAGAACTTCCCCCCACCGCAACAGGTTTGCCCTGTAGCGTTGGATTTTCACGGATTTCAACAGAGGCATAAAAGCAATCCATGTCAATGTGAATAATTTTTCGGGTGGAATTCATGCGGTAAGTGCGGTCAAAATTAGGCGTGTTTTTAGTATATCTAAAAGAAAATAACTGTTCAAGCATACAGTTGTTAAAAAGCCCACATTACGTGGGCTAGATAAGAGAATTAACGATCAGAGAGAACGGTTTTATCACCAAACAGGATAACGCGTTCAATAGGATAAACATCAATTTTTTCTTGTTGGTTCATAAAGACTTTGCGTGCGTCTTCAGCCAATTGAACAAACGGAATTTGTAAATTAATATTGATGGATTTACCCGGTTGTAATGGGGTTTCTAAGTTGATTTGCATATCTTGGCTGTAAATCACTTTGCGGTTATTCACATACACGCCCACCCATTGAATATTTTTGATTGGTTTTTGACCAATGTTAGTGATTTCATGTTTGAATGCACTTAATGCTTGGCCATTTTCGTCAACCACCATTTCACGATTACCAATATTGATGGCAAGATATTTGTCGATGTTATCACTCGCTTTTGCCACTTGTTGAGTTGCTTGTGATGCTTTTGCGGGTGTTGCTTCTTTTGCAATAACTTGTGTGTTAAATGCTAAACATAATGCACCTAATGAAAGTGCGGTCAGAGATTTTAATGTTTTCATTATTCGATTCCTTATAAAAAAGTGGCAAAATTTTACCCTAACTTCTCAGGTTAATAAATAGCTTCTTTTCCTTTCTTAGATTTTTTGATAAACTGCCGAACGATTTTGGGGCTGATTCTGGATTCGACGGGATTAGCGAAGCCCAAGGTGCACGTCGAGGTGCGGTAGGCCTCGTAAATAAACCGCAAAAAAATAGTCGCAAACGACGAACAATACGCTTTAGCAGCTTAATAACCTGCTCATAGCCTTCGCTCCCCAGCTTCCGCTCGTAAGACGGGGATCAAGCGGAGTCAAACCAAAACGAGATCGTGTGGAAGCCACCGTTTGAGGATCGAAGCACTAAATTGAATCAAACTAGCTTAAGTTTAGCGTGTCTGTCCGCATGCTTAAGTGAAATTAAAGACGAGACTAAACGTGTAGTACTGAGGGTAGAGTAATTTCGGACGCGGGTTCAACTCCCGCCAGCTCCACCACAAAATAAACCTATCAAGTCCTATGAAAGACTTTAAAGCCTTGAAAATAATGACTTCAAGGCTTTTTTATTGCGCTTTTAACTTCTATCAAACTCTCGATTTTGAGTAGTACGTTTAATAGTCGGAGCTTATTGATTGGTTAAATTGTTGCATTACTAAAGTGCTTAGTAATCGGTAAATTATCAGCTAAAGGAGAAAAAATGAATATTTTATTATTAGACGGTGGTAAAGATTTTGGCCATTCACATGGTGAGTTGAATCATACGCTTCACAAAAAAGCGAAAGAAGTTTTGACCGCACTTGGACACAATGTAAAAGAAACCGTGATTGATGCCGGCTATGATGTTGAGGCAGAAATCGAAAAATTCTTGTGGATGGATGCCGTGATTTGGCAGATGCCAGGTTGGTGGATGCACGAACCTTGGACAGTGAAAAAATACATAGACGAAGTATTAACCAGCGGACACGGCAAGCTTTACCACAGCGATGGTCGTCATCGCGTCAATCCGACAGAAGGCTACGGCACCGGTGGCTTGTTGCAAGGCAAAAAACACATGCTTTCGCTTACGTGGAATGCGCCTATTGAAGCGTTTACCCGCGAGGGCGACTTCTTCGAAGGCAAAGGTGTGGATGCGTTATACATGCACTTTCACAAACTCAACGAGTTCATCGGCTTGACCCGTCTACCGACATTCTTATGTAACGATGTGATTAAAAATCCACAAGTAGAACAATACTTAGCAGACTACCAAGCACACTTGGAAAAAGTGTTCGGATAATTACAAAATATGAGTTTATAAGGTGAGCATTTTGACTCACCTTTTTTATTTCAAACGCTTATCAAACTTTTTGATAGGGAGAGGAAGAGGAATAGACTGAGTTTAGATCAAACAAGCGGTTTAATTTTGAATTGAATTTGCAAAAACACCTAAAAATTTGACCGCACTTTAAAATAAAAAGATCTAAACATCCTCAATTTGAAACTGCTTACGCCAGCGATTCGGTGAAATTTTATGTTTTTTCAAGAAGTGCTGACGCAAGGCGGTATCGCTATGAAACCCACTTTGTTCTGCAATATCAGTAATAGATAAATCTGTGCTTTCCAAAAGCTCTCTTGCTCGCTGTAGTCTTGCTTCAATTAACCATTGATTTAATGACACTCCAGTTGCTTTGCGAAAATGTCGGGTGAAAGTGCTACGGCTCATTGACAAACGTTCTGCAAGACTATCAGTCGAATGAAGAGCGGTCAGATTTTCATTTAAATAAGCAAGCAACGCATTGATATTATGATTAGGTGTGGAACGAGAAATAGGGCATTCGATAAATTGTGCTTGTCCGCCTTCACGATGAGGGGGGATAACCAGTATTCGGGCAATATGATTGGCAATTTTCACACCATATAATTTACGGACAATAGAAAGGCAACAATCCATGGAAGCTGCCGTTCCTGCTGAGGTAATCAGTCGATCTTGTTCTAAATAAATAGGATTTAAATCCCATTTCACCTGCGGAAAACGATTAGTAAAATCACTATCTCCTAGCCAATGTGTGGTTGCTTTTTTGCCGTTAAGTAGACCACTGCACGCCAACACATAGGCGCCATAACATAAACCCACTACTGTCGCACCACGTTGATACGCTTGCCGTAACGCTGTTAATAAAGCCTCGCTCGGCATCACTTGAGTATCATGCCATCCAGTCATCACAACAATATCGGCATTCTCTAACCATTCTAAACCACCATCTAAATGTATGTGAAATAGCGAGTTTGTCAGGTTGTCCGAATCGCTAACGATTTTACAGTCAAATAACGGCTTGCCGTTTAAATCCGACATAGAAAAAACGGAATATGCCATCGCAAAATGAATGGGCATCATTTGTTCATACACAATCAAAGCAACAGTGGGTTTATTCATTTTATTTCTCCTACTTTGATATGAGCATAACACAGAAATGACCCGATTATTACGTTTATTGATTTTTTATCTATTTTTGCGCAATTTTGTTCTCACTATAATATGTTTATTCATTCAATAACGTATAGAAAAGGAAAAACAATGAACTTAAAAACCTTAATTAACACTGCAGCATTGGCTATTAGCGCAAATACTTTCGCCGTAGATCTTGCCTCTAAAAACACTGATAGCTACCAACATATCCGCAATGCCACTGGTCGCCTGAACTACGCAGGGAAAACTTTTTTAATTGATCCGATGCTTGCTGAAAAAGGACATTATGCAGGCTTTGAAGGGACATTAAATAGCCATTTGCGTAATCCACTTGTGGAATTGCCGATGAAAACAGAAGATACTTTCAAAGATGTTGATGCCATTATTTTAACTCATACACATGAAGATCATTGGGATGAGGTTGCACAAAAAATTTTACCTAAATCCATCAAAATTTTTGTGCAACATGAACGGGATGGCGACTTACTCAAAGCGCAAGGTTTTACTAACATAACCAGTTTATCGCTAGAAAAACCTGTGGAGTTTGAAGGTATTATTTTAAATAAAACTGGCGGTTCTCACGGCACAACAGAAATGTACGCTGTACCACAATTAGACGAGATTTTAGATGAGGCGATGGGTGTAATATTCCAAGCGAAAGGTCATCCAACGGTTTACTTGGTTGGTGATACAATTTGGACTGCCGAAGTAAACAAAGCCATTAATCGTTATAAACCTGATGTAATGATTATGAACACAGGTGATGCGCGTACCTTAGCTTTTCCGAATGACGGCATTATTATGGGGTTACAAGATGTTGCTCATGCTCGCCAAATGCTACCGAATACAAAACTTATCACGGTGCACATGGATGCGGTAAACCATATGTCTGTGTACCGTAAGGATTTACGCCAATTTGTCCAAGCAAACAAGCTTGAAAATGTAGTAATTCCAGAAGATGGTGAAACAGTGAAGTTTTAAAAACAAGCGGTTTTAATTTTGATTGAATTTGCAAAAACACCTAAAAATTTGACCACACTTTGTTATAAAAAAGCCGTCTGAAATTTCAGACGGCCTTTTTCTAAGAAATAATTTTAATTAATTCCTTCCACTAAAATTGCGCGGCCTGTTGTTGCGCCCAAACGGATGGATTTGAATGCTTGGAAACGCCGAAATCGGGCACGATACGCAATACTTTCCGCAAAACGGGTTTTCTGTTTCAGGAAAACCGCCTGCCGGAAAACTTGACCGCGATGCAGAATATCGCTATTTTTATGGACAAACCCGATGAAGGCGAAATCATCGCGCTGGCGGCGAAAGTCGGGCTGACTGCGGGCGATTTGAACAAATATCCGACCGAATTGTCCGGCGGCATGGCGAAACGGGTAGCATTTTTGCGCCTGCTGCTGTGCGGCTGCGACCTTGCCTTGCTGGACGAGCCGTTCGTCTGTTTGGACCGCGATTTGCGCGATATTTTGGTCGCCATGCTGGTGGAAAAAATCGAGCGGCAGGGCATGGCGTGTATGCTGGTAACGCACGACCGCTTCGAAGCCGTACGCCTGAGCCATGAAATCATGCTGCTTTCCACTAAGGGCATGAACGTGCAAAACGTGATTACTCTGCCTATGCCGCTGTCCGAACGCGATTCGGCTTTTGAAGAAGCCGTGGTGGCAAGAGAGTTTCAGGGGATTCATTATTATGAGTGATAGGAATTTAAATTTCTGACAAACCTTGCGGTTCGTTGCCCTCTCCCTAACCCTCTCTCACGGGGAAAGGGGATCAGGTTTCTCAAAATCAGAGAGCCGTAGAATTGGGAATCAGATGTCAGGTAAACCTGAAAATGTTCAGGCTCGACAGCCCAATTCCCTCTCCCCGTGGGAGAGGGTTAGGGAGAGGGTAAGCAAGCCGCAGGCTTGCCTCTTTAGCGAAAGATACGAATCTGTTATCCGAACGCGATTCGGTTTTTGAAAAAGCCGTGGTGCCAAGGGGGCAGGGGATTCATTATGAGGTGCTTTATGTTTTCGACTGTGATTACTGCTGCTGTTTTATATATTGCTACAGCAGTAGATTTGTTGGTAATACTATTAATATTTTTTGCTAGAGCAAATACTAGAAAAGAATATCGAGATATTTATATCGGACAATATTTAGGTTCTGTAATTTTAATATTAGTTAGTTTATTTCTAGCTTTTGTTTTGAATTATGTTCCGGAAAAATGGGTGTTGGGTTTATTAGGTTTAATACCGATTTACTTAGGTATTAAAGTTGCTATTTACGACGATTGTGAGGGCGAAAAAAGAGCTAAAAAAGAATTGGATGAAAAAGGGTTGTCAAAATTAGTCGGTATTGTTGCTTTGGTTACAGTTGCTAGTTGTGGTGCAGATAATATTGGACTTTTTGTTCCTTACTTTGTGACTTTAGATCTTGTCGACTTATTAGTTACTCTTCTTGTATTTTTAATATTGATTTTTGTTTTAGTATATACAGCACAAAGATTGGCTAATATTTCAGGTGTTGGTGAAATTGTAGAGAAGTTTAGTCGTTGGATAATGGCTGTTATTTATATTGGTTTAGGGTTATTTATTATTATTGAAAATAATACAATTCAAACAATAATATCAATAATATGAATGATACGGGCATTTGAGTATCTGACAAACCTTCGGCTTGCTTCTTCAATACAAGATACAACCCTGTCCGCCCAATAAATCCATATCCGAAAGCATCTTCATGCAGAATTAAGCCAAACCATGAATAAGTTTTTCACCCACCCCATGCGGCCGTTTTTCGTCGGTGCGGCGGTGCTTGCCATACTCGGCGCGTTGGTGTTTTTCATCAGCTCCGGTGCCGTCATTTTGAAATGAAACCAAATCAAAGCCGATTGAACCATCGTCCACTTGGGTACGACCATCACGTCCGCCGGTTGCTGTTGCTGATGTTTTGTAGAAAATTTTCATGATATTGTCCTCAATTCAATATTGGTTAAATGTTTTGGCGTACTGCCGTTGAAAGTGAGTTCATTATATTGAACGGCAATATGAAGTGTTATATGATTTATCCAAATTACTTGCCTATTCCTACAAAACTATGTTCTCAACTGAAACGATAGAACGCTTATTAAAAGTTATTCCACATAACGAAACCTATTCATCTCCAATTAAAGGCTTGGTGATTCGCCATGCCGATTAGCCGTTTTGCTACGAGGGTATTATTCAAGAACCGAGCATTTGCATCGTGTTAAGTGGGGAACGTGAAATACAACTAGGCGAACAATGCTACCGTTTTGACAATCAACACTTTATGTTCTGCCCTGTCAATGTGCCGATGCGCGGCGAAATTAAATATGCCGAGCCGAAAAAGCCGTTTTTAGTGATGTCGATGAAAATTGATATTGAAAGCGTTAGCAAGATTTTATTAGCAAATCCAAACCTTGCAGATGATGTTCAACAGGGCGACGAAGATTTTGCACAATGGCATTTGGATGAATCTCTCAAAAATGCTGTTGAACGCTTATTACTCTTGCACGAAAATCCAAAAGATATTGGGTTTCTTGCACCGCTTATCCAACAAGAAATATATTATCGACTCCTTACAGGCGAACAAGGTGGCAAATTTAAAGCCATGGTAAGCAATGGATCGCACACCAAAAAAATCGCCCAAGCCACCCATTATCTGCAACAACATTTTAGTGAAACCATCACCGTGGAAACCTTGGCAAATCTAAGTGGTATGTCATTATCTGGATTTCATAGTCATTTTAAGAAGATAACCAGCCTTTCACCGCTGCAATATCAAAAATCCTTACGTCTGATGGAAGCCAGACGACTAATTGCACAAGAAGAGCAAGGCATTACTGAAACCGCTTACCAAGTCGGCTACGAGTCACCTAGCCAATTCAGCCGTGAATACAAACGGTATTTCGGGCATGCGCCCAAGGGGGATATTAAATAGATGGGGCTTAAAGAAGGGATAGCCAAGCGGTCAAGTTTTGAAGAGGTATGGTGAAACAGAAAAAGCCATCTGAAAAATTTCAGATGGCCTTCTTCCCATTGATCCTTTCCACTTTACCATCGGCATCATCACAGATATCATATCAAACCAATTGTCATGATTTATTTGATTGCTTATACAACTATTTTATCAGTTAGAAGTATATTCGTTGAACCTTTTTATTTACGCACACCTTATTGCCTAGTAGCATTGCATATTCTGTAATTATTATCAAAGGTAGATATATGGGCTTATCATTAAAAATGTAAATAATTTAGATATCTATGTAAAAACGGAGAGAATTGTTTTGAATTTAACGATTAGGAACCTAGAAAAATTTAAATGGTTGGTAATATGGAATATATGATATTAAGTCTTCAGGTGCTTTGGGAGGAAATTGGCAAATACGCATTCTTTTTGATTGTCAATGCCTACTGCATTATCAGAATGTATCAAAACCGTCATTGGAAATATTGTGCAGTTGTTTTCATTCTGCTCAATGTTTGGGTAATTTACGGATACTGGATTGATATCATTAATTCGTATCTTTATTGGAATCAATAAGATAGTCAAAAGGCCGTCTGAATGAAACACAAGAAAACAAATATCCTTTTAGGAATAGTAGCAGCAGGTTACCTCAGCATTGTATTGGCAAACATAGGATTAAATAGAATGATTGAAGGCAACGGCAATCCCGAGCAGGCAAAAGGCATGGCTTGGGGTGTTAAGATGGCGGAGGCTATATTGGTTAACGCCACACCGGAAAATTCTTCATATTTGACGTTGGGAGCATATGCGGTAGACGTATCTAATAAGTACAGTTCTGATTTTTATTTGCAGAACGGAACGGTCTTGCGAAACTTCTTTGGTACAGGCTCTATCTGGGGTCGAGGAGGATACTTAGGAAGAACGGCAGAGTTTGATTTACTTCCCGAAAGGTTAACTTTTACCTATTTATCCCAGTTTGAAAATAAATTTTATCAGCTGGACGAAGCTCTTCCTACAGACAAGATACGTCCTATGATGGCAAAAAGTTACAGGGTATTTAATAATGCAGTAGAGGATACTGAAACTCCGCGATATGAATCTCCCAATAATTTTGAATTAGCTGTTGCTCCTGGTGGTTGGGTTACGTTGAATTTGACCAGCACTTTTATTCATAAGGAATTAATGTCCTGGCAAGCAAGAGAAATTGTACCTTCTTTAGAAGAGGCTGCTAAACACCACTTTAATGAAATGTGGTATTACGATGTTGAGTTTTATCATGACCCTAAGAGAAGGGCTGAATACTTAGATAGAGTACGTAAAGAACATCCCGATTTCTATCACACTTATATAGCTGGATCCAAAAACGTCAGTGCAGAATGGTACAAACAGATGCAAACGAAATATCCATGGAACTTGGAAGTTGAAGTCGATGGAGGGGAATGGAACGGCGAATATTATATGGAATTCGCTAATACGGAGCGCTGGACGGCCATCGGTAAAGAGAGGATAGAAGAAGAGAAGAAGGCAATGAAGGCGATGCCAACTTACATCAAGCTATGGTTAATAGATAAGGAAACAGGTAATCGGTGGGGTATTAGATTGCATCCATTTAAGACTGAAGAACAAGAACAGAATGATTATAAAATCATATACGATGATGCCCGACTAAACGGGTTATACAAGATATTTCAACAGGCGTTCCCCGGAAGGAATCAAGCGCACAATATCAGTACACCTTCAATAAATCAGTTTGCCACGTTGAAATTGAAATTTGATGATCATTTTGAATTAACCGAAGCATATCTTCAAAAAGATGGACAAAAATTTGTATTGCCAGATGCTAAGCTCCATCAACGTTATGAAATCAACAATACTGCTTATTACTAATATTATTAGGAAAATACGGCTTTGATAACTTTATCGGTCATGAAAACCAATCAGTCGAGGAGAACTTCTGCCTGCCGAACAGGTCAGTGCCAAGAGGGATGAGAACGGCAATCTCATTTTTCGGGAAGATACTGTTTGGCGGCTACTCAAGTGTGAAGTAAAGGTCTAGTCCGCTTTAGTGAAAAAGAATTGAAAGAGCTTCAAAAGTAAAATATAAACGAAACGATAAAAAGCTCGTCTGAAATCATATCGGGTTTTCAAACGGCCTTTTGCAAACTACACCGCGAAACCGAACGCGCCTTTGGCAAACATATCCGCCAACAAACACAATACGACCCTATGGGCAGAATCCTGCAGCAAATCCACAACCGCAGCCGGCGCGAATACGGCTATGATGCCGCCGGACAACTGACCCACATCCAAAGCAGAGGAGGCCTTTAGAAGGTGAGCATTTTTGCTCGCCTTTTTATTCAACCAGATTTTGTGAAAAACATTAAAAATGAGATAATTCTCGAACCTTTTAAGAGGCTTTATTGATAAAAATATTTGGAGAAAGCATGGAACACAAACTTGAGGATATCATTGCGATTTTTAATCAATGTTTTGAAGAAGAATATAATACGCGATTGGTTAAAGGTGGGGATGAGCCGATTTACATTCCGGCAAATGATGAGGTGCCTTATAATGCGATTTACTTTGCGAGAGGCTTTTACAGCAGTGCATTACATGAAATCGCCCATTGGTTGGTAGCAGGGAAAGAGCGGCGTAAATTAGAAGATTTTGGCTATTGGTATGAGCCAGATGGTCGTTCTGAAGCACGTCAGCGTGATTTTGAAAAGGTGGAAGTGAAGCCCCAAGCATTGGAATGGATTTTAGCCACAGCGGCGGGATTCCGTTATTTTGCTAGTGCGGATAATTTGAATGGCAATCCAGGGGATACGCAACCATTTAAGCAAGCGGTGTATGAGCAAGTGAAAACCTATGCTGAAAAAGGTTTACCAAAACGTGCAGAAACCTTTCGTCATGCCTTGGCTCAATTTTATGGTACAGAAGATCGAATTGATTTAGCGAAGTTTGATGTGACTCGCATCTAAAGTACGGTCATTTTTAGGCAGATTTTGCGTCTGTCAATTTCCCTTAAAATCGGCTAGAATAGGCCGATTTTATTTTTGGCTTTAACTTTATAAAAATATGAAAGATTCTATTATTGCAAAACTTGAAAGTTTAAAAGAACGTTATGAAGAATTAGAGGCATTGCTAGGTGATGCGTCGGTAATTTCGGATCAGGATAAATTCCGTGCGTATTCTAAAGAATATTCACAACTTGAAGATGTGGTGAAATGTTTTAATCGTTGGAATCAGCTTAATTCTAACATTGCTGATGCAGAATTGATGTTAGATGATCCTGAAATGAAAGAAATGGCAGAAATGGAAATTGAAGAATCCAAAGCCGAAATTGAAGAAGTCGAACAACAACTTCAAATTCTTTTATTACCGAAAGATCCAAATGATGAATATAACTGCTATTTAGAAATTCGTGCAGGTACCGGTGGTGATGAAGCGGGTATCTTTGCCGGCGATTTATTCCGTATGTACAGCCGTTATGCTGAAAGTAAACGCTGGCGTGTTGAAATGCTCAGCGCAAATGAAAGTGAGCAGGGCGGTTATAAAGAAGTGATCGTTAAAGTAAGCGGTGATGGCGTGTATGGTCAGTTAAAATTTGAATCAGGCGGTCATCGTGTACAACGTGTACCAAAAACAGAAAGCCAAGGTCGTATTCATACTTCAGCTTGTACTGTTGCGGTTATGCCTGAATTGCCTGAATCTGAAATGCCGGAAATCAATCCAGCAGATTTACGTATTGATACCTACCGTTCATCTGGTGCGGGTGGTCAGCACGTTAATACCACAGACTCTGCGGTACGTATTACCCACATTCCAACAGGTATTGTGGTGGAATGTCAGGATGAGCGTTCACAACATAAAAATAAAGCTAAAGCGATGTCTGTATTGGCTTCACGTATTGTTCAAGCGGAGCAAGAGCGTCAAGCCGCAGAGCAAGCGGATACCCGCCGTAACTTATTAGGTTCAGGCGACCGTTCCGATAAAATTCGTACTTATAACTACCCACAAGGTCGTGTAACAGATCACCGTATCAACTTAACGCTCTATCGCTTAGATGAAGTGATGAACGGCAAAATTGACGAGCTTATTCAACCGATTATTACTGAATATCAAGCAGATCAATTAGCAGCGTTATCTGAGAGTAATTAATGACCTATCAACAATGGCTTGCCGATGCTGCGCAAGCCTTAAATCAGGTAAATCCGACAGAGAATGGCAAAGTGGATGCGTTAGTGCTATTGCAACATGCAACGGGCAAATCAAGAACGCAAATTTTAGCTTTCGATGAAACGGAAATTGATGAAAAAGTGCGGTTAAAATTGACCGCACTTTTAGATCGTCGTTTAAAAGGTGAACCTATCGCTTATATCCTCGGTGAAAAAGAATTCTGGTCCTTGCCTTTAAATGTGTCTGAAGGAACATTAATTCCTCGCCCCGATACCGAAATTCTCGTAGAAAAAGCATTACAAATTGCGTTAGAAAAACTGGAAGAAAATCCACCGCACTTTCGTATTCTCGATCTCGGAACCGGCACTGGCGCCATTGCGTTGGCGTTGGCTTCTGAGCTTTCTCCTATTTGTCAAAAAAAGGCTATTCAATTAGATGTTATTGGTGTGGATTTAATGCCAGAAGTCGTCAAATTAGCGCAATCCAATGCAGAAAAAAATCAGCTCAAGGTACAATTTTTACAGAGTCGTTGGTTCGAAAATGTTGAAGGGCAGTTTGATATTATCGTCAGTAATCCACCTTATATTGATGAAACCGATGAGCATCTTTTCCAAGGTGATGTGCGTTTCGAGCCTCGTTCGGCGTTGGTGGCGGGCGAAAACGGTTTAGCGGATTTACGTCATCTTATTGAGCATGCGCCAGGACATTTAAAAGATAACGGCTATTTATTGTTAGAGCACGGCTGGAAACAGGGCGAAGAAGTGCGGTCAATTTTCTGGCAAAATCATTGGCAAGGGGTTGCAACCATACGGGATTATGGCGACAATGAGCGCGTAACGTTGGGATATTGGAAGCGGTAATGAAATACGATCAAAAAGCCTTGTATGCTGAACTGACTCATTTTTATCTGAGCATTTGTGAGAAAGAGCAACTTGATGAGCCTCGTATAAGAGGGCTGGTTGGAAGCTTGGTGCGCAAAGCTCGCCAAGCTATTCCAGAAGAATGGGATGATAAAGCTAAAATTCATCAATTATTGCAGCTCTTCTACGGTGATTGGGGTTTTCATTGTGATGCAGATAATTATTTCTATGCCCGCAATTTATATCTTCCGTATATTCTAGAAGAGCGTGAAGGCATGCCGGTGAGTCTTGGCACCTTAATTCTTTATTTGGCTGCAAGTTTAAAATTGCCGATTTATCCCGTGAATTTCCCGACCCAACTGATTTTACGTGCAGAAGTCGATGGTGAAGTGGCATTTATTGATCCTTGGAGTGGAAAATACATTTCAGTGGATGAATTGAAGAAGCTCTATGAAGGTGCCTTTGGTTTTGGGGCTCAAATTCAACCTGAAGACTTAGCTCGAGCAGATATTCCGATGCTTACCGCACGTTTCCGTCAGCTCGCCAAGAATGCCTTAATTCGTGAAGAACAAAACGATTTGGCGTTTAATTATATCCAATTCTTGTTAGCAGGAAGAAAAGATCCTTACGATATTCGCGATCGAGGCTTAGTGTTGGCGCAAATGGGAGCTTATCCTTCCGCCATTGAGGATTTGGAATATTTTGTAGATCAATGTCCAAATGATCCCACTTCTTCTCTGTTAAAAACTCAACTTTTAGAACTGAAAGGCGAAGCATTGAAAGATGCCAATGCCATCCATTAAAAAGGAAATATTATGCAAAATAAAATTGTAAAAATTGGCAATATTGATGTCGCAAATGACAAACCCTTTGTGCTTTTCGGCGGAATGAACGTGCTTGAAAGTCGCGATATGGCAATGCAAGTTTGCGAAGCTTATGTAAAAGTGACTGAAAAGTTGGGCGTTCCTTATGTTTTTAAGGCGTCTTTCGATAAAGCTAACCGTTCTTCAATTCATTCTTACCGTGGTCCAGGCATGGAAGAAGGTTTAAAAATTTTCCAAGAGATAAAAGAAAGCTTTGGCGTGAAAGTGATTACCGATGTGCACGAAATCTATCAATGTCAGCCTGTTGCCGATGTGGTGGATGTGATTCAGTTACCGGCATTCTTAGCTCGTCAAACAGATTTAGTCGAAGCTATGGCAAAAACGGGTGCGGTAATTAACGTGAAAAAACCACAATTCTTAAGCCCAGGTCAAATGGGGAATATTGTAGATAAGTTTGAAGAATGTGGTAACGATAAAATTATCCTTTGTGATCGTGGTTCAAACTTCGGTTACGATAATTTAGTGGTGGATATGTTAGGCTTCGGCGTAATGAAAAAAGTGTCTAAAGGTAGTCCAGTTATTTTTGATGTGACCCATTCATTACAATGCCGAGATCCGTTTGGTGCAGCTTCAGGCGGTCGTCGTGAACAAGTGACTGAATTAGCCCGTTCTGGTTTAGCAATTGGGATTGCAGGTTTATTCTTAGAGGCTCACCCAAATCCAAATCAGGCAAAATGTGATGGCCCTTCTGCATTGCCACTTTCGGCATTAGAAGGTTTTGTCTCACAGATGAAAGCCATTGATGATTTAGTGAAGTCTTTCCCTGAATTAGATACGTCCATCTAATGGAGAAGTGCGGTTGAAAACAGCGTTGTTTTTGACCGCACTTTTGTTCTGTAAAAGGAGATAACAATGAATATCGTATTTTTAGACAGCACCGCAATTCCAAAACATATTCCTATTCCTCGTCCAAGCTTTCCACATAACTGGGTAGAGTATGAATATACTTCTGCAGAGCAAACTATTGAGCGAGCAAAAGACGCGGATATTATTATTACCAGCAAAGTGATTTTAAGTCGTGAGGTATTACAACAACTACCTAAATTAAAACTCATTGCTATCACCGCAACAGGCACCAATAACGTAGATTTAGACGCCGCAAAAGAATTTGGTGTAGCGGTTAAAAATGTGACGGGTTATTCAGCAACAACAGTACCTGAACATGTATTAGGCATGATTTTTGCGTTAAAACATAGTCTAGCTGGATGGCAACGCGATCAACTCACGGGAAAATGGACAGAGAGCAAACAGTTCTGCTATTTTGATTATCCCATTACAGATGTGAAAGGTTCAACATTAGGCGTGTTTGGAAAAGGCTGTTTAGGTACGGAAGTGGGGCGTTTAGCCGAGCTTTTAGGCATGAAAGTGCTTTATGCTGAACATCGAAATGCCACAACGTGTCGTGAAGGTTACACATCTTTTGAAGAGGTGCTAAAACAAGCCGATATTCTCACATTGCATTGTGCATTGACTGAAACAACCAAAAATTTAATCAATCAAGAAACCTTGTCACTTTGTAAGAAGGGGGCGTATTTAATCAATACTGGTCGTGGTCCATTGATTGATGAGCAAGCAGTTTGTGACGCATTGAAGTCAGGACAATTAGGTGGTGCCGCATTAGATGTGTTAGTGAAAGAGCCACCAGAGAAAAACAATCCACTGATTGAATTAGCGAAAACGATGCCGAATTTAATTATCACACCTCATATTGCTTGGGCGAGTGATAGTGCGGTAACCACGCTAACGAAAAAAGTGACGCAAAATATCGAAGATTTCGTTCAACAATTAAATCAAAAATAATGAATTTACCTATTTCTTTATACGTCGCCCTGCGATATTGGCGGGCAAAAAGCGCTGATCGTTTTGGGCGACTTGTTGCTAATTTGGCAAGCTTTGGCATCGTACTGGGTGTGATGGCATTGATTATTGTGCTTTCTGTCATGAATGGACTAGAAGGCTATCAAAAACAACAGGTGCTTTCGAGCATTCCACACGCGATTATTAGCCAAGAGGCGCCTATTTCGGCAGAAAAACCGCTTGAAAATATACCGCACTTTGTGCAAAAAGCTGTACCGATTAATACCACGAATGTTGTGTTTCAAACGGCAAAAGGTGTGAGCGCGGGACAAGTGATTGGTATTCAGTCTTTTTCAGATGACCCTTTACTGGAAGGTTTCGATCCTAGTCAGTTTAACCAACTTTTACCGCAAGGTGAGTTTAAGTTGATTATTGGTGATACGTTGGCGCAAAAATTAGGCTTAGTGGTAGGCGATAAAGTTCGCTTAATGATTACGGAAAACAGCCAATACACCCCATTTGGTCGCGTGCCGATGCAGCGTTTATTTACGGTGAGCGAGCTTTACTATGGTTATGGTGAAGCGTCAGGCTATGAAGTTTTTGCTAATTTAGCGGATATTGGTCGCCTAATGCGCATTCAACCAGGTGAGGCTCAAGGCTATCGTTTATTCCTGGATGATCCTTTCCAAATCACAGAATTGCCAACCTATTTTAAAGAGAGCCATATCAGCGATTGGCGTGTCCAAAAAGGGGAATTCTTCCAAGCGGTTCGTATGGAAAAAAATATGATGGGCTTGTTGATTAGCTTAATTATTGTTGTGGCGATTTCGAATATCGTGACCTCATTAAGTTTAATGGTGGTGGATAAACAAGGGGAAATCGCCATTTTGCAAACGCAAGGTGTGACTAAATCACAAGTGCGTTCGATCTTTATTTATCAAGGTTTATTGGTGGGGCTAGTGGGTACATTGATTGGTGCTGTACTGGGCGTATTAATTACCTTAAATCTTGGGGCAATTTTAAGTGCGGTCAATCCGAACGGTGTTTTCTTGCCAACATCCATTGAGCCTGTGCAAGTCATTATTGTGATTGCCTTTTCTTTATTGTTATCTTTATTATCAACCATTTATCCCGCTTATCGCGCGGCAAAAACAGAGCCGGCGGAAGCATTACGTTATGAGTAAAATATGAATAACTACTTATTAGAATGCCAAAATATTAATAAATTTTACCAAGAAGGCGAGAACCAAACCCAAGTATTAAAAGGCGTAAGCTTTGCCATGAAACCACAAGAATTAGTGGCGATTGTGGGGAGTTCTGGTTCGGGAAAAAGTACTTTATTACACACTTTGGGTGGTTTAGATCAGCCAAGTAGTGGGGAAGTCTTTATTAAAGGGCAATCTTTGCAAAAAGCGTCTGAAAGTGAATTGGCTAAATTACGTAACCAAAATCTAGGTTTTGTGTATCAATTTCACCATTTAATGGCGGATTTTACCGCATTAGAAAATGTGATGATGCCGATGTTAATTGGTCGTCAGAATAAAACAGAAGCAAAAGATCGTGCTGAAAAAATATTGGGTGCAGTAGGCTTAAGTCATCGCATTACTCACCGACCATCAGCCCTTTCGGGTGGTGAGCGTCAACGTGTGGCAATTGCTCGTGCATTAGTGAATAATCCCGCTCTCGTCTTGGCCGATGAACCAACGGGTAACTTAGATCATAAAACTACAGAAAGTATTTTTGAATTAATTCAAACCTTGAATGCGGAACAAAACATTGCGTTTTTATTGGTGACACATGATATGTCATTAGCGCAAAAACTGTCTCGTTGTTTAACCATGCAAGATGGTATTTTGAAGGAAGGTGCATAATGAATACGCCTTTTTTCATTAGTTGGCGTTATCAACGGGGTAAGCAAAAGAATCCGTTGGTGGCGTTAATTTCAAAATTCTCTGCTATCGGTATCGCCCTTGGCGTGGCAGTATTGATTGTGGGATTAAGTGCGATGAATGGTTTTGAGCGTGAATTGAATTCACGTATTTTGGCTGTGGTGCCACATACGGAAATCACCGTTAATCCACATGCCAATGAAGCCACATTGAACCATTGGCGGAACCTAGCGGAACGTCTAAAAACAAACAAAAAAATTACCGCACTTTCGCCTTTTGTGAGTTTTACTGCCTTAGTCGAAAATGGCAATAAACTTAAAGTTGTGCAAGTGAAAGGGGTAGATAAACAAGCTGAAGATCAAGTGAGTTCTCTTGGTAAGTTTGTGGAAGGGGATGGCTGGCAAAAATTCGCAGAAGAAGGCGGATTGGTGTTGGGCTCTGGTATTGCCAAAGCGTTAGATGTTAAAGCTGGCGATTGGGTGTCATTATTAATCTCTCAACCAAATGGCGAAGATCAAATGGCTCAACCTAATCGTGAGCGTGTTCAAGTGACTGCTATTTTACGTTTAGATGGTCAGCTAGACCACAGTTATGCCTTACTGGCATTACCTCAAGCACAAGAATTAATGGGGTATCGCGAAGATCAAATCACCGGTGTTGAATTGAAAGTGGATGATCCATTCAAAGTACAAGAAATGGATTATTCGATGCTGAATGATTATCCGCAACTGCTTTATATTCAAAACTGGGTGGCAAAATTTGGCTATATGTATCGAGATATTCAGCTTATCCGTACCGTGATGTATATCGCGATGGTGCTTGTAATTGGGGTAGCATG
Source organism: Haemophilus sp. 27098_8_127 (assembly GCF_041433495.1). NCBI lineage: Bacteria > Pseudomonadati > Pseudomonadota > Gammaproteobacteria > Pasteurellales > Pasteurellaceae > Haemophilus > Haemophilus sp. 27098_8_127. Next base: position 208,269 of record NZ_JAPWBP010000001.1, read on the forward strand.
TTTTAATATCGTTTCAACCTTAATTATGGCGGTAAAAGATAAGCAAGGTGATATTGCAATTATGCGAACCCTTGGCGCAAATAATGGTTTTATTAAACAAATCTTTATTTGGTATGGTTTACTTGCAGGGATGAAAGGGTGTCTAATTGGTATCGTATTAGGTGTTGTACTCGCACTGAATCTCACGCCGATTATTCAAGGCATCGAGAGATTACTCGGTAAAAAATTGTTATCAGATGGTATCTATTTCGTTGATTTCTTACCAAGTGAATTACATTGGTTCGATGTTGTATTGGTTCTCGTGGCGGCATTGGTATTGAGTTTACTTGCCAGTCTTTATCCAGCTAGTCGAGCCGCGAAGTTACAACCGGCTCAAGTATTGAGTAATCACTAATAAAAAATCAGGGATTAAGTATTTAATCCCTGATTTTTTTATTATTCAACCGTTAATTATTATTGGTTTTCTTTATCTGTTTTTAATAAGCCAGATGAACCTTCGGAATAATCGCGAGGTGGTTCTTCTGATTTACTTTCTGATGAGGCTGTCACCAATTGCTGGGTAAATAAACCTTTGTCGGCTGGTTTACTGCCAAGCAAGGTTTCAGATGAAACCGCATAGTGACGATAGAGTTTTTGATAATCACCAATTAAGGTTTTAAATAATTCGGCACTTTCCGCGAAATGTTTTTCAAGTTGTGCTTGTTTATCGCTTAATTGTGTTTTCACTTCTTTCAGTTCAGCTTCGGTCTGAACTTGTTTTTTTACGGAACCTTTTGTTAAACGTAATAATAAATAGCCTAAGATTACGCCAACCACAAGCCCAATCACAGCGGCTTGCCACATTTCTGGTGTCCATGATTGCATACATTACTCCTTATTTTGAATTCAATGTTTAGTGTAAAGGAAAACTGAAAAACTTTCTTTGCAGTTGATCACATTTTGAAAAAGCAGCGTTTACACAGCTGCAATAATCACGATCTCAACTTTCCAATCAGGATCTGCAAGTTTCGCTTCTACCGTTGCTCGGCTTGGTGGATTTTGGCTATCGACCCATTCATCCCATGCTTGGTTGAGTTGGGCATAATCAGCCATATCAGCAAGGAAGATTTGCGTGGTAAGAATTTTACTTTTTTCAGAACCAATTTCAGCCAATAATTTATCGATCAGTGAAAGGACTTCTTTGGTTTGCTCGTAAGCATTTTGCTTAACGGTTTTTTCCGGTACTTGACCGGCAAAATAGGCGGTATTGTTATGAATGACCACTTCAGAAAAGCGTTTGCTTGGTTGAATGCGTTGAATCGACATAATGGCTCCTTTTTGATGAAGATAATTCCATTCTAAAGGTGGTTTTAGACTTTGTAAATCAAGAAATTGTGAGATAAAATAATTGAGAATTTTTATCAACTAAAGAAAACTATGAAACTCCTGATTTCGAATCAATATGGCGCTATTGTCATGGCATTATTGCCTTTTGTTTACGGTATGTTATTAGCTTCACCCGTTTGGGCGCATTTCTTTTTGCTTTTAGCTTGGTTCAGCATGTATTTGCTGAGTTACCCAATGCTTAGTCTCTTTAAAGGCAAAAATATGGCGGAATATAAAAAGTGGACAATCATCTATGGTGTCGCAGCTTTTTCATTTGCGCTTCCTGCCATTTTTTATAACTGGCAAATTCTTTTCTTTATTGCCGCCATGTTTCCTTTTGTGTTGGTGAGTATCTATTACACCAAGAAAAAAGATGAGCGCAATCTTCTCAATGATTTAGCCGGTATTGCGATTTTTGCCCTTGCAGGTATGGGATCCTATTATTTTTCTGACCGCACTTTTGATGAAAAAATCTGGTGGGTGGCGCTGTATCCAAGTCTCTTTTTTATTGGTACCACACTTTATGTCAAATCAATGATGCGTGAACGTAAAAATCCGCTTTATCTCAAAGCCTCTATTATTTTCCATGTGCTTTGCGTGCTCGGTTGCTTGTTTACCCAACAATATGTCTTATCACTTGCTTTTGTGCCGGCGTTAATTCGTGCCATTTATTTACCAACCAAGAAACTTTCGGTTAAGCAAGTTGGTCTAATAGAATTCGGAACATCCGCCATTTTTTTGATTATTTTATTGATAGCGACATTATAAGATGAAGACATTAGCCAAACTTTTACTCCTCACCACGCTCACCTTAAGCAGTTCAGCATTTGCCATGAAAACCATTGATTTGGTTGATAAAGCGCAAATGACGGATCAGCAAAAAATGGATCTGGCGCAAAAACTGGCAGAGAAACAAGATTGGAAAGCGGTTTTTGAAATTATGTATCCTCTTGCGTTGGAAGGTAATTTACAAGCACAAAGCAATTTAGGGATGCTTTATAATTTAGGCCGTGGAGTGGATGAAAATAAAGAGTTGGCTTATTGGTGGTTTAGCGAAGCTGCTGAACGAGGCAGCATTAAGGCTATCAATAATTTGGCAGTCATGTATTTCAACGGCAACAACTATGTGAAACAAAATACCGCTCAAGCGATTAAATTATTTGAAGCCAGTGCAACAAAAGATCCTGATGCTATGCTTACATTAGGGGAAATTTATACCAATCAGAAAGAATTTACCAAAGCCTTTGAATGGTTCCAAAAAGCTGCGAATGCGGGCAGCAATGAGGGGCGATTCCGTTTAGCTCGTTTGTATGAAGAAGGGATTGGAACACAAGTTAATATTGGCTTGGCCAAATTGATTTATTTGGAAATTATGAATACGGCGAAAAAGGATGAAATCAAAGAAATCGCCAGACAGCGATTACAACGTTTAAGCTTGTATTAAGAAAAAGTGCGGTTGATTTTAACCGCACTTTTTTTATTTCACCTCCGCCCCTTTTAACCAGCGTCTGACCCAACTGCGGTTTGGCATTAAGTTATGAATCAGATCTTCACTCATTGGTAAGGGCTCGCCATAAATTAAGGAAGCCAGTGTTTCCCCTAAAAACGGCGCAGAAGTTAATCCTCTAGAGCCTAATGCGCCGATTAAATAGAGATTAGGGTAGTTTTCAGCCTGTTCTATTGGCTGCTTACGGCGTCGTAAATTAAACAAATTCTGATATTGTGTTTGCTGAGCTGAAAAATGAGGAACGATACCCATCATTGGTGTGAGGTCACGTACTGAACAACGCACACCGATTCGAGCAAGATTGCCCGATGTATCCACTTCTCTTGTCCAATCTTCAGGAATATTTTGTTGAATTTTTTGTTGGTTTTCTTGTTGTTCGGTTAGGCTAAATTCACGAGTCGCATTATCACGAACATGACTTGCGCCAATACAATGACTGGTTTTCGCTTGATCGACTGGAGTCAGGTAGCCGTCATAGCACAACACGGTTTTGAGTTTAAGTAAGTTTTCCGATGTCGGAATTTGGCTCACTTGTCCGCGAACAGGATAGAGTGGCAGTTTTTGTGTTTGTTCAAACTCAGTGAGTTTATGTCCGTTTGCTAAAACAACCACTTCATGGCAGAAAGTTTCATTTTCAGCTGTGGTGATTTGCCAACCGTATTCTGTTTGTGAAAGTGCGGTTACTTTTTGTGATGTTTTAATCTGGACACCTTGTTTCTCTAAAAAGGCAAAAGCATGCTGAACTAACTGACGTGGTGCAAGCCAAGCGCCTTGAGGAATAAAACCGCCCCCAAAAGGTAACGGTAAACCCACTTTTTCACTTAATTCAGATTGGCTTAAAGACTGATATAAATCAGAAGGTAAATTCAGCTCAGCGATTTTACTTAATTTACTTTCAGCTTTGTCGCTGTAAGCACAAAGCGCGACACCGCAAAATTCATGTTCAAATTCGATTTTGTGCTGAATTGCCCATTGTAGGAATTGATGGCCATAGGCAAAGGCATGAATATAAAAACGAATATTGCGTTCGTTATCATCACTCAGTTGCGGATAAAAGGCACCTTGTTTGTTGCCGGATGCATTGAGGGCAGTTTGTTCATCCTCACAATAAATCGTAATTTTTGCTCCGCGTTTAACCAATGAAATGGCGGTGCAAAGCGAGGCAATCCCACCACCAATAATGGCAATATCTTGCTTGTTTAGATTCGCGGATTGACTATGAAACCAGGGTAATGAAAGTGCGGTCAGTTTTTCATGCGTTTTTTGACCAGAAAGACATTCTCGCTTTTTACCAAAGCCTTTTCGTTTCGTAATACTAAAGCCTGCATTTTCTAAGCCTTTTCTGACCGCACTTGCCGCAGTAAAGGTCGCAAAGGTGCCTTGTGGCTTGGTAAAACGAAACATTTGCTGATAAAGCTGCTCGTTCCACATGTCTGGATTTTTACTTGGCGCAAAACCATCTAAAAACCACGCATCAATTTTATCATTCATATAATCGCCCAGTTGCGGCAGATTTTCAGCCACATCACCAAACCAAAGATCTAACGTGGTTTCATCAAACTGAAAACGATAGCAACCCTGAATGGGATTAAGCCAATGCTGTTGTAAATGCTGAGCTAGATGAGAAAATTGCGGATAGGCTAAATGAGCTTGTTGTAACGCATCAAGTGGCAAAGGGTATTTTTCAAAAGAGATAAAATAAAGGCGTTTTAAAGGCGAATCGGGATGTTTCTGACGAAACTCACGGAATAGCGAGGTAACAGCAAAGAAATTTAATCCTGTGCCAAACCCTGTTTCAGCAATAACAAAATGGGCTTCTTGATAATTAACCCAACGTTCCCACAACTGATTGCCTTCTAAAAACACATAATGGGTTTCCGCTAAACCATCTTGATTAGAAAAATACACATCATCAAATTTATCCGAAACAGGCGTATTCTCTTGGTTAAAATGAATTTTTGCGTGCTGAATGGTGAACATGTGTTAGCCCTTTTTTGCCTTATCAAATTCTTTTATAATAGCACGGAAATTTTGAGTCGGTTAAAACTTAACTGGTCGAACAAATGAATTATTGCTTGCAATATTTTCATTTCATAGTAAATTGCGTTCAGCTAACAACTGTAAGTTGAACTAAATTTACCCTAAATCATAAGGAATAAAGAATGAAAAGAGCTGTAATTACTGGTTTTGGTATTATTTCAAGTATCGGTAACAACAAAGAAGAAGTTTTGGCTTCATTAAAAGCAGGTAAATCTGGTATTGAAGTCGTGCCTGAGTTTATTGAAATGAAAATGCGTAGCCATGTTGCCGGCACAATCAAACTTGATCCAAGCGAGCACATCGATCGTAAAGTGTATCGTTTTATGGGTGATGCGGCAGCTTATGCATACCTTTCTATGCGTGAAGCAATTGAAGATTCAGGTTTAACAGAAGATCAAGTTTCAAATGACCGTACAGGTCTTGTAATCGGTGCGGGTACTGGTTCAGCTCACAACCAATTAGTGGCTTGTGATGCAGTACGTGGTCCACGCGGTGTGAAAGCAATTGGTCCTTACGCAGTAACTAAAACCATGGCTTCAAGCGTATCAGCTTGTTTAGCAACCCCTTATAAAATCCGTGGTGTGAACTACTCAATCAGCTCTGCTTGTGCAACGTCTGCACACTGTATCGGTCACGCAGTTGAGTTAATCCAATTAGGTAAACAAGATGTGGTTTTCGCTGGTGGTGCGGAAGAATTATCTTGGGAATGTGCAACAGAATTCGATGCAATGGGTGCGGTTTCAACTAAATACAATGATACCCCAGAAAAAGCGTCTCGTGCTTACGATGCAAACCGTGATGGTTTCGTTATCGCAGGTGGTGGTGCAGTTGTGGTGGTTGAAGAATTAGAACACGCATTAGCACGTGGTGCAAAAATCTACGCTGAAATCGTAGGTTATGGTGCAACCTCTGATGGTTACGACATGGTAGCGCCAAGCGGTGAAGGTGCAGAGCGTTGTATGAAACAAGCGATGGCAACGGTAGATACCCCGATTGATTACATTAACGTACACGGTACATCAACACCAGTTGGTGACGTAAAAGAATTAGGTGCAATCAAAAATGTATTTGGTGACAAAATCCCAGCGATTTCTTCAACCAAATCAATGACAGGTCACTCTTTAGGTGCAGCAGGTGCACACGAAGCAATCTATACCTTATTAATGTTACACAATGACTTCATTGCACCAAGCATTAATATCGAAACATTAGACGAAGCAGCTGAAGGTTGCAATATCGTGACTGAAACAAAAGAAAATGCTGGCTTACAAACTGTTATGTCCAATAGCTTCGGTTTTGGTGGTACAAACGCGACTTTAGTGTTCAAACGCTATAACGGCTAATTAAAAACGTCTTAAAATCTAACCGCACTTTGGGTCTTCCAAGTGCGGTTTTTTCTTATAATCTCTCCCTTTCTCTTTAATCGTCATAGAAATTGACGCGTAAAATGTGATCTACCTCAAAATTTTGAATAAAAGAATAAAAAATTTTTATTTTATAAATCTCTATATAAAACTAGTATTGTCTTATTTTTCTAAGCTTAAGCTTTATTTAAAACTATATTTTAAAATTGAAACAGATTTTAATGCTTTTAAAGTTGCTTTTTTAGACTTTTTCAAATGCTAGACAAGTTATTTTCTTTCAGTATGATGTTTCCATTGTTTTGACAAAGAATCGTAGTAATAAAAGTGCGGTCAGTTTTAGGAGTAAAATATGAAGAAATTATCCGGTGCGGAAATGGTGGTTCAGTCTTTGCGTGACGAAGGCGTTGAGTATTTATTTGGTTATCCAGGCGGTGCCGTATTGGATATTTATGATGCAATCCATACCCTTGGTGGGATTGAACATATTTTAGTCCGTCATGAGCAAGCAGCGGTGCATATGGCTGATGGTTACGCACGTGCGACCGGTAAAGTGGGGTGTGTGTTAGTCACATCAGGACCTGGTGCAACCAATGCGATTACGGGGATTTTGACCGCTTATACAGATTCGGTACCAATGGTGATCATTTCAGGTCAGGTAATGAGTAGCTTAATCGGTCGTGATGCGTTCCAAGAATGTGATATGGTGGGGATTTCTCGTCCGGTGGTTAAACACAGCTTTATCGTTAAAAAAGCAGAAGACATTCCAGGTATCTTGAAAAAAGCTTTTTACATTGCTTCAACAGGCCGTCCTGGTCCCGTTGTTGTTGATATTCCAAAAGATACCGTAAACCCAACTTTAAAATATCCTTACGAATATCCAAAATCTGTTGAGCTTCGTTCTTATAATCCAACGGTAAATGGTCACAAAGGTCAAATTAAGAAAGCGTTAAAAGCATTATTAGTGGCTAAAAAACCGGTTTTATTCGTCGGTGGTGGTGCTATTGCAGCAGGCTGTCATGAGGAATTAACGCAATTTGCACAACGTTTAAATTTACCGGTAACTTCATCGTTAATGGGTTTAGGTGTGTATCCAAGTACCGATAAACAATTCTTAGGTATGCTTGGGATGCACGGAACTTACGAAGCCAATACAGCCATGCATGAAAGTGATTTAATCCTTGGTGTTGGAGTTCGTTTTGATGACCGTACCACTAACAACTTAGATAAATATTGCCCGAATGCAAAAGTGATTCAGATTGATATTGACCCAACCTCTATTTCTAAAAACGTCCCTGTTGCGATTCCAATTGTAGGTAACGCGAAAAATGTATTGGATGAGTTCTTAAGCTTATTAGGTGAAGAAATTGGTTCGCGTCCTCAAAACCAATTAGAAGATTGGTGGAAACAAATTGATGAATGGAAAGCGAAAAAATGCTTGGATTTCGACCGCACTTCAGGCGTAATTAAACCGCAGCAAGTGATGGAAGCCGTATATCGTATTACAAAAGGCCAAGCTTATGTGGCATCGGATGTAGGTCAACACCAAATGTTTGCCGCATTACATTATCCGTTTGATTTACCGCGTCGTTGGATCAACTCAGGCGGTGCAGGTACGATGGGCTTCGGTTTACCGGCTGCATTAGGGGTGAAACTTGCGCATCCTGAAGCAACAGTGGTTTGTGTAACGGGTGATGGCAGTATTCAAATGAATATCCAAGAGCTTTCAACAGCAACGCAATATGGTATTCCTGTTGTGGTAATTTGTTTGAACAACCACTTCTTAGGCATGGTAAAACAATGGCAGGATTTGATTTACTCTGGCCGCCATTCTCAAACTTATATGAATTCTTTACCGGATTTCGTGAAGTTAGCCGAATCTTATGGTCATGTGGGAATTCAAATTTCTACACCAGATGAATTAGAAAGCAAATTAAAAGAAGCCTTCAGTATTAAAAATAAATTGGTCTTTGTTGATATTAACGTTGATGAAACCGAACACGTTTACCCAATGCAAGTTCGCGGCGGGGCGATGAATGAGATGATTTTAAGCAAACCACAAGAGGAGAAAGAATAATGCGTAGAATTTTATCTGTTTTATTAGAAAATGAATCCGGTGCATTATCTCGTGTGGTCGGCTTATTTTCCCAACGTGCATTTAACATTGAAAGCTTAACTGTGGCACCAACCGATGATCCAACGCTTTCTCGTATGACGATTGAAGCGGTGGGAGATGAGCAAGTACTCGAACAAATCGAAAAACAACTTCACAAATTAGTGGATGTGTTTAAAGTTATTAACTTGAGTGAACATGAGCATGTTGAGCGTGAAGTGTTGTTAGTGAAAGTTCGTGCAACGGGTTCATCGCGTGATGAGTTAAAACGTTTAGCCGACATTTTCCGCGGTCAGATTGTAGATGTAACAACAAAATCCTACACGATTCAATTAACTGGTACAAAAGATAAATTAGATGCTTTTGTTGAGGCTGTGAAGGAAGAAAGTACATTACTTGAGATTGTTCGTTCAGGCTTAATTAGCCTTTCCCGTGGTGAGAAAAATATTCTCTAATGATATGGAAAGTGTGGTTAAAAATGACCGCACTTTTGCAAATGAAAAAAGGAAGTCATGATTGACTTCCTTTTTGTTTATTCTGAATGAATATTAAGCTTCCGATTTATTAGTTAATGCGATATATAAACAAACTGCAAAACCGGCAAGTAAAACATAAGGCGTAAAGGTTGGAACGCCAGTAGGAGCGGCTGCGAAACCAAAGTTATGTGCCGCTGCTGCACCCAGTAGCATACCGAGCACAAATAATGCTGAGTCATTATTTCCTTCACCAATATTGACTAATTGTTTGCCTGGGCAACCACCGCCTAATGCAAAGCAAAGACCGCAAAGTGCCATAGAAAGGAAATTGTAGAGATAGTCATTATGTGCGATAGGTTGTTTTTCAAAGCCTAAATGGAATTGACCTAATAAGGCATTGGTTATTGCTGCAAAGACAATCAGTGCAATCACACCATTTAATAAATGTGCATCACGGAAGAGGACAAAGTTTCGGAATGCCCCAATTGTACAAAAACGTGATTTTTGCATCAGCACACCAAGAAGTAATCCGCCAGCAAGTGACATCCAAATAGCCGCATGTTGTGCACCAGGGCCTTTTTCAGAGGTGTAAATCGCTAGATTTTCACCAAATTTAAATTGGGTTAAGGCTAAAACAAGCAAAATCACGGCAAAGATTGGACCGATTAATCCAGAAGATTGGCTTTGTTCCTTAGATTTACCTAATGAGAATCCTCGATTAGCAAAGAAAATGCCACCTAATACACCGGCAAATAATCCTACGATACCTGCAATTGCAGTGAGATCTCCGCCACCTAATCGTAAATAAGCACGCCATGGACAACCTAAGAAAATGAGCGCACCAAGCATCGCAAAAAAGCCTAAGCTAATACGAGCAAGTGGGGCAGAGCCACCACGAGGTTTAAATTCCTTAGATAAGAATGCACTGGCGAGTGCTCCTAAAACTAATCCAATGAGTTCTGGGCGAAGGTATTGCAATGGGGCTGCGTGGTGTAATCCAAGCGATCCTGCTGTATCGCGTAAGAAACAAGCCGCACAAAATCCCATATTACCAGGATTGCCATTGTAAGTAAGAAGTGGCGCAACGATACCAAGTGCAGCACCTGCAACCACAGGCCAAGTTAAAATTTTCATAATTAGACCCTTGTGATATCTGAAGTTAATTGAATTGTGTGTTTTTAATAATAAAAACAAAGGTATTGTAGAAAGAGTTGAAAAATAAAGAAAGTTTATTTTTTTGAAATTGTGAGCAGGATCAAAGATTAATTGATAATGAGAACAGCTTGTTTAATTACTGTAAAAAAATAAAAGTGCGGTTAAATTTAACCGCACTTAGGATATATTATTCAGCCGGGTACCAATGTAGATGTTCAAAGGCTATTTGACACGCTTCTCCTTCTTTCGGACCTGTATCTCGTCGTCCAATTTGAACACGAATATCTTGATCACCAACTTGGATATTATAATCCGTCACTTCACCAAGATAGGAACGACGTTTTACGACACCAGGAATTCCACCTTGTTGAACAAATTCAATGTCAGATGGACGGCTTGCCAATATTGCTTTCCCTTGTGAAAGTAAGTCATTATTTGGCATTTCTGGAAGATTAAAAATACCATCAATTTTATCAATATGAATACCTTGTGATGACAGGTTTACATTTAATTGATTTGATAACCCGATAAAATTGAAAACAAACTTGTTAGCGGGGTTGTTATAAATATTTAATGGGGTATCAATTTGTTGTACCGCCCCTTTCTTCATAACCATAATACGATCTGAAAGTGCCATTGCTTCAGATTGGTCATGAGTCACATAAATAATTGAGAACCCAAATTTTTTCTGTAATGCCTTAATTTCAAACCGCATTTCTTCGCGAAGATGTGGGTCTAAACTTGATAATGGTTCGTCGAGTAACATGACGTCTGGGTTAATTGCTAATGCTCTAGCAAGTGCCACACGTTGTTTTCCGCCACCAGATAAATCATCAGGGCTTTTCTTGGCAACACTAAGTAAATTAGTGTGTCTTAACGCATCAGTTGTTCGTTTTTCAATTTCTTGGGCTGAAATATTTTTGAGTTTTAACGGAAAGGCAACGTTATCATATACCGTCATATGTGGCCATACCGCAAAGGCCTGAAAGACCATGCCAAAATTGCGTTTCTCTGGCGGGAGATAGAAATTGTTTTTCTTCGATGACAGTAATTTATCACCGACTTTAATTTCCCCACCATCTAAGTCTTCAAAGCCTGCAATCATTCGTAGGGTAGTTGTTTTTCCACAACCTGATGGCCCTAGCATAGAGAAACATTCGCCTTTTTCGATAGAAAGGTTAAGATCTTCAATGGCAATAACATCACCAAATTTTTTCATGACATGATTTAATTGAATATAGCTCATCTTTTACTCCTAACCTTCTATTTTTGAGTTTTCTTTTCAGCATAACGTTTAATAACAGTTTGACCTAACACAATAATTATTAGGGCAATACCCGCTAATGCTGCAGAATAAACCGTTTCACCGTCTTCATTTAGAGTATAAATTGCGACACCGATGGTTCGTGTAGAAGGACCATATAACATAACAGAAACAGTCAATTCACGTAGAGCAGGAAGGAAAATCAGGAAGAAAGCGGCAATCATCCCTGGTCTTACGAGTGGGATAACAATATCTTTTAAAGATTGCCACATACTTGCTCCACATGCTCGAGAAGCTTCAACTAATGAATCATGCACTTGCTCAAGTGCAGCAGAGTTGGCTTTGAGTGAGAAAGCCATATAACGAGCGATATAGGCAATTAAAATAATCCAAACTGTGTTGTAGAGATTGATGCCAAATTTACCACTCCAGGCAAGGATCACCCCAAGAGCAATGACAGAGCCAGGTACGGAGAATGGTAACATCCCTAAGAACTCAAGGATGCCTTTTCCGCGAACACGCATTTTAACGATAACATAAGAAATCATTACCCCTGCAAACATGGTAATCAATGCTGCAGCGAGACCGAGAGTCACACTATTGCGAATTGCATCTTTTGTTAACTGCCATTCAAATAAGATGAATTTATAGTTATCTAATGTGAGATTTTCCCATGTAATTGGCAATCCATAGGTTTTTAATCCGCCAACAAGGAAAATCGTGACTGTAGGCAATACGATTGTAAAGGCGATGTAGAGTAAGCAAATAACAAGCAATGGTTTTCTTAAACCACGAAGTTTTACTTCGATAGGTCTAAAGCTTTTACCTGCAATAATTTGGAATCGACCTTTATTTAAGATTTTGTTTTGTAACCAAATAATCAGTGCCGCAGTGAATACTAAAACGGTTGCAAGTACAGTACCGGTACGAATGGCTTCAAAACTACCCGCACTTTGGTGAATACGTTCATAAATGAGGGTTGGAATGTTAAAAATACCATTTTCTACGCCTAGTACAGCAACTGTACCAAAGTGAGCCATAGAATAGAGCATAATGAGTAATGCACCAGAAAGGATACTTGGCATGACGAGTGGAATGGTAATTTTGCGGGTAATGGTAAAGAGGCTTGCGCCTGAGATTCTCGCTGATTCTTCTAATGTAGGGTCCATGCGCTCTAATGCACCACAGACTTGGATAAAGACGAATGGGAAAAGATACATCGTTTCTACAGCCATAATACCGGCGTAGCTATAGATATTAAAAATAGGTCCATCAAATCCTAAATCCATGAAGAATTGGTTAATGTAGCCAGAACGTGGTGAAAGTAACATTTTCCAAGCTAATGCCCCAATGAAGGAAGGAAGCATAAAAGGTACAAGGAACATCACTTTCATAAAACCTTTATAAGGTAGATCTGTTCGAGTCACTAACCAAGCAAAAAATGTACCAATAATCGTACTCATCACAGTTACGCCAGATGCGATGAAAAGTGAATTGAGTAATGCTTCATAGGTTTCTTCTTGCTTAAGAATATTCACCACATCGGTGATATTAAATTGCCCATCAACCCAAAAAGAATTGAGGAAAATAAGTAAAACAGGAACCGCAACAACGATAACTAAGATACCGATAGATAAGGCTAGAATAACGTTAGCAATATTGAATGGATGATTATTTTGAATAGTTGTAGCCATAATAAACCCCTCTAGATTTCTTTAGCAGAATCAAACCAAAGCAAATCATGAAAACTGATAAAGCAATTTTCACCTTCATTGAACATTAAATTATTACGTAATGCTTTATTAGTTGGGATTTCTGTTCGTAGTGTTACACCATCAATCTCTACCATATAATCCATTACCGCGCCAAGAAAGCTGGCTCTTGATATTTTTCCTAGTAAACCTTCATTGCCTTTGCTTAGTATGATATCGGAAGGTCGACATCCTAATTTCCCTGAGTTAGGTGGCAAGTTTTTCCAGTTTAAAATTTGATTACCTTCTCCAATATAGTGATGATTATTTTCGTATCGGACTGGAATGAAATTGGCGAGTCCCATAAATTTAAATACCATCTCATTTTCTGAGCGCTCATAAATGTCCCATGGTGTTCCAACTTGTTGGATATCACCATGCTCATTCATAATGGCCAAACGATCAGATATTGCTAGGGCAATTTCTTGGTCATGTGTTACGTAAAGAATAGTAATACCGAGTTTTTTCTGTAATTCTTTAATTTCAAAACGCATTTCTTCTCGAAGATTGGCATCTAAATTATTGAGAGGCTCATCCAAGAGCATTAAAGATGGTTTAGCAACTAATGCCCTTGCGAGAGCAACGCGCTGTTGTTGCCCCCCTGACAATTGAGAAGGTAAACGTTCTTCTAAACCAGTTAAATTAACTAATTCAACCACTTCCATCACTTGTTTATGGAGAGCTTGTTTTTCAATATTCTTTAATTTAAGAGGGTAGGCGATATTATCAAAGACAGTCATATGCGGCCAAACAGCATAATCTTGGAAGACCACACCTAGACCGCGTTGATCTGGCGGAATATCCGTATTTGTAGCGGGATCGGCAACAACCACATCATCAATTAAAATACGGCCACTATCTGGCACATCAAATCCTGCAAGCAGGCGTAATAAGACAGTTTTCCCACAGCCGGATGGGCCAAGAAGCGTAAAACATTCTCCATCTTGTACAACTAAGGACAGATTTTTTAACACTTCATTTGAACCGAATTTTTTGGATACATTTTCAAATGTAATTGTTGCCATAATCACTACTCCTTACTGATTAACGACCTTGAAGAATTTGAGTGAAATGTTTAATTGTTTCTTCTTTTTCTGACATTAATTTTTCATAGTCAATAGGAATCGCTCTTGATACGGCATCTTCTAGAGATGGCATACCAAATTTAGCATCAAGTTCAATACCTTTTCTAACTGGTAATGTTCCTTCATTTGCAATGATTTTTTGCCCATCTTCAGAAAGTAAGAAGTCAATAAATTTTTGTGAAGCAGCAAGGTGTTCAGTGCCTTTTAAGATTGCAGCAGGGCTAGGAATGACAAGCATTTCTTTTGGATAGACCAATTTTAATTGCGCACCTTTTTTGATTTTATCATTGGTAATATAGTCAACCGCTAAGGAAGCTAACAAATCACCTGATGCAGTATCATCGATAACTTGTCCTGCGCCTTTACCCACTTTAGCTTTATTTGATTTTAATTTTTCAAAGAATTCCCAACCAAATTTATCTTTTAATAGAGAAACACTCATATATGACGTACCTGATAATGCAGGGTTTGCAATACCAAATGCACCTTTATATTCAGGTTTTAAGATATCAGCCCATTCAGCAGGTGGATTATCTTTAACGAAACGCGTATTGTAGGCGATTGCTAGTGTGCCGAGGCGGATTGGGGTAAAAGAACCATCGAAATTAGGGATAGGATTAACGATATTGTTTGTTTCAGGGGAAACATAAGCTTCGAGCATGCCGTTCTTTTTCATTTGGAAGAAGTCAGGTACTTCACTTGTCCAAATTACATCAGCCATAATTTTCCCGGATTCTTTTTCCGTTGCAATTTTAGCCATCAATTTTCCGGCACCAGCAGACTGATAATCCATTTCAACATCTGGATATTTTTCAGTAAACTTAGCTTTTAATGCTCCAATTAATGATTCCTTCATTGATGTGTACACAATTAATTTTTCTTGTGCTGCAGCAATATTACTAAGTGACATACCTAGTCCAATAGCAATCAATGTTAAAGACATTTTTTTATTCATAATGAAACCTCACTGAGATAGGGATAAAATCAGTAAATGAGATCAAACTACGATCGACATTTATACCAAAACATCTAACCTACAAAATACGCTTAAATATTTGAATATAAAAGTCTAAATTTAAATAATTTTCAGATTTGTGATAGAGATCACTTAATAATGTCTAAATCCATCTTCCCAAATGCAATTCCACAATATCAACTAAATGTCGAAGGAATGTGGTGTCTTGGTCGTTGTGGAAACGGTCTGTGTCTCGAGATTTGAAGAGTAAAAGTGCGGTTGGTTTTTGAGGTGTTCCACCTAAACGGCAAATTGCCACAGAGCCGATAGGGAGTTCTTCAGGGAGGAACATTAGGGCTTTTTCTTTATTGGAGAGATCGCCTAAATAGAATTGGCGTAAACCCATACGCTCTAGTCGAATGAGTTCAAAAGCTTTTCGGTCTAGCCAATGTTGTTCAGGAATGGTGTCCTTTTTTTGCCAGCTGTCAGTGAAAAGTAAGATTTTTGCACCTTCTAGTTCATAGCCTTTTGCCCAGTCATCAAGCCTTTCATTGATAGAGATAAAGTCTTCTGTTTGAAATAGTTTTTTCTGCAAAGGCAAGAGAGCAAAGAAAATATCAGCTTCTTGATGAGCAAGCTGATGAAATTTTTCGAGGAGTTGAGTAAGCATTTTGATCTGTTCTCGTTGCTGAGCAAGTTGTGCTTCGACTAACGAAATTGTCCCTTCTTCATGGCTATGTGGAATGGTAAGCTGTTGAAGTAATTCCGGGCGATGAGTAAAAAAATCAGAGTGATTTTTTAGGTAGTCAGCAATATCTTGTTCAGTCATCAAAAACTCCTTAAAAAATAACCGCACTTGGTTATGCCAAAGTGCGGTTTATTTTTATGCGGTTTTAGGCCGCAAATGGATCGCGTAAAATCATTGTTTGAACACGATCTGGACCTGTTGAAAGGATAGCGACTGGCACGCCAGTTACTTCTTCGATACGTTTGATGTAATCACGGCAAGTTTGCGGTAATTTATTTACATCAGTCACACCAAAGGTGTTTTCTTTCCAACCAGGTAAGGTCTCGTAAATTGGTTCTACGCCTTCCCAATCTTTTGCGGCTAATGGTGCGTATTCAACGATTTCGCCATTTGGCATTTTATAAGCTGTACAGATTTTCACTTCATCGAAGCCATCTAATACGTCTAATTTGGTCATGCAGAAACCAGAAATTGAGTTAAGTTGAATTGCGCGACGAATCGCTACAGCATCAAACCAACCACAACGACGTGGACGACCAGTTACTGCACCAAATTCGTTACCTTTACGGGCAATTTCAGCACCAGTTTCATCGAATAATTCAGTGGTGAATGGACCGCCACCAACACGTGTACAGTATGCTTTGATGATACCTAACACATAATCAAGGTTACGAGGACCGAAACCTGAGCCTGTCGCTACGCCACCAGCAGTAGTATTAGAACTGGTTACATACGGATAGGTGCCGTGGTCGATATCAAGCATGGTGCCTTGTGCACCTTCGAACAGGATGTTGTCACCATTTTTACGAGCTGTATCTAAGATGGTTGTGATATCCGCCACCATGCCAGTAATAATATCAGCTACTGCGAATACATCGTCTAATGTTTTTTGATAATCAACAGGTTCTACTTTGTAGTAGTTCACCAATTGGAAATTATAGTATTCAAGGATATTTTTTAATTTTTCAGCAAAGGCTTCACGGTTGAATAAATCGCCCACGCGTAAACCACGACGAGCCACTTTATCTTCATAAGCTGGGCCGATACCACGACCGGTTGTACCAATGGCTTTTTTACCTAATGCGGCTTCACGCGCGTGATCCATTGCAACGTGATAAGGTAGGATTAATGGACAAGCTTCTGAAATTAATAAACGTTCACGTACTTTTACGCCACGGCTTTCTAATTCGCCCATTTCTTGCATTAATGCAGCAGGAGAAAGCACCACACCGTTACCAATTAAACAGGTCACGTTATCACGTAAAATACCTGATGGAATTAAGCGTAATACGGTTTTTTCACCATTAATAATTAAAGTGTGACCTGCGTTGTGACCACCTTGGTAACGCACCACATATTTAACACGATCTGTTAATAAATCAACGATCTTGCCTTTCCCTTCATCGCCCCACTGAGCGCCAAGAACAACAACACTTTTTCCCATAATTTCCGCCTTAAGTTTGCGTAAGTTTATAAATCAGACAAACGATTACTTTACTCTTTTTTGGTTGTAATCTCAAATTTTAAACGTAAAAAAGTGCGGTTATTTTTAACCGCACTTTCAGTAAATTTTTTATTCAAACAATGATTTGTGTAATGAACGAACCACGTCATCTGCTTTGTCACTATGTGCTAGCATACAAATGTTATTGGTGCTTGCGCCATAGCTAATCATGCGAATGTTATAGCCTTCAAGAGTGTCAAAAATACGTTTTGCCACACCTGAAGCGAGGTGTAAATCATTTCCAATTAATGCGACAAGCGATAAGCCGGTATCCACTTTCACGGTACAATATTGGCTTAATTCTTCTAGTAATTCAGGTGAAAGTAATTCAACACCAGATGAAGCAGAACCTGTTTTATCTAAGGTTAATGCAATGCTTACTTCAGAGGTTGTGATCGTATCCACAGAAATTTTATATTTCGCTAAGATAGTGAATACATTCGCTAGGAAGCCTTGTGCATGTAACATACTGAGACTTGAAAGCGTTAATAGGGTTTGATCGCGACGTAATGCAATGGCACGGAATGTCGGACGAGGTTGCGGATCACGTGTTACCCAAGTACCGCCAGCTTCTGGTGCTTTACTTGAACCCACATAAACAGGGATATTACTGCGTACAGCAGGAAGTAACGTTGCAGGGTGTAATACTTTCGCCCCAAAGGTTGCCATTTCAGCGGCTTCAGCAAAGCTCATGGTATCAATACGTTGTGCATTTGGTACGATACGTGGATCGGTCGTATAAATACCCGCCACATCCGTCCAAATTAAGACATCTTTTGCGTTTAATACTTCTGCTAAAAGTGCCGCAGAGTAGTCGCTACCACCACGGCCTAAAGTAGTCGTTTTACCGCCTGGTTCACGACCGATAAAGCCTTGAGTGATGACTAATTCGCCACGGTCGATTAATGGTTTTAATAAATTATCGCAGTTCGCTTGAGTTTGTGCATCATCTGGTGCGGCTTTACCGAAGTTATCATTAGTCGCCACTAAAGTACGAACATCCACCCAAGTCGCAGAGGCTTGTAATTCTCTTAATACTTCAATGAAAATTTGCGTTGACATCATTTCACCGTGGCTAATGAGCTCATCAGTTAAAGCAAGTGATGTTGCAAGGCTAGCTGCTTCAGAAAGTGCGGTAATATTTTCTAAGTATTTTTCGATGATAGGGCGAACACGGCTGTCGTCTTTTAATTCATTTAAAATGTTTTCTTGAATTTGGCGGACTTCACCAATTAATTTCGCGCGCTCTTCAGCTTCGACACCATTGGCTAAGGCAACTAATAAGTTTGTTACGCCAGCAGAGGCAGAAAGCACGACAACGCGAGTATTAGGATCTGCAATGACGATTTTGGCACAAGCTTGCATCGAGGAATAGTTCGCGACGGATGTACCACCAAATTTTGCTACCGATAAATGAGACATAAGATAATCCTCTAAAATGAAAAAAAGTAAGATGTTGTGTTTTATGATGGCTATTAGAAATAGCGATTTAAGTAAAAATTGTCAAATAAATATGATAAAAAATCGTATAAAAATCTTTTTATTTAGATCTTTTTTGATTAAATAGGGTAAAAATTAAATAATTATTAACTATTCAGCAGGCATTGGCAGTGGTTCTGGAGCGCCAAGAAAATAAGGTTTTACCCCAATGATTAAGTCTAATACGGCTTTCACGCGAGCAAACATTTCGCGGACACGCGTCCCAAAATAAACTTCAGGCTGTTTTGCGGTGAAACAAATGGCATCAATATCGTAATGTTTAGCAATAAGCAGAGCACGTTCACAATGGAATTTTTGACTGATGATCGTAAAGGAAGGAACTTGGAAAACTTTATTGGCTCGCACAACCGAGTCTAAGGTACGGAATCCTGCAAAATCTTTAAACATGACGCTTTCAGACACGCCCATTTTACGTAGGTCCAAAAACATGGTACGAGGTTCGTTATATTGAAGCGTGCGGTTATCACCACTTAGCAGTAAATAATCAACTTTATTTTGATCGATTAAGTATTTTGATGCTTCTAAACGGTAGTCGTAATATTTGTTGGTTTTACCTTTGGCAACATATTTGGATGTGCCCAATACTAATGCATAGTGACGATGTGGGAGTGTTTCAACGTCTTCATAAACTCGATCCTGTACATAGAAACTCACAGCGCGATCAATGGTGAAACAACCAATCAAGACGAGTAAACCTAACCCCAAAGCGTAGCCGAGGAGTTTTTTCAGCGGAAGGCGAGAGAGCCATGAAAGTGCGGTCATTTTTGACAGCATTTTGGATAGTTGCATATGGCTAACATACTGAAAAAGCAAAATAATTTCAAGTGTAATTTGTTTACTAAATTGATAAGGAAATATTTAGACGTCTAAACGTCTAAAATTTCTTGACAAAAAACATGAGCTGTTGATAATTGGTAAATCATCAACGTAAAAGGTTATCATTTTAATGGCTGTGCAAAATGTCGTGCTTTTTCAAGACAATCCCCTCCAATTAACATTGGGTGGGCAGCTTTCGCCTATCAATGTCGCGTATCAAACTTACGGGACTTTAAATGCAGATAAAAGCAATGCTGTATTGATTTGTCATGCCTTAACGGGAGATGCAGAACCTTATTTTGATGAACCGAATAAAGATGGTTGGTGGCAAAATTTTATGGGGGATGGCCTCGCATTTGACACATCTAAATATTTTTTCATTTGTTCAAATGTATTAGGCGGTTGTAAAGGAACAACGGGACCAAGCTCAATTAATCCCACTACGGGAAAACCTTATGGTAGTCAGTTCCCCAATATTATTGTTCAAGATATTATCAAAGTACAAAAAGCGTTACTTGACTATCTCGGTATAACACATCTAAAAGCGATAGTGGGCGGCTCTTTTGGCGGTATGCAAGCTACACAATGGGCAATTGATTATCCGGATTTTATGGATAATATTGTGAATCTTTGCTCTTCAATTTTCTTCAGTGCGGAAGCTATTGGGTTTAATCATGTGATGCGTCAGGCTGTCATTAATGATCCGAATTTTAATAATGGTGATTATTATGAAGGGACACCGCCTAATCAAGGTCTTTCTATTGCTCGTATGTTGGGAATGTTAACGTATCGGACAGATGTACAGTTAGCCAAGGCATTTGGACGAGCGACTAAATCTGAAGGACAATTTTGGGGTGATCACTTTCAAGTGGAATCCTATTTGAGTTATCAAGGTAAAAAATTCTTAGAGCGTTTTGATGCCAACACCTATTTGCATTTATTGCGAGCTCTCGATCTGTATGATCCAAGCGTAGGGTATACAGACGTAAAAGAAGCCTTATCCCGAATTAAAGCCTGTTATACATTAGTTTCAGTGACGACAGATCAACTATTTAAATCCATTGATTTGCATAAAAGTAAACAGCTTTTAGAGCAAGCAGGCGTGGATTTAAGATTTTACGAATTCCCATCGGATTATGGTCACGATGCGTTTTTAGTGGACTATACAGCGTTTGAAAATAAAATCCGAAGTGGATTAGAAGGCGAGTTTGAATAACATGAATAGAAAAGGCGGAAATCTCCGCCTTTTTTGATCTTTATAGATGGCTCACAAAACGTGATAAATCTTTTGGTTTACAGTCTCTTTCTAATTTTTCAGCTGCGGTACCAATTTGTAATAAGGCAACGATCTTATCATTTTTGTCACAACCAAATGCTTCACGTAATTCATGTCCCTCAACGAGAGGACCAGTTGCCCAAAAACTTTCAAAACCCAATGCATTGCCCGCAAGTTGAATCGCATAAGTTGCTGCACCTGCAGTAAGCATTTGTTCCCAACCTGGTACTTTTTTCACTTCATGATTAATTTTAGCAATCACCGCAATGACCATCGGCGCACGGCGTGCAAAATTTTCTGCTTTTTTTAATCGTTCTTCACCTAAATCAAATTCAGTCACCGCCGCTTTGAGCAAGCTTTCCAATTTACTTAAACCTGTGCCTTGGATTACCACAAAATGATAAGGCTCAAGTTTACCATGATCAGGTGCATGTAAAGCGGCTTGAAACATTTGTTCTAATTGCACTTGGCTTGGTGCGGGTGCAGTTAATTTTTTATTCGATTTGCGTTGTGTTAAAAGGGTTAATGCATCCATAGTATTTTCCTTCTTCTAGTTAAGTGCGGTTGATTATAGCATAGTTTTTCATAGGACTTTATGATAGGCTACGCACAATTTTTATTTCTGTTTTAAAGGTTTAATTTCGCATGAATGTCATCTTAAGCGTATTGAAATTTTGTTGTAAAGCGCTCAATTTTATCCGAAATCTTGTGATGAATTTTGTGTTCTTACTGTTTGTTTTAGCATTGATTGTGCTCGTCAGCCTTTTTAGTGATGGTAAGAAAAGCCAAGTTTTATCAGGCGATCAAGGTGCATTATATTTAAATTTAACAGGCTATCTTGCAGATAACACAGAGGATATGTTGAGTTGGCAAGAGGAGTTTCAACGTTTAAATAATGAAAAGGTCTCGTATAAATATTCTACGTTTGATGTGGTGCAAAGTATTTTATCTGCGAAAGATGATGAACGAATTCGTGGTTTAGTGCTGAATTTAAATGACTTTGAAGGGGGCGATCTTCCCTCATTAGAATATGTAGGAAAAGCGATTCAAAGCTTCAAAGAGTCAGAAAAGCCGGTTATTGCTTATGCTGACAATTACACACAGGCACAGTATTTCCTCGCGAGTTTTGCGGATGACATTTATCTCAATCCAATTGGCCAAGTCGGTATTCAAGGTTTGCGTCAGGAAAATCTTTACTTTAAATCCATGCTCGAAAAACTTGAAATCACACCTCATATTTTCCGTGTAGGGACATATAAGTCCGCGGTAGAACCTTTCTTGCGTGATGATATGTCGCCAGAAGCAAAAGCGAATATGCAAAAATGGCTTGGTGGCATGTGGCAAAACTATATGCAAACACTAATGGTTAATCGCCATATTACCGCCAATGATGTATTACCGAATGCACAAAAATATATTAGTGATTTAAAAGCGTTAAAAGGTGATGAAACGGCTTATGTGAAAAAACGTCAGTTAGTGACACAGTTTGCGACAAGATTGGATTTAGATAAAAAATTGACCGCACTTTTCGGTCAAGGTGAAGAAGGCAAAGCCAAATTAGTGGATTTTGAAGATTATTTATCTGATTTAGGCGATCGTTTCTCTGTTGATCCAAATGAAAAAAATATCGTTGCGGTAGTGAATGTCGAAGGGACAATTATTGATGGTGAAAGCGATGAAGAATCAGCTGGTGGCGATACCATCGCGAAGTTATTGAGACAAGCCTACAATAACGAGAAAGTGAAGGCGGTTGTTCTGCGCGTTAACTCACCGGGAGGCAGTGCGTTTGCCTCTGAAATTATTCGCCAAGAAACTGAAAACCTTCAGAAAGCAGGTAAACCTGTTGTGGTATCAATGGGGGGCATGGCAGCATCTGGTGGTTATTGGATTTCTTCAACTGCTGACTATATTGTGGCAGATAAAAATACGATTACGGGTTCAATCGGGATTTTTGCATTATTCCCAACCTTTGAAAATACAATCAAAAAAATGGGAATGAGTACTGATGGTGTAGCGACAACGGATCTCGCGGAAACGTCAGCTTTAAGTCCATTAGGTAAAAATACACAGGATATTTATCAACTTAGCATCGAAAATGGTTATGATCGTTTCTTAGAGGTGGTAAGCCGTGGTCGTCAATTATCAAAAGATAAAGTGGATAAAATTGCTCAAGGCCAAGTGTGGTTAGGGCAAGATGCACAGAAAAATGGCTTAGTGGATGAATTAGGCGATATTGATGTAGCCATTGATAAAGTGGTCGCACTAGTCAATCAACATCCTGATAAATACATGGATAATTTTAGTGTGCAATGGTTGGTGGATGAAGATAATAGTTTCTTTGCTAAATTAGATCGCAAGCTTAAACAAAAAGGTCAAGCGTTACTGACAAATTGGTTGGGACTGCCACAGGAAGTGCACCAAGTGAAAAAACAACTGAATGTGTTAAGCCAATTTAATGATCCAAAAGGGCAGTATTTATATTGTTTAAATTGTGGTTCAGTTAAGTAATTCATAAAGTATAAAAAAGGGCGGAATGTAATTTCCGCTGTATCCAACCACTAAATATGAGAAACATAAAAACAAATAGGGATTGGGCGGGAATTTTCGGGAATAAGCGGGATGAATATAGATAAAACGGGGCTTGGCGGCGTGCCAACCCCTTTTTTATTAGCTAAAAAATAGAAATAATGAAATGAGAAAATTTTTCTAAATATTGGCAGTTTAACCGCTAAAAATGGGAAACATTAAACACGGTTTAAATGGCTTTAAATTTAGGTTTAAATCTTTAAATTAAGTCGTGGCCTATAAATACAACCTGGCCTAGCACTTCAAAGTTTAAATTATCTTCAAACATCAACTCTATCGGGGCGTAGATTTCTTTATTATCGCTAATCAAGCGAATGCCGCCAGGAATACCCTGGACGCGCTTAACCCAAAGCTGATCGCCCGAACGGATAACATATATCTGCCCATCACGCGGCGTGGTTACGGCACGGTTGATTAATAACATATCGCCGTGGTGGATAGTTGGGGTCATGCTATCGCCGGAGGTTAGAATAAATGCCAGTTTATTCTTTTGAAGGCCGCGTTGCTGCAACCAGCGCGCGCTTAGCCCTACAAAATCATCCGGTTCATACACGTCGTCATTAAACGCCCCAAAGCCGGCAGAAGCGAACGTCTTATAAAAAGGCACGCTAACAAGCTCAGTAGCCTTACTTATCGCCTCTTTCACATAACGCCCTACTGTTTCTGTAATATCCGGGACGAGCGTTTCAGTGGGATAAAAGCCAAGATCCCTTTGCACCGATGGTGGAAGCGATGATACGTGGTATTCAAGCGCCCCGCCTTGCACGCCGTCCCTTTCTCTTTTTTCCCAATGTTGCGTTCTTGCGCGTTTATTTACCCCTTGAGGTGAATTAGGCATGCCGGCGAAGTCTTTTAGTTCATTTGCTGAGAACCACTCTTTAGGCATTGAAAAGCCAAGTTGTTTTTGTATTTCAATGGGAAAGGATGAGTAATGGTACTCAAATGTTTTCCCTTTTACGCCCTCTCTTTGACGTTTAACCCAATTCTCGCGGTCAGCTTTTTTAACAATTCCTTTGTCCGAGGCCGGGAGCCCTATTAAGTTTTCATCCATCAATTCCTTTATAGAAAACCACTCTTTCAAGTTCTTCATAAGAATTTTAGTAAGGAACTCAGTTCGTTTCTAAAAGCAAGCATTTAACTATTTGATTTTTAAAGCACTATAAAAAAATAGTTAAAATTCTTGAAACGAACTATTGAGTTCCTTACAAAATAGTTGTATAGTTCCTTTCAAGTTACTCACTTACATAAATCATCGTAATAAGGATAGCACATAATGAAAAAGAGTAAAAAAAATATGCATCGCGCCGACATTATTGCAGCGATTCGTAAACAAGGAACAACGCTGACACAGTTATCTGTGGACGCTGGGTTACACCCAAGAACACTAGCAAATGCATTAGACCGTAAATACCCGAAAGGGGAAAAAATCATCTCTGATTGTATCAACGTTCCAGTGCAAGAAATATGGCCTGAACGTTACTTATAAAAAGGAGCTGGTTATGGAAAAGTGGCTAACAGTTCAAGAGCTTTTAGGGCTTGAAACTCTACCAAAATCAGATCGTGGCATAACCAAAAAAGCCGACCGCGAGAATTGGGTTAAACGTCAAAGAGAGGGCGTAAAAGGAAAAACATTTGAGTATAAATTCAGTTCCTTACCTGAAGATTCCCAAGCCGAGATCTTATTAAAGCAAAACGCGACTCCAGTTATGGCAGAAGCGCCAAAAGCTAAAAAAGAACTCAACTACCTACCGGAAGTTATTTGGAAGCCTTATGAAAAAGCGACCGATAAACAAAAGGAAGAAGCAAAAGCGAAACTCGCCCCGCTGCAAAAGCTAGACGATTTAGTGAGAAACAACGTGGCATTAATGATGGCACTTGATGCGGTTTCTACCGAGTATGAAATCGCGAAAGGATCTCTTAAACGTTGGTATTACAAAGTGCGGTCTTTTGAACGCCCGGATTGGTTACCTTTATTGTTGGATAAACACAGCAATAAAAAAGCTGGCAAAGAAGCTGACTTCACAGAAGAAGCCTGGGAGGCATTTAAAGCCGACTATTTTAGACCGGAATGCCCGCAATTTGGCAGCTGTTACGAGCGTTTAAAACGCGCCGCACGAGAAAATCCGCCCTTATTTTTTATCCAATTAGTTTATTTTTCATTTTTGATATTGGAGAAAATATTTGCCAAAATTGGACCCGATACATTGTGCCAGAAACTAAATAAAGCACTTGGTACTGCGGCAATCGGGTTGAAATGAGCGGCTGCCAGTGCAGCACCTAAACCTGAGTTTTGCATACCTACTTCGATTGCTACTGCTTTACTATCCGCCGTATTAAGTTTAAATAATTTTGCTGCAAAGTAACCAATTAAATAGCCTAAGCAGTTATGTAAAACCACAACACTGAAAATTAATAGGCCTGATTCTACGATTTTATCCTTACTTACAGCTACAACGGCAGCCAAGATTAAGACGATAGAAATAACAGACACTAATGGCATAGTTTGGCTTGCTTGCTCCACTTGTTTTTTGAAGAGCGCACGAACAACTAAACCTAAGCAAATTGGGAACAACACCATTTTTAATACAGACATAAACATTGCACCGGCATCAATATCTAACCATTGGCTTGCTAATACATAGAAAATAGCAGGGGTTAATACTGGTGAAAGCAAGGTTGAGATTGTGGTACAAGCAACAGAAAGCGCAGTGTTACCTTTCGCTAAATAAGTCATTACGTTTGATGATGTACCACCAGGGCAAGAACCCACAAGAATTACACCAACCGCTAAATCAGCAGGCAAATCAAAGGCTTTTGCTAATCCAAATGCGATAGCTGGCATAATGATAAATTGACCCGCTACACCAATGAACACAGATTTTGGATGTTTAGCCACTTCACTGAAATCTGCAAAAGTTAAGGTAATCCCCATGCCAAACATCACTAAACCTAAAAGGTAAGGAATGTAGGGTGCAAAAATTTTGAATTGCTCAGGGAAGAGAAAGGCGAGAAGAGCAAAAACAATCGCCCATAATGCGAAAGTTTTGCTCACAAAGTTAGTGAGTTTTAATAACGCTTGCATAGTTGCTTTCCTATTTTGTTTAAAAGAATGAAAAGAGCGGTCAATTTTAAAGACGTTTTTTTGAGATGTCTATGCCTAACTTCTTTGACGGAGAATTAGGAAGTAGTTGTTTGCCAAGCATTTTCATCAAGCAATTGACCAAAATAACTTTCTACAAGTAGGCGAGTAATGTTATTTTGAGGATTGGTAAAGATCTCTCTCGGGGTGCCAGACTCAATAATTTCACCTTCATCCATTACCAAAACTTGATCGGCAATATGTTTGATAATGCCTAAATTTTGTCCAACATAAATATAGGAAATCCCTAAATGTTCTTGTAAATCTAAAATCAGATTAAGCAATTGAATACGCACAGAGGCATCTAATGTACTCAATGCATCATCAATAATAATGATCTCAGGTTGAAGAATCAGCGCACGAGCTAAGGCGATCCGCTGTTTTTGACTGACCGAAAGGTGTTTAATTTTCAGATTGGTGTAATCAGGATAAAGCCCCACCAATGAGAGCGTTTCAAATATCTTTTTATTGCGAGTCTCTTCATCCCAATCGGTAATTAATCGTAGTGGAGCATCTAAGGCTTGTCCAATATTTAAACGCGGGTTAAACGCTGAATTCGCATCTTGGAAAACCATTCGAATATGCTGTGCGCGATAGTGAAAATCTTCGAATTGTAATGGTAAATCATTAAATAAGATTTTTCCTGAAACAGGGGGAGTTATCCCTGCGATCATTTTTACTAAGGTCGATTTACCCGAACCATTTTTACCGATAATCGCAAGCGTTTCTTTACGGTTAAGCGTAAAGCTGACGTCTTTTACCGCATAAAACTGCTCGAAACCAAAAAGTTTTGCGGGTTCATCAAAGGTTTTACTGAGATTTTCCACTTGTAATAATGGCATTATTCGTTTCCTTTTGATTCGGTATTTAGCGTAAGCGGTGAAGTTGCAATTTTATCTTTAAACTGCCGTTCTCGAAGATTAATCGGATGATGGCAGGAAAACTCATGCTGTTTAATGCGATATCGGCTTGGCTTTTGAATACATTCACGCTGAGCAAAAGGGCAGCGAGGTCCTAAACGACAGCCAATCGGCATTTGTTCTAAAATCGGCACAGTGCCTTCTAATGTCCCTAATTTGCTTTTAAAACCTAAAGGGCGACTAAAATCGGGAACAGAGTAAAGCAATGCTTGTGTATAAGGATGATGAGGCATTTCTAATATTTGGTCGGTCGGCCCAGACTCTGTATTTTGCCCACAATAAAGAACGGAAATGCTATCACACCATTCACTGATACTTTTAAGATCGTTACTGGCTAATAAAATTGTTGTACCTTGGTTTTGGTTCATACTTGAAAGCAAACGGAAAATTTGCAATGCCGTAATGGATTCCAAAGAATTAGTGGGTTCATCTGCAATTAAGAGACGAGGTTGATTCGCCACCGCTACGGCAATCATCACTTTTTGGCCTTCACCTTCAGTGAGCTCATTAGGATAACTCGCCATAATATCTTGGTGGTCTTTAATCCCTACACGGTGCAGTAATTCAATTGCACGACGTTTTTTCCAACCAAACCACTGCCACCAACGGCCTTTAAAGGTCCAGTTTGGAATACTTTGGATAAGCTGTTTACCGATTTTTCGACTTGGATCTAGGCAGCTTAATGGATTTTGGAAAATCATTGAAATTTCTTTTCCAACGATTTTTCGACGTTGATTCGGTGTCAGTTTAAGCAATTCAATATCATTAAAACGAAAACGGTCAGCGGTGACAATCCAGTTATCTTTAATGGAATTACTGATTACTTTAGCGATTAAACTTTTACCTGAACCTGATTCACCGACGAGTCCTAGAATTTCCCCTTCATTAAGCGAAAGATTGACGCCGTCCACAATTTTCATGCGACCGTTTGGTGTTTGAATTTCAATATTAAGATTGCGAATATCTAACAGCGCCATGGGTTACTCGTAATATTTATTGATTGCTTTACACAATCCATTAGTAAAAATAATGCTTAATAAAATGGTAAAAATAATAGCAAAGCCCGGTAATAAAACAGTCCAAGGGGCAAGATAAATCAGCTCTAACGAATCTTTAATCATTGCGCCCCATTCTGGCATTGGACGTTGTGCACCTAGAGAAATAAAGCTGAGAGCTGTAATATCTAAAATAGCGACCACAAATGCTCGAGAAATTTCTTGCGTATAGACGACACTAATATTTGGCAAGATTGTCGTTTTTAATAATTCCCAGTTTGAAATACCATCTAATTTCAGTAAGAGTACATAGTCTTTTTTTAGCTCTTGCTGAATCGCTTGATAAATCGCATGGACAAAATACGGCAAAATAGCCAACATAGTGGCAAACATGGCATTTATTAAACTCGGTTCCATTAACGTCGAAATAATAATGGCAATCAGCAAAATAGGGATAGATAAAAATGCATCAAAAAAATGACCTAAAAAACGAGACTTAATCCCTTCTGACATACCGGCAAGAATACCTAATGCGCCACCAATAATTGCCACAGCAATGACCACTAAAAGAGAGGAACCTAGAGTATATTGTGTCCCCATAATTAATCGACTGAGTACATCACGACCAAGATCATCTGTACCAAAGAAAAAAGCAATACGACCTTTTTCTACCCAAGATGGCGGCATGAGTTCTTCTCCGACAAACTCCATGCTTTCGCTATAAGGCATAATGAGTTTAGGAAAAAGTGCGGTCAAAATCAGAAGACAAAATAAATAGAAACAGAATAATGCCACGCGATTCTGACGGAAAAGCAACCAAATCTGAAAGAAGGAGGTGCTTTCGCGAAATTCATCAGGTTCTCTATCTTGCATACCAGCCCTTCTTATTCAATGGATCTAACACAAACATGAGCAACTTGGCGAAGGTATCAATAATAATGATACAAATACCAATTACAACTACACCGGCAGAAATACTGTTGTAATCTTGTTGGGTTACGGCATCAATCAACCAACGTCCAATTCCTGGCCAGCCTAATACCGTCTCAACCAACATACATTGCGTTAATACTAAGGTAAATACACGCGTAAGTTGTGGAATCAATAATGGAAAAGTATTGCGGAAAACATAACGTCTTAAAATCGCCCATTTTGACCAGCCACGTGTTGCTGCTGCTTTAGCATATTCTTGTTGAAGTAAATAATCTGTTCGTTGCTGAATGATGCGGATAAATTCCATGGTCGGCAGAATACAAAGCACTAATGTAGGCAAGGCTAAATGTTGTAAAACATTTTGTACGATTTTAGTTCGGTAAGGCACATCCACAAACCACACATCAATAATAGGGAAACCCGTGATAGGTTTGATTTCATAGAGTAAATTATATTGCCCAATGGCTGCGATCTCCCAACTTTGAATCGTTGCTACATAAAGCAAAATTGGGGCAAACCAGAAAATCGGAATAGACAAACCAACATTGGATATACTCTGCAATGTACGTGAAAAAACACGTTGATTATAGACCGCACTTAATACACCGAGAGGAATACCTAAGATACAAGCTAATAAGAGCGCAGTAAAACAGAGTTCTAATGTGGGTGGTAATACCGTAAAAATTAAATCTTTTAAGGATTCTCCGCCGTTATAGGTAATTCCTAAATCACCCTGTAACAATGATGTAAGGTAATGATAATAAGTACTATAAATGTTATTTGTGACAAGATCGGCGTTGAGCGGATCTCGCATCAAAATCACAAAACTTAATACGGACAGAATCAATAATAAAATGGTCACCCAAACCACATGACGGATTGCTGAAACGAGCATTATTTATTCTCCTTATTTTTCATGAAATACAAGGTAGAAAAATTGATGCTACCAAATGGGGTCATCTCAATTCCTTTAACATTGCCGCGAGCGACTAAAAGCCGTTTGACGTTTGCAATTGGCACAATAGGCAATTCGTTTAAAATGAGGTCTTGTGCATTGTTATATGCTTTAGAGCGCTCATATAAATGATTGGTCGCTAGTGCACGATTCATCATCTTATCAAATTCAGGATTACACCAATTTGATAAATTCGTGATTTCATTTTGCGTATCACAACTTAAAATCGGGCGCATAAACCCGTCAGGATCAAGGTTTCCAGCAAGCCAACCCGTTAAGATTAAATCGTAATCTTCAGTGCCTTTGCGTAATTGTTCGATTAAATATGTACGTGTGACTGACCGCACTTTAACATCCACTCCCGCTTTGGCTAAATCCCATTTAATGAGCTCCGCCATTTTTATTGGGGCTGGGTTATACACTTGCTCTTCATTCATCACCCACATCTTTAACGTGAGTTTTTTATCGCGTAATGCTTTCTCTGCTTCAGCTGGCTGGTAATCATAAGGAAAATCAGGCGTATTAATTGCAGAAGCCCAAGAAATCTCAGGAATAATGTTATTCGCCACCGTTGCTGTGTTGTGGTAAATATTTCGCACAATTCTAAAACGGTTTAAGCTTTGTGAAATGGCTTGGCGAATGGTTTTATCCTGCATTAATGGCTTTTGGAAATTGAAAGCCAAATAGGCTAAGTTCATTCCATCCGTAGATTGCAGATAATAACGATCATC
This sequence comes from Haemophilus sp. 27098_8_127, assembly GCF_041433495.1. Classification (NCBI taxonomy): domain Bacteria; kingdom Pseudomonadati; phylum Pseudomonadota; class Gammaproteobacteria; order Pasteurellales; family Pasteurellaceae; genus Haemophilus; species Haemophilus sp. 27098_8_127. The sequence continues at coordinate 239,444 of NZ_JAPWBP010000001.1, forward strand.
TTTTTCGCTTAATAAACCGAGTTGGCTAACTTCAGGGTAAGAAGCAATTTGGCATTCATTATTAAAGAATTTTATTAAACGTCCCGTACGATCCGTAGAAAGATCCACGATGATATTTTTAATTTTAGCTTCTTTTTTCCAATAGTCCTCATTGCGTACCAGGCGAACATATTGGTTATAAACGTAATCTTTCACTTGATAAGGGCCCGTGCCAACAGGATGTGTATCCAATTGGGTGAGATTATCATCCGCACTTAATTGATACGCATATTCTTGCGAGAAAATAATAGAGTATTGGCTAGCAAGATGGGACAGAATTGACGCATCGGGTTCAAACAGGTCAATTTTGACCTGATAAGGATTCGTTGCCGTGATACTTTTAATTTTTTGATTCAGCTTAATACTTTCAAAATACGGAAAGTGTACCTTCTTGGCCTGTTCGTGAAAGATTTTATATTGCGGATTTTTGTAGGTGACTACATCATCTGAGAGTGTTGGCAAGTAAGTATCGTGACCTAAAACGCGATTAATCGAAAAGACCACATCTTCTGCATTAAAGTCACGCGTAGGCGTAAACCAAGGGGTATGATGGAATTTCACCCCTTTACGAAGATTAATGAGAATTTGTTTTCCATCAGATGAAATAGAATAAGATTGGGCTAATACAGGAACGAGTGCTGCACTATGATCTTTAATATCAAATAATTTGTTATAAATTTGCTCCGTCACCACATTCATACTGGTGCCGGCGTCTGCAGTTTGCGGGTTAAAGGAAAAACCCGATGCATTTGTGCAGTATGTTAAGCCATTTTCTGTCAGCATTTTGGGTATGCTTGGGGCGGCTTGTGCCAGATTAATTTGGCTCAACCCACACAATAAAAAACAAAAAGTGACATTTCGACGTAACATAGCTTTATTATTAAAGACCGTTTTGTGATAAATTGAGTGAATTGTAAAATATCTTGGCAAAAATGGCTAGTTATTGGATTTTTAGGATATGTTTAAATCAATTAATCGGGAAATTAATCAAATAATCAATCGTGGATTTGACCGCACTTTACGTTTAGCTGTGACAGGGCTAAGTCGAAGCGGTAAAACGGCTTTTATTACGAGTTTGATTAATCAATTGTTACATATTAATCAAGAGGGGAATGCTCATCTTCCTTTATTTGAGGCCGCCCGAAATCAATCTATTTTGGCCGTGAAACGTGTGCCTCAGCAGGATTTAAGTATTCCACGTTTTGATTATGAAGCGAATCTCAATGATTTAATGAATAATCCACCACAATGGTGCCAATCTACTCGAGGAGTGAGTGAAACGCGCCTTGCTATTCGTTTTGAACGCCAATCGGGCTTGCTTCGCCATTTTAAAGAACGTGGCACATTATACTTGGATATTTTTGATTATCCTGGTGAATGGTTATTGGATTTACCTTTGCTGAATTTAGATTTTCAACAATGGTCACTTGAACAAGCTAAAATTACATCGGGTGTTCGCCAACAGTTTGCGCAAGATTGGTTGGATAAACTGAAAAAACTCGACCTAAGTGCGGTCGTCAATGAAGATGTTTTAGCGCAGATTGCAAAATCTTATACCGATTATTTACTTGCCTGCAAAGCAGAAGGAATGCAATTTATTCAACCAGGTAGATTTGTCTTGCCTGGAGAATTAGAAGGTGCACCTGTATTACAATTTTTCCCGTTATTGCATTTGTCCGAGGAGCAATGGCAAAAACTGAAAAGAGAAGCAAAATCCAATAGCTATTTTGCTGTGTTGAATAAACGATATGATTATTATCGTAATAAGGTGGTGAAAGGCTTTTATGAAAATTATTTTTCAACCTTTGATCGCCAAGTGATTTTAGCCGATTGCTTAACGCCATTAAATCATAGCCAACAGGCTTTTATTGATATGCAAACCGGGCTTAATCAGCTTTTCAAAAATTTCCATTATGGTAAACGCAATTTACTTAATCGCTTGTTTTCTCCAAATATTGATAAGCTCATGTTTGTGGCAACAAAAGCCGATCATATCACAACCGATCAAATTCAAAACTTAATTAGCCTTATGCGTCAATTGGTGCAAGAAGGTGGTCGTCATGTAGAATTTGAAGGAATTGATACAGAATATACGGCAATTGCCGCCATTCGAGCGACGAAACAGGTTTTAGTTAATCAAAATGGTAGACAAATCAAAGCTATTCAAGGTGTACGTTCTTTAGATAAGCAGCTGATTACACTTTATCCGGGATCTGTACCAACTAAACTACCTAGTGCAGAGTTCTGGTCAAAACAATCTTTTGATTTTGATTCCTTCGAACCTCAAGTTTTACAACAAGGTGAAAGCATTCCGCATTTAAGAATGGATGCAGTTTTACAGTTTTTATTAGCAGATAGGTTTGATTGATAGAAAAATCAAATCAATTTAATTGTCAAATACTTAATATAAACCACTATTTTTTTATTGGTATTTAGGTAGAATCAATTTGAGTCTTTCTAAAGTAAAGGAGCTTATGATGAAAATGAAAACTCTCTTAGCATTAGCAATCAGCGGAATTTGTGCTGCTGGCGTGGCAAATGCACATGACCATATGGCAAAACCAGCAGGTCCTTCAATCGAAGTAAAAGTACAACAATTAGATCCTGCAAACGGTAACAAAGATGTAGGGACTGTAACTATTACTGAATCAAATTATGGTTTAGTGTTTACACCAAATCTACAAGGTTTAGCTGAAGGTTTACATGGTTTCCACATTCATGAAAATCCAAGCTGTGATCCAAAAGAAAAAGACGGTAAATTAACAGCGGGTTTAGCAGCTGGCGGTCACTGGGATCCTAAAGGTGCAAAACAACACGGTTACCCATGGCAAGATGATGCTCACTTAGGTGACTTACCGGCTTTAACTGTATTACATGATGGTACAGCAACTAACCCTGTTTTAGCGCCACGTCTTAAAAAATTAGATGAAGTTCGTGGTCATTCTATTATGATTCACGCTGGTGGCGATAACCACTCAGATCATCCAGCTCCACTTGGCGGTGGCGGCCCACGTATGGCATGTGGCGTGATTAAATAAGTCGATTCTTAAAGATAAAAAAGTGCGGTCAATTTTGACCGCATTTTTATTTTTATAGCAATTTATTTAATCACTTCCGCCGTATATTCCAATTTATGAATTGCATTAATCAATTGCTCATCAGCAACTTTTGGATCTTCTACAACAGTCACAGTTCTATCTTTAATGGAGGCTTTAGTGGAAATCACGCCATCAATATTGCGTAACTCTTTATTCACTAAATAAGCACAAAGTTGGCAATTCATTTCATTTACTTTTAGCATAACTTGCTTTGTTTCTTCTGCCTGTGCAACAGAGATGGTGAATAATGAAAGCAAAAGTGCGGTCGTTAATTTCTTCATTTTTTGTTCCTAATTAGAAAGCTCTAAAATCCACGGTAAAATAGTTGGATAAGTTAAGAAAAAGAGCATGATGATAAATACAATCCAATACAAAACAATGAGCTTTTTACGGGAAATGTATTTGCTGCAAATGATTTTTTTGGAAAACATTAGCAACCAAAAGCCGTAGGCAAAGGCGCATAATGAAACGATAAGCATAGGAATGCGTAAATAATCATATTCACCCAAGCCAATCAACCATGTGGATGACACGCCAAAAACTAAATAGATTAAAGGCGCAATGCAGCACAAGGTTGATGCCACCGCAGCGCTTAGTGCGGTGGCAATCGCAACCCAAAAAGATTTATTAGAGCTTTTTAGAGACGTAGTCATACTTAAATTCTTTCGGGTCAAAGGAATTTAACGGGTCACCACCTACTTCGGCATACGGATAGCCAAAGTTATTGAGTGGAGCAAGTTCTGGTTGCGGATATAAATCGAAGTCGCGAGCATGGTTAAAGCCTACCCAGTTTGCTTCCCAATTACCGAATAAGTATTTGGCAACGGCTTGTGTATCTTTATCATCAACAGATTTTTTCTCTGCTAAACGCATTTTTGCTACGTCTGCAGAATCAACAGGCACCCAACCAAATCCCGCAAGATAGAATTCAGCACGACAATGCTGACCACCGCTTACATTTGCTACGCCATGTTCGTCCGCACTACCGAATGCACCTTTAGAGTATTTGCCCATTTTATCCGCTGCACCTAAACGAATACCGAAAATTTCACGAGCAGGAATACCGCTGGCACGAGCAAGTGCAACGAAAACAGAGTTAATATCAGTACATTTACCTTTTAACACACCAGTAGTCAGAATTTTTTCTACATCACCATCGCCACAGCCTAAAACAGAATTATCACGTTCCATATTGTTGACGATCCATTGGTGAATCAACTCAGCTTTTTTCAATGGATTAGTTTCAGTGCCCACAATTTTATCGGCGAACTGTTTCACAATGCCATCAGTTTTAATATGTTGAGTCGGTTTTAAATATTCTTGTACATCAACAGAATAGTGAATATCTTTTGGTGGTTTGTAATTTTCTAATGCACCTTTAACCATTGGTTCACGATCTTTGGTTTCAATCACCATTGTGATTTTTAAATCGCGTTTTTGTGCATCTTTATCCCAAGTTGCAAAGAGCGTTTTCGCACCATATTTGTTGTTTTCTGTTACATAGGCATCCAAATAGTTACCTTCAAAATGGATAGATTTTACCTGTTGATATTCGCCATTAAACGGTAAAGGTACCCACAGATTCGCTTGTCCTTGCGAACCTTTTGGCACAACTAAATCATAAGTTTGAGTGAATTCATACAGATGAGAATCGGTATTGTAGTTTGGAATGTCGGTATTGGCGTAAGTCATGGAACATGCGGAGAGTACCGCAGTGGCGATAAGTTTCTTCATGAAAAGATCCTTCTAGTTAGTTAACAGTTAAAACTTAACACATTAGATAAACTAATTGTGGACATGACTATAGTAGCTCATTTTATTTTCTAGTCAATATTGCTTTTTTATTTCAGCCATTTAAGATTTGCTAAAGAAATTCGAAGTAAAATACCGTTTCTATTTTTATTGGAAAGAATAATGACAAAACAAATTTTCACACAATCTCAACAACCAGAAGAGGAAGAAATTCTGCCTAAGCAGGAATTTTATAATGTTGAAACAACCATCGATAATGAACCTTTAGAAGGGGAGTTATTGGACGAGCAATTTGAACAAATAGTGAAGCCAAAAGCGAGTGGTTGGAAAACGGTTTTAAAATTGACCGCACTTTTATTTTTAGGGGCGACGGTTGCACAATCTGTTCAATGGATTTGGGACAGTTATCAGAACCAACAATGGATTTACCTTGCTTTTGCGTTAGTGAGTTTTGTGGTAGTGCTGTTTGGTTTATCTGAAATTATCGCAGAATGGCGACGTTTAGTGAAACTCAAAAAGCGTTTGAATTTACAAGAACAAAGTCAGCGATTAATAGGTGAAAGTGCGGTTAAAAATCATCAAGTTTTTTCTGAACAGGATAGCGAGAAAGGAAAAGCCTTGTGTTTATCGATTGCTGATACCTTAAAATTGGATTCGCAACATCCCTCAATTGTCCAATGGGAAAAACAGCTGAATGAAAGTTATTCTGCTCGCGAAGTCACCCATTTATTCAGTAAGACGGTGTTACAGTCTTTTGATCAAAAAGCGAAAAAACTGATTACAAAAATGTCGGCAGAATCTGCTGTGATTGTGGCAATTAGTCCTTTGGCCGTTATTGATATGTTTTTTATTGCGTGGCGAAATATTCGTTTAATCAATAAAATTGCAGCGATTTATGGGATTGAGCTTGGGTATTTTACCCGTCTTCGTTTGCTCAGAATGGTGTTAGTGAATCTTGCTTTTGCCGGTGCGACTGAAATCGTGCAAGATTTAGGGATGGATTGGCTTTCGCAAGATATTACCGCAAAACTTTCTGCACGAGCTGCACAGGGGATCGGCGTGGGAGTATTGACAGCTCGATTAGGCATTAAGGCTATGGAGTTTTGTCGTCCACTGGCATTTGATAAAGCAGAAAAGCCAAAACTTTCTCATGTTCAAAAAGAATTGCTCACGGTAATGAAAGATACGGTGCTAGGCAAGAATAAACTGAAAGAAAAAGAAGAAGTGTAATAAAAAAGTGCGGTTAAAATTGACCGCACTTTTTTGTATAAAAGAGATGATTAAAGTCCCGCTTTCAAGCTGGCCTCAATAAAGCGATCAAGATCGCCATCTAGTACGGCTTGCGTATTACGATTTTCAACGCCTGTACGGAGATCCTTAATACGTGCATCATCTAGCACATAAGAACGAATTTGGCTGCCCCAACCGATATCCGATTTATTATCTTCCATCGCTTGTTTGTCCGCATTTTTCTTTTGTAACTCAAGCTCATACAATTTCGCTTTTAACTGCTTCATAGCTTGATCTTTATTCTTGTGTTGAGAACGATCGTTTTGACATTGCACAACAATCCCACTTGGCATGTGAGTAATTCGCACCGCACTTTCAGTTTTATTGACGTGCTGACCACCCGCACCAGATGCACGATAAACGTCAATACGTAAATCAGCCGGATTGATTTCAATATCAATATCGTCATCAATTTCTGGATAAACGAAAGCCGCTGCAAATGATGTATGGCGGCGATTGTTGGAGTCAAATGGGCTTTTACGTACTAAACGATGAATCCCTGTTTCTGTGCGTAACCAACCGAAAGCATATTCACCACTAACACGAATCGTCGCTGATTTTAAACCCGCCACATCACCATCGGATACTTCCATTAATTCTGTTTTAAAGCCTTTGCTTTCAGCCCAGCGAAGGTACATGCGAAGTAACATTTCTGTCCAGTCCTGCGCTTCTGTACCACCGGAACCTGCTTGTAAATCGACATAACAATCGCACGCATCATGTTCACCGCTAAACATACGGCGGAATTCTAATTTTGCAAGTTGTTGTTCAAGTTCGTCTAATTCAGCAACGGCTTCATTGAAGGTCTCTTCATCTTCAGCTTCAACGGCTAATTCAAGCAGCCCTTCAACATCCTCTAAACCTTGTTCTAAATTCTTGATGGTATCAACCACTTGTTCAAGTGAAACGCGTTCTTTCCCAAGCGCTTGAGCTTTTTCAGGATCGTTCCACACATCGGGTTGTTCTAATTCGGCATTAACTTCTTCTAAACGCTCAACTTTTGCATCGAAGTCAAAGATACCCCCGAAGCACAGATGTGCGCTCGGAAAGGTCGGCGATTTTGTTTTTGATTGGATTAATTTCAAACATAATAAATAAACCTCTATAAGCGGCAGAAGTATAAGTCATTTTCAGTTTTTTGGGTAGTTTGGCTTGCACAAATCATCGATCCATTTATAATTCTAATCTTTGTTGTTTAGATATTTAGGAATAAAAATGAAAAAATTACTGACCGCACTTTTAATCACTGCTTCTGCCACTGCGATGGCGACTGATGCTGAGATTAAATCGAAATTACAAGCATTAGGTGCGAAAAATATTGAAGTGAAAGATTCACCGGTAAAAGGCCTTAAAACAGCGTTGACTGATCAAGGCATTTTATATGTAAGTGAAAATGGTCAATATGTTTTGCAAGGCAAAATGTATGAATTAACAAATAAAGGCCCAGTTGATGTGGCAGGTAAACTTTTAGCGGATAAAGTGAATGCGTTAAAAAACGAAATGATCATTTATCCGGCAAAAAATGAAAAATATGTTGTGACCGTATTCATGGATATTACTTGTCATTATTGCCATATCCTTCATCAACAAGTGAAAGAATATAATGATTTAGGTATTACCGTTCGTTATCTTGCATTCCCACGTGCTGGAATGAATGAAACAGCTCGCCAAATGGAAGCCATTTGGACAGCGAAAGATCCTGTATTTGCATTGAACGAAGCAGAAAAAGGTAACTTACCAAAAGAATTGAAAACACCTAACATTGTGAAAAAACAGTATGATTTAGGTGTACAACTTGGTGTGAAAGGTACGCCAAGTATTGTGACTTCAACAGGTGAAATGCTTGGGGGATATTTAAAACCTCAAGATTTATTAGCTGTGTTACAAGAATCAGCACAATAATTGTTAGTAGTGAGGGCGTATGATATACGCCCTTAAAATATTCATATCATCAAAGCACATATCGAATGTTCCTTTAGTGGTCATTTTTAATAACAAAATACTGTGAAAAAACTCATCAAACGTCGTGAAATTCCTGCCGGAAATCCTGTTTCAGATAATGCATTACTCGATCGTCTCTATCGTTCTCGTCATATCAAAAATAGCCAAGAATTAGACCGCACTTTGCAATCAATGCTGAACCCTAATAAATTATACGGTATTCAACAAGCCGTGGATTTATTGTTTGAAGCTTATCAACAGCAACAAAAGATTGTTATCGTCGGTGATTTTGATGCCGATGGAGCAACCAGTACGGCACTTTCAGTATTAGCTTTGCGTATGCTTGGCTTTACTGATGTGGAATATCTTGTGCCAAATCGTTTTGAGCAAGGGTATGGATTGAGTGTGCCAGTTGCTGAAATGGCAATGGAAAAAGGCGTGCAGTTATTGATGACGGTAGATAACGGAGTATCCTCCTTTGAGGGCGTGGCGTATTTAAAAGAGCAAGGGGTGAAGGTGTTGATTACCGATCATCACTTACCGCCAGAAATACTGCCAAATGCTGATGCCATTGTTAATCCAAATTTGCAACAATGTGATTTCCCTTCAAAATGTTTAGCCGGCGTAGGCGTGGCGTTTTATTTAATGCTCGCTTTGCGTGCTAAATTTCGCGAATTGGGTATTTTTACGGCAGAAACACAACCTAATTTTACTGAATTACTGGATTTAGTCGCGCTCGGCACAATTGCAGACGTTGTTCCCCTTGATCAAAATAACCGTATTTTAGCCCATCAAGGCTTGATGCGAATTCGTGCGAAACGTTGTCGACCAGGAATTATTGCTCTCGCAGAAGTGGCTAATCGGGAAGTTGAAAAACTTTGTTCGGCTGATTTGGGTTTTGCGATTGCTCCCCGTTTAAATGCTGCGGGTCGATTAGATAATATGTCTGTTGGTGTGGAGTTATTACTTACAGAAAGTATGCAAGAGGCTAGAGCGCAAGCCTTAGATTTGGATAGTTTAAATCAAGCCAGAAAAGAAATTGAGCAAGACATGAAGTTAGAAGCCTTAGAAATTTGCCGAAATCTCACCGCACTTTCTGATGAATTACCTATGGGGATAGCCTTATTCCAGCCAGATTGGCATCAAGGCGTATTAGGCATTGTAGCTTCTCGAATCAAAGATCAATACCATCGACCCGTTATTGCTTTTGCACAAGATCAAGAAGGTATTTTAAAAGGTTCTGCGCGTTCAATTGAAGGCTTGCATATGCGCGATGTATTAGAGCGCATCCATTCCCAACATCCTGATATGATTTTAAAATTTGGCGGTCATGCCATGGCAGCAGGATTAAGCATTAAAGAAAGCTTTTTCCCTGATTTTCAAAAGATTTTTAATCAAACGGTGCAAGATTGGTTAAATGAAGATCAATTACAAGGTGTAATTTGGACGGATGGCGAACTTCAAGCAAATGAATTTAGTATTGAAACAGCAGAAGTGATAAAATCTGGCGGACCTTGGGGACAAGCTTTTCCTGAGCCTGTTTTTGATGGTGAGTTTAAAATTTTTGAGCAACGTGCTATCGGACAAAATCAAAATCATTTAAAAATGCTTGTTGAGCCTAAAAATGGTGGTCCATTATTAGATGCCATTGCGTTTAATATCGATACTCGGTATTATCCCGATTTGTCGATTAAGCAGGCAAAATTTGCTTATAAGTTAGAAATTAATGAGTTTCGTGGAAATCGAAACGTCCAATTATTAGTCGATTATATTGAACCAATTGGTTAATTTATGAAAAAAGTTTGGCAGAATAAATTATTAAAAGGATCCTTTGCAATGATATTGCTGAGTGTGACGAATGTCGCATTCGGTGAAGTCAGTGCAAAGGATTTTTCTGCCAAAAATCCACCGCACTTACCACCAGCGAATGTCGCACAGTTTGAAGATGGTCGAGATTATTTTTCATATCAAGAACCGATTGAACAAGCCAAAAGAAGCGATCGTAAAATTCCGATCCAATTTTTCTTTGATTATGACTGTCGAGTTTGTTCTTCAGCGCAAGACATCTTGCAGCTTTATAGCCAAATTCGCCCAAATAAAGTGGCATTAGATGAATACCCGGTTGCTACGAACGAAGCAAAATTTTCAGCGACAATATTTTATACCTTACAGCGTTTAAAAGTAGGCGAGTTGTCAGATACGCTGTTATTTGAAACCTCTGAAAAGGCACGTTATACCGAATTATCGTCATTAGATAAGATGCGTGAATGGATAGTCTCGCAAGGGATCAGTAAAGCTGAATTTAATAAGGTCGTGCATTCTTCTGAAGTAAAAGAAGATGTGAATAATGCCATTAATTTAACAGAAGAATATGGCGTATTTACGTTCCCTTATGTGGTTGTGGGCGGAAAATATGTGCTCACCGCAAGTACATTATATAACGATGATTATGGCGTCGCGGTATTAGATTTCTTAGTGAATAAACTTGAGCAAGAAAGGAAAAAATAATGAAAATCGGGATTGTTGGTGCAATGGCACAAGAAGTGGAAATTTTATCCCAATTAATGACAGATAAAAAAGAAACAAAAGTGGCAAGTGCGGTCATTTTTGAAGGCAAAATTAATGGTAAAGAAGTCGCATTATTGCAATCAGGGATAGGTAAGGTCGCTGCGGCTATTGGTACCACCGCTTTATTGCAATTGGCTAGACCGGATGTGGTCTTAAATACGGGCTCAGCAGGCGGTGTTGTAAAAGGCTTAAAAGTAGGAGATATCGTTATTTCTGATGAAACCCGCTATCACGATGCCGATGTGACGGCATTTGGCTATGAAAAAGGTCAATTACCCGCAAATCCAGCGGCTTTTCTTTCAGATAAAAAATTAGCAGATTTAGCCGATGAAATTGCACAATCACAAGGGCAAAATGTAAAACGTGGTTTAATTTGCTCGGGCGATAGTTTTATTAATAGTGAAGAAAAAATTGCTCAAATTAAAGCAGATTTCCCTAATGTAACAGCAGTAGAAATGGAAGCAACAGCGATTGCACAAGTTTGTCATGCCTTTAACGTACCTTTTGTGGTCGTTCGAGCTATTTCTGATGCAGGCGATGGCGCAGCAAGTATGTCATTTGAGGAATTCCTTCCGCTTGCAGCAAAACAATCATCGGCATTAGTGTTGGGAATGATAGATAGATTGTAAGCTTATATATAAAATCATTATATAATAGGGAAATCAGTTATTAGATAGCCTTTTATAAAACACATAAAATCAAAAGCCTCCGTTAATGGAGGCTTATTTTTTATAACAATAAAAGGATTATCAAAATGCTAAACATCATACATAAAACTCTTGTGGGAGGATTGCTGTTATTGTTGTCTTTCTTTTCACAAGCTAATGACGCAAGCCCTTTACGAGTAGGAATTGATTTAACTTATGCTCCTTATGCTTACTTAGATAATAAAGAGGCTAGCGGATTTGATCCTGATTTAATGCGATTACTTGGAAAAAATCTGAATCGTCCTGTCGAGTTTAAAGACACTCGAATTGAAAATATTATTATTGGATTAAATGCTGGACATTATGATCTTGTTGCTTCAGCTTTATATGTTAATCCTCAACGAGCGAAGCAAGTTGATTTTCTCCCTTATTTACAAACGGGAGGCGTTCTTGTTGTTCGAGGTAACGATAGCTTTTCTCCACAAAAATTAGAGGATCTTTGTGGTAAAAGCATTTCTTCAATGAAAGGTGCAGCTTGGATTCCAACGATGAATGAGGTTTCAGAAAAGTATTGTGCGCCTAAAAATCTAAAACCGCTTATTGTGAAAGAGTATCCGAGTGCACCAGAGGCTGCTCAAGCACTTTTATCTGGTGGTGTTGATGTTCAGTATGAAGACGCAGCCGTTGCACAGATGGTGATTAATCAATTAGGTGATCGTTTAAAAATTACAAATAAAGAACAGTTATATCCAGTATTGATTGGACTTGCTTTTAATAAGAATGACTTATCAGGTAAGGCTGTTATTGCACATGCGATAAAAGATACTTTAGAAGATGGTTCATATGAAAAATTACTAAAAAAATATAACCTTGAGTTTCCAAATGAAGCATTATTAAAACAAAATGGACTAGAAAATGCCTTAGATAATGCGATTCTAGCTAGTGAAAATGGAAATGATAAAACGATATCAAAAGGTTTTAACTGGTCATATTTAGCAAGCTTATTCGTAAATACTGATTTCTGGAAAGCTGTTTTAACCGTATTTGAGTTAAGTACATTAACTTGGATCTTTGCTGTTATTTGGGGATTTTTTCTTGCGCTTGGAACTCAATCGAATAAAAAACTAGTTAATAAATTTTCGAATACTTATATCTGGTTGTTTCGTAGTTTACCTTTATTAGTGTTATTAATTTTTATCTATAATGTGCCTCAATTCTGGAGTGCTAGTTCTGTTTTATTATCAAATCCATTTATTGCAGGTTTAATTGCTATGGTGCTCAGTGAATCTGCTTATATAGCAGAAATTCATCGTGGAGCCTTATCCTCTATACCTAAAGGTCAATATGAAGCCGGTAAAGTATTAGGAATTCGATTCTGGGGGCTTCAACGTTTAATTATTATTCCTCAGGCATTAAAAGTAGCGTTACCTCCACTAACTAACCAGTATATTACAATTGTAAAATTAACTTCTCTTGTTTCGGTAATTTCTTTAACTGAGATTTTATTAGTCGGACAACAGCTTTATACACGTAACTTTTTAGTATTAGAAACTTTGCTTGCTGTTGCATTTTATTACATTATTATCGTGAGTTTCTTGTCTTGGGTGCTAAAAAAAGTTGAAAGCAAATTAGATGTATCTTTAATTAAAAATGAAAATTATGCTGAGATTAATATCGATAAGTCAGCATTAGTACCTTATAGTATTTTAAAAACTGAACATGCTAATAGCGATGAAGCATTGAGTGTACATGGAGTAAAAAAATCCTTTAACGGCGTACAAGTTCTAAAAGGTATTGATCTTTCTTTAAAATGGGGTGAGGTACTTTCAATTATTGGTTACTCAGGATCAGGTAAAACAACGTTAATTCGAAGTATTAATGGTTTAGAGTCGTTAGATGAAGGAAGTATCAAATTAGAAGGAGAGGACTTTATCAATGGTAGCCATTTTGTTTCAAATTCAGTGGGTAAAATTGTGAATTTAGGAATGGTATTCCAAAATTATAATTTATTTCCGCATAAGACAGTGTTAGAAAATCTTCTCCTTGCTCCTGAGTATCATAATAAACCTAAAGATGAGACTCGATTATTGGCTTTAGCAATGCTTGATAAAGTAGGAATGTTGCAACATGCCAATAAATATCCACATCAATTATCGGGTGGACAACAACAGCGAGTAGCTATTGCAAGAGCTTTGGTCATGAAACCTAAAATTATGCTGTTTGATGAGCCAACTTCGGCATTGGATCCTACACTAGTTGGAGAAGTATTGCTTGTTATGGAAGAACTTGCAAAAGAAGGAATGACAATGATTATTGTGAGCCATGAGATGCAATTCGCAATGCGGGTATCAGATAAAATTGCGTTTATGGATTCTGGTGAAATAGCATTTTTACAAACACCAAGTGAGTTAAGAAATAATGATGATCCTCGAATTCGTCGATTTATTAATAATGAAATTTTACGTAACGATTTTGTAATTTAAAGGAGTGAAAATGAATAAAGATTTTCCTGAGTTTGTCGAGATTGGTATTTTACAGCAACGTAAAATTGAAGCAGAGATAATTAAACCTATTTACGAAATAATGAAACGTGAATTTGGTTTAGATAAAGCTAAATCAATCATAGAGGAAGCTGTAGCTAATGCTGCAATTGATGCAGGAAAGGAATATGCCAAACGAGAACCTAATGGTACGAGTGTAGAGAGCTTTGTGGCCTTACAATATTTATGGGAAAAGGATGATGCATTACGTATAGAGGTTATTAATAATGATCATTATAAATATGATTATAATGTACATCGTTGCCGTTATGCTGAAATGTATAAAGAAATGGGATTAGAAGAAATTGGTTTCCTGCTTTCTTGTAATCGAGATAGCAAATTTATTGAGGGATATGCACCAAATGTGAGTTTAAGTCGACCTCATACAGTCATGAATGGTGATGGCTTTTGTGATTTTAGATATCGATTACAAGAAGAGTCAGCTAAAAATGAGGAATAGCATGGATGTTAATAATTCAAGATTACTTCATTTGTTAGATGTGTTTTCTCAATTTGGGAAAACCCCCTTAAATGGTGTAACAAGACTTGCATTAAGTAGTGAGGATAAACTTGCAAGAGATTATTTGATTAAACTTTCCAAAGAGGCAGGCTTTTCGATAAAAATAGATGCAATTGGTAATATTTTTATTCGCCGTAGTGGAAAGGATAACCGATTAGCTCCAATATTAATTGGTTCTCATGGTGATTCTCAACCATTAGGTGGCCGTTACGATGGTATTTATGGGGTGTTAGCTGGATTAGAAGTGTTATTGTCATTAAATGATCATAATATCGAAACTGAGCGACCAATTGATCTTGTTATGTGGACAAATGAGGAAGGGGCTAGATTTTCTCCTGCTATGTTGGGAGCTTCAGTTTTTATTGGTAATTTATCTCTTATAGCTGCATTATCTGAAAAAGATAAGGACGGTATTTCAGTGGAGGAAGCTTTAAATAATATTAATTATTTAGGTACAGACGATTTTTCATCATATCATCCTTATGCTGTATTAGAGCTTCATATCGAGCAAGGACCTGTTTTAGAAAATAATCAGACTGAAATAGGTGTAGTAACTGGTGCATTAGGACAGAGCTGGTATCAAATCAAATTGATGGGGTTATCTTCTCATGCTGGAACTACACCAATGAATATGCGTCAAGATGCATCAGTAGGCATGGCAAATGCAATAGTCAAATTTAATAAATTAGGTTTGAGAGAAGTAGTTAATCAGGGGCGTGTGACTGTTGGTCAGATTAAATTAACGCCAAATTCACCTAATGTAATCCCAGGTGAAGCTTATTTTACGCTAGAGGTTCGTCATCCTAATGAACAAAGTTTAATAAATATCGAAAGGGAAATTTATGCAATTTTGAATGATATTGCTCGAGAAAATAATTTAGTGTTTGATATTAAGAAAGTTGTTTCTTTATCTCCAGTTAAATTTAATTCAGAGTTGATTAAAACGATCCAAGAAAGTTGTGATTTATTAGGTTATTCTTGGGAGTATATTGTTTCTGGAGCTGGTCATGATGCATGTCAATTAAATCATAAATTTCCAACATCAATGATATTTATTCCTTGTGTTAATGGATTAAGCCATAATGAGGCAGAAAATATTACAGATGATTGGTGTCAAAAAGGAGCAAAAGTATTACTTGATTCGACAGTAACTCTGGCTAATCAAATTTAAAAAGCAATAATGTGGAGAATAAGGTAAAATTCTCTACATTATTATTTTAACTGGAGATTTTTATGGGGATAATCATCACCGTTGATGGCCCAAGTGGTGCAGGGAAAGGAACACTTTGTTACGCATTGGCAGAAAAGTTAGGTTTTACCTTATTAGATAGTGGCGCCATTTATCGCGTGACGGCATTGGCTGCACTGAAACGCCATGCAGACTTAACCGATGAAGAAGGATTAGCGGAGTTAGCACGTCATTTAGATATTCAGTTCATTCCAAAGAATGGAGAAGTCAATGTGCTTTTAGGTGGAATGGATGTGAGCCATTTGATCCGTACGCAAGAAGTGGCGGAAGCCGCCTCAAAAGTGGCGGTTTTCCCAAAAGTGCGGTCAGCTTTACTGCAACTTCAGCAGGATTTTAGCAAAAATGATGGCCTGATTGCGGATGGGCGAGATATGGGAACCGTGGTTTTCCCAAATGCACAAGTTAAACTATTTTTAGACGCGAGTGCGGAAGAACGTGCAAAAAGACGCTATAAACAGTTGCAAAATAAGGGAATTAATGGTAACTTTGCACAGATTTTAGCCGAGATACAAGAACGCGATTTTCGTGATAGAAATCGTGAGGTTGCGCCATTGAAACCGGCTGATGATGCTTTATTGTTAGATAGTACAACATTGAGTATTGATGAAGTCATTGCTCAAGCGTTAGTTTATATTCAAGAAAAAGCGTCAATTTCGATTTAACTGTTTATTCAAGGAAGAATAGACATTTATCCTCAACCCCGCATTTTATGGATCTTAATGTGGATGTTATTAACTTAAATTAAGAAGATTATTTATATGTCAGAATCTTTTGCTCAACTCTTTGAAGAATCATTAAAAGGCCTTGAAACCCGTCAAGGTTCAATCGTTAGCGGTACTGTTGTTGCTATTCAAAAAGGCTTTGTACTTGTTGATGCCGGCTTAAAATCTGAATCTGCAATTCCTGTTGCTGAATTCCAAAACGCTCAAGGTGAACTTGAAGTTAAAGTTGGCGACACAGTAAACGTAGCTTTAGATGCAGTTGAAGATGGTTACGGCGAAACTAAACTTTCTCGTGAGAAAGCTGTTCGTCACGAATCTTGGATTGAATTAGAAAAAGCTTACGAAGAAAAAGCGACCGTTATCGGTTTAATCAACGGTAAAGTGAAAGGCGGTTTCACAGTTGAGTTAAACGGTGTTCGTGCATTCTTACCAGGTTCATTAGTTGATACACGTCCTGCACGTGAAGCTGATCACCTACTTGGTAAAGAATTAGAATTCAAAGTAATCAAATTAGATCAAAAACGTAACAACGTTGTTGTTTCTCGTCGTGCAGTGATCGAATCTGAAAACAGCCAAGAACGTGAACAAATCCTTGAGAACCTCGCTGAAGGTTCAGAAGTTAAAGGTATCGTTAAAAACTTAACTGACTACGGTGCATTCGTAGATTTAGGTGGCGTTGACGGTTTATTACACATCACTGATATGGCTTGGAAACGTGTTAAACACCCAAGCGAAATCGTGAATGTAGGCGACGAAGTAACTGTTAAAGTATTAAAATTTGACAAAGATCGTACTCGCGTATCTTTAGGCTTAAAACAATTAGGTCAAGATCCTTGGGTTGCTATCGCTGAAAACCACCCAGTAAACAGCAAATTAACGGGTAAAGTAACTAACTTAACTGACTACGGCTGTTTCGTTGAAATCTTAGATGGTGTTGAAGGTTTAGTTCACGTTTCTGAAATGGATTGGACTAACAAAAACATCCACCCATCTAAAGTTGTAAGCCTTGGCGATACAGTTGAAGTAATGGTGTTAGAAGTTGATGAAGAACGTCGTCGTATTTCTTTAGGTTTAAAACAATGCAAACCTAACCCATGGACTCAATTCGCTGAAACTCACAACAAAGGCGACAAAGTTACTGGTAAAATCAAATCAATCACTGATTTCGGTATCTTCATCGGTCTTGAAGGTGGTATCGACGGTTTAGTTCACTTATCTGACATTTCTTGGAATGTTGCAGGTGAAGAAGCAGTTCGTAACTACAAAAAAGGTGACGAAGTTTCTGCAGTAGTATTAGCAGTAGACGCAGTGAAAGAACGTATTTCTTTAGGTATCAAACAACTTGAAGATGATCCATTCAACAACTTCGTAGCAATCAACAAAAAAGGCGCAGTAATTTCTGCAACTGTTGTTGAAGCTGACGCTAAAGGTGCTAAAGTTGAATTAGCAGGTGGCGTTGAAGGTTATATCCGTGCAGCAGACTTAACAAACGAAGTGGCAGCAGGTGATGTAGTTGAAGCGAAATACACAGGTGTTGATCGTAAAGCACGTATCGTTCACTTATCTGTAAAAGCGAAAGATCAAGCTGAAGAAGCAGCTGCAGTTGCAAACGTGAATAACAAACAAGAAGATGTTGCTATTCCAAACGCAATGGCTGAAGCTTTCAAAGCTGCTAAAGGTGAATAATTAATTCACATAAATAAGGCTGGGTCATTGACTCAGCCTTATTACTACCAGCTATAATTAACAAGGATTTAGCGGTAATTTATTATGAACTAATGCATTACCTGTAAGTCTTAATAACAAGTTTAAGTATAAATTTAAAGGAGAGTTGACGATGACTAAATCTGAACTAATTGAAAATCTATCAACAAAGCACCCAACTTTATCCGCAAAAGAAGTAGAAGGTATTGTAAAGGATATTCTTGAACTCATTGCACAATCTTTAGAAGAGGGTAATCGTATTGAAGTTCGTGGTTTTGGTAGCTTCTCTTTACACCATCGTCAACCACGAGTTGGCCGTAATCCTAAAACCGGTGATTCTGTAAAATTAGATGCTAAATCTGTACCGCACTTTAAAGCGGGTAAAGAATTAAAAGATCGCGTAAATGTTTTTGCTTAAACATTCAATCGATATCAATAAAACGACACTTAGGTGTCGTTTTTTATTACAAATTTTGGCATAATGAACCTATTCTTAACAAAGGAGATTGTGATGATTAAATATATTCTTGGGCTCATTATTGTATTGGCTATCGTACTTGTTGCGGTAACTATAGGGGCAAATAATGATCAAGTAATCACCTTTAACTACATTGTTGCTGAAAGCCAATTCCAACTTTCAACATTAGTTGCCATTTTATTTGGTTTTGGATTGATTTTAGGTTGGTTAATTACAGGATTTTTCTACTTAAAATTAAAATTCAAAAATATGTCGTTAGCGCGTCAAGTTAAACGTCAAACATTACAAATTAACGAATTAACGACTACTCGCGATAAGGCAGTATAATGCTTGAATTACTCTTTCTGCTTCTGCCAATAGCCGCCGCTTATGGTTGGTATATGGGGCATCGGAGTGCCAAGAAAGATCAGGAAGATATTAGTAATAAACTCTCCCGTGATTATGTCACGGGGGTCAATTTTTTGCTTTCTAATCAAACGGATAAAGCCGTTGATTTGTTTCTTGATATGTTGCAAAAACAAGAAACAGAAAATGAAATTGAAAGCAATTCTCAATTTGAAGCTGAGCTAACGCTCGGTAACCTTTTCCGTTCTCGAGGCGAAGTGGATCGTGCTTTAAGAATTCATCAAGCCCTCGATCGTAGTCCCAATTATTCTTTCGAACAAAAATTATTAGCTAAACAGCAACTCGCCAAGGATTTTATGACGGTGGGTTTTTATGACCGCGCTGAAGCACTTTACATCATTATGGTGGATGAACCAGAATTTGCTGAAAATGCACTGCAACAGCTTTTGGTGATTTATCAAAAAACAAAAGAATGGAAAAAAGCCGTTAATATCGCAGAGAAGCTTGCCAAGATCTCACCCAAAGAAAATAATGTGGAATTAGCACAATGTTATTGTGAATATGCCTTAAGCGGTGAACTTGAAAGTGCGGACGAAAAACGTAGTATTTTACAAAAAGCGCTGAATGTATCTCCAACCAGTGTGAGAGCATCAATGCTACTTGCTGATTTAGAAATGGCTAATAAAAACTATCGTCAAGCTATTCATTTTTTGGAGAATATTCTTAATCAAAATCCAATTTACATTGGAGAAGTGTTGAAAACACTCAAATATTGTTATGATGAATTAGGAGAGAGAGATAACTTTGAGTTATTCTTGATTCGAGCCAGCCAGCAGATTAACAATACTAAAGTCGATTTAATGTTAGCAAGCGTGATTGAAGAGAAAGATGGCAAGAGTGCAGCTCAATCAAAGCTTTATCAACAACTAACCAAAAATCCAAGTACATCTATTTTCCACCGTTTTATTCAATTCCAAATTGATGATGCAGAGGAAGGGCGAGGTAAAGAAAGCTTAATTTTGTTACATAAAATGGTCGGAGAGAGAATTAAGCAAGGCTTTGGTTATCGTTGCTCAAATTGCGGTTATCAAACCCATAAATTAATGTGGAATTGTCCTTCTTGCAAACAGTGGGAAACCATCAAACCTGAACATAATTAATTGACACAGTGAGGTAAAATTATGAATAGCAAAGTAATCGTTGCATTGGATTACGAAACGGAAGCGCAAGCGTTATCCCTCGTGGATCAAATTGATCCAAGCTTATGCCGTTTAAAAGTGGGTAAAGAAATGTTTACCACACTGGGAACCAGTTTCGTTAAACAATTACACGAGCGTCAATTTGATGTTTTCCTCGACCTAAAATTTCATGATATCCCTAATACTGTGGCAAGAGCGGTGCGTTCTGCGGCTGATTTAGGCGTATGGATGGTTGATGTCCACGCTAGTGGCGGCTTAAAAATGATGGAAGAGGCGAAGAAAATTCTCAAGCCTTATGGAAAAGATGCGCCGTTATTAATCGCAGTAACCGTATTAACAAGCATGGAAGATTTAGATTTGTTGCAAATTGGTATTAATTCTTCGCCACTTGAACACGTTTTACGTCTTGCAAATTTAACACAGCGTGCAGGATTAGATGGGGTAGTTTGTTCACCACAGGAAGTAGAGATTTTACGTAATACTTGTGGTCCTGATTTTAAATTAGTCACCCCAGGGATTCGTCCAATTGGTAGTGATTTTGGTGACCAGCGTCGCGTCATGACACCAGCAGCAGCTATTCGATCTGGTTCTGATTATTTAGTAATTGGTCGTCCAATTACTCAAGCTGAAAATCCAGCTGAAGTGCTTCGTTTAATTAATGCATCAATTGAGTAATATGACAGAGAGTACTTTAGTTTATTCTACCGAAGTTGGTCGAATTAAAGAGAAAAAGCACCCAGTACAACCCCTAAAGGTGATGGTGTGGTTCGCATCCAAAAACAAACCAGTGGTCGAAAAGGCGCAGGTGTTTCAGTGATTACAGGGCTAGATTTATCAGATGATGAATTGAAAAAGTTAGCGGCTGAACTTAAAAAGCGTTGTGGTTGCGGTGGTTCAGTTAAAGACGGCAATATTGAGATTCAAGGCGAAAAACGTGATTTACTAAAACAACTTTTAGAACAAAAAGGGTTTAAAGTAAAATTAGCCGGTGGTTAAGATAAAACAAAAAATCCATCTTCAAATGAAGATGGATTTTTTTATGATTAACTTTCCATGAAGTCTGGTTGGTAAGCAAAGAAAATTGCGCCCAAGAAACTTAATACAGCAAGTGCCAGAAATGCATTGTTTGGATTGACTGCTTTACGACTAAAATATTTAGCCGAGAAGAAGATATAAAGCACAAGCATGATAATTTTCATGACAAGCCAGCTTTGTAACTGATAACCGACCAAGAAGAAAATCGTTAAGCCACTTGCAATTAAAAGTGTATCAACTAAGTGCGGTAAAATTTTTAGCAGTTTAATCGCGCGCCAATTTTTCCCACTTAATTGCATTCCCCCACGGATAATTAATAACCCTAAACTTAAAAATGCACAAACAATGTGCAAATAAACTAACATAATCACTCCAGATGTAAAAGGAAAGTGCGGTCAAAAGTGACCGCACTTTAATTTCTTATTTTGCAATACGCTTATATTTAATACGATGTGGCTGTGTTGCGGCTTCACCTAAGGTTTTCTTTTTCCACTCTTCGTAGTCAGAGAAGTTACCTTCATAGAAAGTCACTTTACCTTCATCACCGTAATCTAAAATATGAGTTGCAATACGGTCTAAGAACCAACGGTCATGGGAAATTACCATTGCACAACCAGGAAATTCTAAGATCGCATTTTCTAACGCACGTAAAGTTTCAACGTCTAAGTCATTAGTCGGTTCGTCCAATAACAATACGTTACCACCACGTTGTAGAAGTTTCGCTAAATGTAAACGACCACGCTCACCACCTGATAATTCGCCCACACGTTTTTGTTGATCTACGCCTTTGAAGTTAAATCGGCCAACATAGGCACGGCTTGGAATTTCAAAGTTACCAATAGTGAGAACATCTTGTCCGTTAGACACTTCTTCCCAAACGGTTTTCTTGTCATCCATTGAATCACGGAATTGATCCACAGAAGCAAGCACAACGGTTTCACCCATCGTAATTGAGCCGCTATCTGGTTGTTCTTGGCCTGAAAGCATACGGAATAAGGTAGATTTACCCGCACCATTCGCCCCGATAATACCTACGATAGCACCTTTTGGAATGCTAAATGATAAATCATCAATTAAAGTGCGATCGCCGTAAGATTTAGTGAGATGTTCTACCTCAATAACCTTATCACCTAAACGAGGACCAGGTGGAATAAAGAGTTCATTGGTCTCGTTACGTTTTTGGTATTCACCAGAGTTCAACTCATCGAAGCGTGCCATACGAGCTTTGCTTTTCGCTTGACGACCTTTAGGATTTTGGCGTACCCATTCTAACTCTTTCGCAATCGATTTTTGGCGTGCATTTTCAGCCGCTTGTTCTTGCTCTAAGCGTTTCTCTTTTTGCTCTAACCAAGAAGAGTAGTTACCTTCCCAAGGAATACCTTCACCACGGTCAAGCTCTAAGATCCAACCTGCTACGTTATCTAAGAAGTAACGGTCGTGGGTAATTGCCACAACAGTACCTTCGTAGTCATGTAAGAAGCGTTCTAACCATGCCACAGATTCTGCATCTAAGTGGTTGGTTGGTTCGTCTAATAAGAGCATGTCTGGTTTTTCGAGCAATAAACGACAAAGCGCCACACGACGACGTTCACCACCAGATAAATGCTCAATTTTGGCATCCCAATCCGGTAAACGTAATGCATCAGCCGCACGTTCTAATTGGTTATCTAAATTATGTCCATCGTGTGCTTGAATAATCGCTTCAAGGTTTGCTTGTTCTGCGGCTAGTTTATCGAAATCCGCATCAGGATCAGCATAAAGTGCATAAACTTCATCTAAACGAGTCAGTGCATTTTTTACTTCAGAAACCGCTTCTTCTACTGCTTCACGTACAGTTTGTTGCGGATCAAGTTTTGGTTCTTGTGGAAGATAACCAATCTTAATACCCGGTTGTGGACGAGCTTCACCTTCGAACTCTTTATCCACGCCCGCCATAATGCGTAAGAGGGTTGATTTACCCGCACCATTTAAGCCGAGCACCCCGATTTTTGCACCAGGGAAGAAGCTTAAAGAAATATCTTTCAAAATATGACGCTTCGGTGGCACCACTTTGCCGACACGGTGCATCGTATATACAAATTGCGTTGACATAATTTTCTCGATGTTATGAATAAAAGTGCGGTTATTTTACTTGATGTTTAGGGAATAAGCTATTTGAAAGGCAAAAAAAACCACCCATATAGGGTGGTAGGAAAGTAGTTTAGCTATATTTATGATTATTTTATTTAGGAACTTTATGAATATCAAGCAATCACTTGACGAGGCAAATAGTACATAAATTTCAGTTACAAGGGAAATGCGAATGAATAATTTGTTGATACAAATCAAGAAAATCACAGGATTTTTTATGTTTCGACCGATTTTTATTCGATTTTGATTAGGAACTGCTTGTGATAAAATCTGTCTATTCAATTATTTAGCCCACTTTATTCTTATTTATGTTTAAAAAATTACTCCTAGGATTATCGCTGATTTCTCCTTTTTCGGTTCTTGCTCATCCTCACGCCTTTATTGATATGCAAACCAAACCGTTAGTGAAAGATAATCAATTAATTGGTTTTTCGGCTCAATGGTTACTGGATGAAGCCAGCTCTTCAGCCGTATTGTATGATGTGATGCAGGCAAAAGGCGATAAAGCGGCTAAACAAAAACTCATTGATGAAGTGATGACGAATGTCGTGAATGAGCATTACTTTAGTTATGTCTTTGATAAAGAAAATCACAAAATTAAATATAAAAAACAGCCTGAAAATTATGGCATGCGTGTTAAAGGAAATGAGGTGGAGTATTATTTTGATTTTCTTTTAGCTCAGCCACAGACTTTGCAAAATAATGAATTTACGCTAATGACTTATGACAGCACCTATTATGTGGCAATGCGTTATGCTGAAATAGGTAAAAGAGCGGTTGATTTTTCAGCACTTCCTGCAAACTGCAAAGGGGAAGTGCTTGAACCTAATGTGGATGAAAAAATTAAATCCTACGCTTCATCATTGGATAAATCGCAAAAAAATGAGGATGATTCTCTTGGTGTATTGTTTGCGCAGAAAGTAAAAATTAAATGTGAATAAAAAAATGAAGTTAAAATTGACCGCACTCTTTATCGGCTTATTAGCGATTATTTTCGCCTTGCTACCTTGGCTTTTTGTGCAAGTAGCCGATTGGCAAAAAGCCTTTAATCAGCTGATTTCTGAAAATCTACGCCAAATTCAAGCACATTCATCTACAGCAGGATTGTGGTTGATTTTCGCCGCCTTTTCTTATGGTGTATTACATGCATTAGGGCCTGGGCATGGGAAATTTATTATTGCTGGTTATCTTTCTACTCACGAAAGCCAGCTTAAAACCAGCGTACGCTTAAGTTTACTTTCCTCTCTCATGCAAGGTTTTGTCGCAGTTACAGCAACCTCCATTGTGGTGGTGATACTTAATCTTTCCTCTAAATATTTTAAACTTAGTCAGTTATGGCTGGAGCGTAGCGCACTCATTTTATTATTGTTACTAGGGTTTTATTGGATTGCTCAAGGTTTGAAAGGCTTGAAGAAAAAACAGTCTTTTCGTATCACATCTATTCAATCATTACCGAAACAGATTGGAGCAGCTTCGCCATTTCGATATGAGCAAGGAAAAGCAAGCCAAGCGCAGTGTAGTTGTGGACATCAACATCTACCCAATGATCAACAGCTTAAGCAATCGGGTGATTTAAAATCTCAACTCTTAGTGATTTTAACCATTGGTATGCGACCGTGTAGTGGCGCCATTTTTGTGCTTTTTCTCGCTTATATGCTGGATCTTTATTGGTGGGGAATTTTAGCTACTTTTGCCATGTCTTTGGGGACAGGATTAATGCTTTCGCTTTTTGCAGCGTTAGTACGCTATGCGAGAAATGTCGCGACTCGCTTAGGGCATTGGTATGGTTTAGCGGGTTCTAATCAAAAAGGCGAAGCCATGATCAAATGTATTGCGGGTGCAATGATGATCTTTTTTGCACTAAGCTTGTTATATGGCACGATGGGGGCTGTAACAGGTGGTGCAGCTTTATTCGGTGGATAAAGAAAAGGGCAGCGTTTGCTGCCCATTTATTTGAAAATAGATTATTCAACCCAAGTGACGATTTCTTCAATTGGTCGACGAGATTTTTTGGTAATGTCTCTCGCGCGATAACCAAATGTTGCGGCCACGGATACACCCCATTCACTTGGATCAAAAAGACCTTCAGCGGCTAAAACTTCATTCATTTTATCGTAGTTAAAGCCTTCAATAGGGCAAGAATCTACACCGATAGCGGCAGCACCAGTTAGCATATTGGCTAAGGCTATATAGGTTTGTTTACTTGTCCAGTCAAATAATGCACGCTCGCTTTCTGCGGTTTTCATTTCAACTTCTTGTAAGCCTTTATATTTTTCCAAGGCTTTTTCTAATTGCTCGCCTTGTAAACCTCTACGCACCGCAACATCACGGAAGAAAGGCGTGTCATATCGAGCATTCTTCTTAGCAAGAATGATCACTAAATGACTACAATCATCTAATTGATATTGCATGCCCCAGCTAAAAGGTTTGAGCTTATCGCGTAATGCTTTATTTTGAATAACTAAGAACTTCCATGGCTCAGAACCTACTGAGCTTGGTGATAAACGAGCAAATTCTAAAATTGCAGCAAAATCTTCTTGGCTAATTTTTTTATTCGGATCGTAATAGCGTGTTGAACAGCGATTTTCGAATACTTGAAGCATTTGTTCGCGTGTAATTTGACTCATGTTTTCTTCCTCTTAACATTATCTAATTTATGATCTTTTGACCGCACCTTAGCGCTCTTTCCAATATCCAATCCACTCTTTGAGTAATTGCATATTTTTAGTAATTGCGCCACCTTGCGGAATAAAATGCATCATATTGAGTCCGTAACTATCTGGCGTAATGCCTTCACCTACACTTGCAGGTAACACATCAAAGCCTTGTTGTTGGAATAATAATTTTGCACGTTGCATATGCCATTCATTAGTGACTAAAATAATTTTATGAATACCTTCTTTTTCCAATATTTGTTTGGTGAAAAGGGCATTTTCTTTGGTGGTAAGTGCCTTAGGTTCAATCCATTTTGTTGGCACATTAAAGAAGTTTTGGAGTTCTTCTGCGGCGATTTTTGCCTCAATGGCACCAGTTGGACTAGCCCCTGTAATCAATAGTGGCAAGTGCGTTTCTTTTTGTAAGAAAGCGGCATAACGTAAGCGTTCAAGTTGAATACCTGTTGAAGCTAATGGCGCATAAAGCTCTTTGCTATCACGTAAACCACCACCCAGTAAAACGATCGCTTGAGCTTGTTGGTAATCTTGCAGTGTCAAATGATCTTCAGTAATGAGACTATCTTTAAGTACTTGTGCAGTGTAAGGAATACTTAAAAGATAGAGTAGTGAGAAACCAAGTGCGGTCGAAATTCGGCTTAATTTTTTGAAATTGAATTTAGCTAGAATAAGAGACAGCCCCCACAGAATTAAAATATTAAATGGGGGAAGAATCATAGCGGTAATGAGTTTTTTCAATTCAAACATTATTTATCCAATTCAACGAAATCTAGCTCTTTTGTCCATAATTTCGCATAGCTACTATTTTTGCCATAAGAGTTATCGCAAACACGATTTGGAATTTCTAACAAGCAAGAGAAAATATGACCATGTAAGCGAGTTGTGGTCACTTTGTCGTTCGCTAAGAATACTTGTGCAACACGTTTTACAATGCGTTGAGTATAGGCATACCAGAATTGATGGCAGAGATCTTTTAGCCAACTTAAACCAAATTTATTGGCCATTTTACTCATTCGCCAACTTAATGCTAAAACCACATCATCTTCGGTTGAAAGAATGTCTTCCCAGTCTTTTACATTGCTGTTGGCAGGCAGTTGCGCGAGGATATTTTTCTCTATATCACTTGCTTCAATGTCTTTACGCAAGAAATAAAGTTGTTCCCCCGTTGTGCCTTGCTTAGTTTCCATCGTGCCATAAAGCTGATGCGCCATATCCGGTGATAAATAAACATGATCAGAAAATTGTGCAAATAAGTTCTCCGTTCTTTCATCGCGAGCCAGTAGATGGCAATCACTGTGGCTACGGAAAAGAGCGGCTGATTTTTGCAGATTTTCTTCGTGCTTAAAATAAGCGGTTTGTGGTAACACAATAATGCGATTATTCGGGAAATGGGTCACCATTTCTTCACGGATCTTTTGATGCTGCGGATAAAGATCACCAAAGTTGCCACCACCATGTAAAAGGATGGTAGTGTTCGGTGTAATTTTTGCTTTAACTTCTTCAAGATCTAAATCATATTCACAGCGTTTTAAGGTCACATTAATGTGGTGATCTTTAAAAAATTGTTCGGTTCCGTGATAAATCAGTAAATCGCCCACGTTCAAATGAAGCGGGTAGTCAAAATAAAATACGTCGTTTTTATCTTTGATCAGTTCGACAATAGAATTCAATTTGTTTTTTAAATCAATAAGGAGTTGATTCATTTTTTTACTCTTTTCTTTAAATAGCTAAACAAGAAATTTTTTTCTGCTGTGTTTAATCCGAAGATTAAAATGACACAGATTAATACCATTTCTAAGATGATGGATTGTCCAATAAACTCCAATAAAGAATAACTGCGGGTAGTATCTGATATATAGATGATACCTAATAGTAGACCAAACACCACGCCGACATTCACTAAATATGAGACAAATTCTTTTTGGTTAAATTTAATTTTTTTATTAATAAAATATAATCGATAGATTTGTGAGATGACCATCGTACTAAATTTACCCACAAAGGCAAATACTGGATTGTAACCTAGTGTGAACAAATAATAAGCCAATGGCACCGTACAAAGATCGATTAACGCTACGATGATATTGTATTGTTTTACGGTAGATGTGCCAATGGCTAATGCACTCATCCAAAATGCGCCAGCCATTGCACTGATCAATAAGCAAGCAATAATAGCTTGTACAAGTTGTTCAGTATATTGCGGAAGATGATCACCTAGCCAAAATGTCAATAAGGTATGGGTGAAATATAATACAGGCGCAGAGAGAATTGCCATTAAATAAAGTGAATATTTTGAAATCCCAAGAATTAATTGGCGATTGCGATCATAATCTTTTGCAGCATAAGACTGAACTAACTGCGGATTAGCTGCCATTTGGAAATTATTTACAAAGCTGTAAACTGCACCTTCTACTTGTGTTGCAATCGCAACAGCGGCATTGACTGCCACACCAAAGAATAAGTTAGACACCATATTCAAGCCTTGTGTTGAACCCACATAAGCGACTTGCCCCATAAGCATCCAACCGGAAAAACTCACCATTTCTTTGGTTTTACTTAAATCTTTATATAAACGGAAACGTGCGGCTTCTTTGAAATAATATTTAGTGAATAACACATAAAGGGAGAGCACGATTAAGCTGACTGAAAGCAATAAGCCACCATAAGTAATCAACTTATCGTAATGTGTGATATGACTTAAGATAAAAACAGAGGTTAGTTTTAAGATGGTTTCCCCTAATCCCAACCACGCATAGAATCCCATTTTCTCGTGTGCAACAATCATGGCATTGAATGGCACTTTAATGATTTCAACAAGGGCAATAATTAATGCTAATTGGTAAACGATATTTGCCGCTTGCAAGCGTTCAGCGGGGATAACTAATTTGTGATTTAAAAACCATAAACCTACGGTTTCAGCTAACACTAATACGATAAAAATAATGAGTAGGTGATTTAAGATACTAATATTAAAGACTTTATTGACACGTTGAATGTCATTCGAGGCTTTTTCTACGTTAATAAAACGCTGAGTAGTGGCGGTCATTGTGCCATTAAAAAAGGAAAATAAGACCACGACCCCCATCACAATGTTATAGATACCAAAATCTTCTACTCCCAAAACCTGTAATACCACACGAGAGATATACAGCATGGCTCCCATGTTGAAAAGCATTCGGATGTAGAGAAATAGCGTATTTTTTGCAATGGTTTTATTTGACATTGTGAAAATGGAATTAGAAAAATTGGGGGAATTATAGGGGGGATTGGGGTGTGTAGCAAGCATTGTGCAAGTTCTAGGTCGCCGTATAGGCTTTATAATAAAGAAAAGGCTAAATATAATTTAGCCTTTTGTTATTTAGACGATGCAGACAGCCAAATCCAATTGTTTGTTATGGAATTGATGCAATGTGCCACGATGGCCAACACTCAGAATGATCATATTCGGTAAGCGCTCTTTAATTGTTTTATAAAGCAGATACTCTGTTGGCTCATCAAGTGCTGATGTGGTTTCATCTAAAAAGACCACTTCTGGCTTCGTCAGTAAAATCCGAATGAATGCCACACGCTGTAATTCACCCGGTGACAAAATTGCTTGCCAATCGTTATCTATATCAAGACTATGAAGGTATTTATCCAAACAGCAATCCGCGAGTGTTTTTTCCAATTCAGGATGATAAGGATCAATATCTGGATAGCAAATCGCTTCACGTAACGTGCCTTGTGGCATATAAGGACGTTGTGGTAAGAATAAACTGGTCACACAAGGATGTT
Organism: Haemophilus sp. 27098_8_127; assembly: GCF_041433495.1. NCBI lineage: Bacteria > Pseudomonadati > Pseudomonadota > Gammaproteobacteria > Pasteurellales > Pasteurellaceae > Haemophilus > Haemophilus sp. 27098_8_127. Next base: position 269,147 of record NZ_JAPWBP010000001.1, read on the forward strand.
CCACCAGCCCCACTGTCTCAAAAGGATAAATCCCCGCCATCGCTTTTAATAGCGATGTTTTCCCTGTGCCAGATGGACCTTGAATTAATAAGGCATCACCATTTTTTAATTCAATATTTAAGTTATTAAGCAACAATCTGCCTTGCTCGTCTTTAATACCAAAGTTTGACAATGCAACACGGTTAGAACATTTCATGGGTTGATGAACCTCTGAATGATCTAATTCATCCAACTTCGTCATAAAACCATAAAGACGATTTAAGCGCGCTTGATAGAGCGTAAACTCTTCATAGAACAAACGGAAGAAGGAAAGTGCGGTCATTAATCGGTTAAATGCTTGCACAGTTTGGTGCATATCGCCCAGTTTGATTTGTCCAGTGAAAAAACGAGGGGCTTGAAGCATTAAAGGTAAGAGTTTCGCCACTCGTGTGACGCTTCCATTAAAGCCGTCTAATCCCAACATTCTCAACACAATTGCCCAACGGTTATGAATAATTTCGGCAAATTTGTTTTTCAGTAAATGCTGTTCTTGTTGTTCACCTTGATAGAATGCAATACTTTCCGCATTATCTCGCACTCGAATTAAAGAATAACGGTAGTCACCATTGAGTTTTTCTTTATTAAAGTTCAGCTTGATTAAAGGGTGACCAATCCAAACGGACATTAACGTTGCGAGGATAATAAAGGCATAAATAAAGAAAACAACACCTTTTTCGATATTCAAGCCGAAAAGACTCAACACACCAGAAAGTGACCAAAGAATGATGGTAAATTCAATGGTAGTCAGAATCGAATTAATCATTCCCCGCACAATTTTAACGGTACTACTGATAAATTCACGTGCATCTTGTTCAATACGTTGATCAATATTATCGGGCAGATCTTTTTCGTATTTGAGGCGATAGTATTTTTTATTTTCTAACCATCGTTTAACAAGGACTTTATTCAAGCTTTCCAACCAACGGATTTCAAATACTTGTTGCAAGAAATAATCGGCGATGGAGTGGATAACTTGTACCAATACTAAGAGGGCATTCAGTTTTGCAAAGAACCAAAACTTATCCGCATCTAATTCCTGCATTGAGCTATAAAGCCCGTTATAGAAAAAAGAGTTGAGTACGCTGAAACGCACTTCTAACAAAATCATGGTAAACAACACCAGTAGCATAAGGATTATTTTGATGCTGTTACGGCGATTAATCGAAGGGGATGCAATATGCCAAAACTTCTGACCGAATGTGGTTTGTTTGAGTACCAGTGTCGTCACGCTAAAGCACACAATCACCCAGAAAAGTGCGGTCAAAATCCAGCTTAAACTTGAGTTAAGTTCAGTTTGCCAATTCATTGATTATCCATAAAGTAAAAAACGAAAAAAAGGGCGAAATGATTCGCCCTCGCATTGTGCGCTCAATTAAAACTCAACTTTCGTGTTGAAGATAAATTCACGTCCATAACCTAATGCAACAGGGATTAACGTGTTTGTTGCGTTACCAGAGGTGGATGGATAGTAAGTTTTATCTGCTAAGTTTTTACCGTTAAGTTGGAAAGACACTTTCTTGCCAGAGATTTTGGTATCGTAAGCAATAAAGGCATCATATACCACGGCATGAGGTAATTTGTATGCTTTTGTGTAATCACTGTTATAAGCATGCCAAGAACCTAAATAACGAGCACCACCACCAACACGGATGTTACCAAAATCAAATTCACCTACGTTATAAGCTAGGAATAGGGAAGCTTGATGTTTTGGTACACCAGAAAGTTGTTGATTTACCGCATCAGGATAGCGCTCATTTTCAAGTGATTTTACTTTGGTGTAGGTATAGTTAGCCGCTACGCTTAGACTATCCGTAATTTGACCATTAAGATCGAATTCCACACCACGAGAACGTTGTTTGCCGACGATATTTAATTGCGCATTTGAACCAGAACCAACAGCCTCAGCTACATTACGTTTGCTGATATTGAATAATGCAAGTGTTGCATTAAAGCCTGAGTTTTCGTATTTTGCACCAATTTCAAAAGATTTACCTTGTTCTGGTTTTAAATCGCCGCTAACAGGTGTTGCCACACTCATTTGTGGACGGAAAGACTCAGAGTAGTTCGCAAAGGTCGCAATATGTGGCGTAAATTTATATACGGCACCTAATTGATACAATAATTTACCATCGTGCTGATCGGTATTTCCGGTTTTTGTTAGATTTTGACCTTTTTTACAGTTTGCTGCATTTAAGCAATGGCGTCCTGCAAATTGATCAAAGTACTCATAACGTAAACCACCCGTCATGATAAAGTTATCTGTAAAGTAGGCGGTATCTTGAATATAAACACCAACGGTTTTGAGATAGTTATATTGGTAGGCGTTGCCATTACCATTTTTATGTGCTGCAACAGGGCTGGTATATTTTGGATTATCAATATTAATATCTGAATTTGTAATACCTTTGTTATAAATCGGTCCAAGATCACGAATATTACGCATTGCATCAATACCGGCTACAAAGCGGTTAGCAATATCACCAATACCAAATTCACCGACAATATTTAATGTGCCACTATGAACACGCTGGTCACCTTGTTGCTGTTCAATCTCTCGGCGGGCTGTACGTGTTTTAACGTTAACATTTGTAATACGAGCTTGATCGTAGAAATATTTGTAACGAGCATAGCTATAACCCGCATTTAATTTCCAACCATCACTTAATTTGTGCTCAATTTTGAAATCAATGTTATCGGTTTTTGCGGTTGTTTCATTATTTGGTTCATCTAAACGACGCGATACAGGAATATCCGGTAATGCATTAGTTGCCGTTAAAAGATTTGTACCACGATCAAATGGCTCAAGAATATCTTTGTGTTCATAAGAAAGAAGTACTTTAGTTTTATCATTTTCCCAAGAAAGTGATGGCGCGTAAGTCGTGTTTTTCACTTTGCCAAAATTACGCCAGTAGTCTTTTTCTTGTTTGTCATAGATAAAGCGGTAAGCAAAACCATTTCCTAAGCCACCAGTGAAATCTAATTGTGTTCCCCATAGGCTATGATTACCTAAAGTGCCACCAATGACATAGCGAGGTGTTTGTTGTGGTTTTTTAGTAATGATATTGACCACGCCACCTGGATCTTGAATACCATAAAGCACAGATGCAGGCCCTTTTAACACTTCAACGGTTTCAGTTGTCGTGCTAAAGTTTTTAGCTGGGCCAGCTTGTAAACCGTTACGCATAATTGAGTTGTCACGGTTTCCACCAAAACCACGTTTTTGGATGGCATCAAACATACCACCCAGCGTATTGGCTTGGCTTACACCACTGACGTTATAAAGCGCATCAATGAGTGACTCAGGTTTACGATCTTCTAATAATTTAGTCGAAAGGATATTGACAGTATTTGGCGTATCGAATACAGGCACTTCAGCTTTTGATACGACGGATGTCCCTGTCGTTTGATAACCATTTTGTTTAATACCTGTATCTTGAACATTGATTTGCTCAAGTACTTCGGTGTTTGTATTTGCGGCTTGTTCAGTTTCCGCAAAAGTAGAAGCGGAGAAACTCGCCAAAAGTGCGGTTGAAATAAGACTTAATTTAAATTTCATAATTGTTTTCCGATATATAACCCGATAGATAATAAAAGAGTCGTAAGTATAGCGAAAACGTTTACGTCGATCAATGCAAATTATTTTCATTTGCTTATGCGGTTTATTCAGAAAATATTCATTTAAATTAAGTAGGGGATAAAAAGAAAAATCCCAAGCTAAAAAGCTTGGGATTGTAATATGGTGCGACTAGCTGGACTCGAACCAGTGACCCCCACCATGTCAAGGTGGTGCTCTAACCAACTGAGCTATAGTCGCGTAAAAGATGTGGCAGATGATAAACAGTTTTAAGGATGAAAACAAGAGGATTTGTTTTAAGTTAAATTTAGCTGCTAAAAAAATAACCAAAATCTGATTTAAAAAGTCTCAGTAGTTATTTTGATTTTGTACAGGTTTAAGCGTATAATGCGCAACGTTTTTATCTCGGATGAGCCGAAATTTAAAAAAGCTTTAAGTAAATTGTAACCATTTGTGGAGTTTAGATAATGTCTAGAAAATTAAGAAGAACGAAGATTGTATGTACAATGGGGCCTGCAACAGACCGCGATAACAATCTTGAAAAAATTATCGCAGCAGGCGCTAATGTTGTACGTATGAACTTTTCTCACGGTACACCAGATGATCATATTGAGCGTGCTGAGCGTGTTCGTTCGATCGCGAAAAAATTAGGTAAAACCGTGGCAATTTTAGGTGACTTACAAGGTCCTAAAATTCGTGTTTCTACTTTTAAAGACGGCAAAATTTTCTTAAATGTTGGCGATAAATTTATTCTTGATGCGGAATTACCAAAAGGTGAAGGTAATCAAGAAGCCGTTGGTTTAGACTATAAAACACTTCCACAAGATGTTGTACCAGGCGATATTCTTTTATTAGATGATGGTCGTGTTCAATTAAAAGTCCTTTCTACTGACGGTGCAAAAGTATTTACTGAAGTGACAGTTGGTGGTCCATTATCAAACAATAAAGGGATCAACAAATTAGGCGGTGGTTTATCTGCAGATGCATTAACCGAAAAAGATAAAGCAGATATCATCACAGCTGCACGTATCGGTGTAGATTACTTAGCGGTATCTTTCCCTCGTTCAAGTGCAGATTTAAACTATGCGCGTGAATTAGCAAAACAAGCAGGTTTAGACGCGAAAATCGTTGCTAAAGTTGAACGTGCTGAAACGGTTGTTGATGAAGCTGCAATGGATGATATCATCCTAGCTTCTGATGTGATCATGGTTGCACGTGGTGACTTAGGTGTTGAAATCGGTGACCCAGAATTAGTTGGCGTACAGAAAAAATTAATTCGTCGTTCACGTCAATTAAACCGTGCGGTTATTACTGCAACTCAAATGATGGAATCAATGATCAGCAACCCAATGCCAACTCGTGCAGAAGTGATGGACGTGGCAAATGCGGTATTGGATGGTACTGACGCGGTAATGCTTTCAGCAGAAACTGCGGCAGGTCAATATCCAGCTGAAACTGTGGCAACAATGGCTCGCGTATGCTTAGGTGCAGAAAAAATGCCAAGCATCAATATTTCTAAACACCGTTTAGATCGTGAGTTCAGAGATATTGAAGAATCTGTAGCGATGTCAGCAATGTACGCAGCAAACCACTTAAACGGTATCGCTGCAATCATTACATTAAGCCACTCTGGTCGTACACCATTATTAATGTCACGTATCAGCTCAGGTTTACCAATCTTTGCACTTTCTCGTGTTCAAGAAACATTAAACCGTTGTGCATTATACCGCGGTGTGACACCCGTTCATTTTGATGGCGAATCTCGTAGCTCTGCGGGTGCAAAAGCAGCGATTAACCTATTAAAAGAAAAAGGTTATTTAGTTTCTGGTGATGTTGTTTTATTAACACAAGGTGATGAGTCAGAAGGTACAACTAACGTTTGTCGTACTTTAACTGTTGAATAATCAACATTCATGAATAAAAAAGAGCGGTGGATTTTTCCACCGTTTTTTTATATCTAAAATATTGAAAATATTGACCGCACTTTTTTCTTAAAACCACCTCGTATTTGCGGTATCATAAGCACAGTTTTTAGTTTAAATTGAAATCCTTATGGCCTCACAAAGACAAATTCAATCTCCAGATCAGAAAACTGAACAAGTTAGCATCCCGCCTCATTCCACTGAAGCTGAACAAGCCGTACTTGGTGGCATTATGTTGAGTAATCAACATTGGGATGGTATTGCTGAAAGAGTAATTGCTGAGGATTTTTATACTTTTGCGCATAAAGCAATCTTCCAAACTATGGAAGAATTAATGCGTAACCAAACACCGATTGATTTAATCACCCTTGATCAAGCCCTTAAAGCGAAAGGTATTAGCGATTCTGTAGGCGGTTTTGCTTATCTCGCTGATCTTTCTAATAACACCCCAAATGCCATTAATATTTTGGCTTATGCCGAAATCGTGCGTGAAAAAGCGATTTTGCGTGAGCTTATTGCAGTGGGAAATCGTATCGCAGAAAACAGCTATTCTCCGAAAGGCAAAGACATCAAAATGGTGTTGGATGAAGCTGAAAGAGAAGTGTTTGCTATTGCTGAAAAACGCAGTTCTTCAACTGAAGGGCCACAAAATGTGATCAGCGTGTTGGAAAGTACTATTGCTCGAATTGATACCTTAAGTAAGCTTGAAAATCATAGCGGTGTGACAGGGGTCACAACGGGCTTTGTTGACTTAGATAAGAAAACAGCAGGTTTACAACCTTCGGATCTCATCATTGTTGCTGCACGTCCTTCTATGGGTAAAACCACGTTTGCGATGAACCTTTGTGAAAATGCCGCCATGGCAAGTGATAAGCCTGTGTTGGTATTCAGTTTAGAGATGCCTGCGGAACAAATCATGATGCGTATGATTGCCTCTCTTGCTCGCGTGGACCAAACCAAAATTCGTACTGGTCAAAATTTGGATGAAACGGAATGGAGCAAAATTGCCAGCGTGTTTGGGATGTTTAAGCAAAAAAATAATCTTTATATTGATGATTCATCAGGTTTAACTCCAACAGAATTGCGCTCTCGAGCACGTCGTGTGTACCGCGAAAACAATGGTTTGAGCATGATTATGGTGGATTACCTTCAGTTAATGCGTGCACCGGCATTCTCAGACAACCGAACCTTAGAGATTGCTGAGATTTCCCGTTCGTTAAAAGCCTTAGCGAAAGAATTAGAAGTCCCCGTTGTAGCTCTTTCCCAGCTTAACCGTACTTTGGAGCAACGTGCAGATAAACGTCCAGTAAACTCAGACTTGCGTGAATCAGGCTCTATTGAGCAGGATGCTGACTTGATTATGTTCATTTATCGTGACGAAGTGTATAACGATAATTCTGAAGATAAAGGGGTTGCTGAAATCATTATTGGTAAACAACGTAACGGTCCGATTGGTCGTGTACGTTTAGCATTTAACGGTCAATTCTCACGCTTTGATAACCTTGCCGAACAGCGTGAATACAGAGATGATTATTAGGCAAGAGATAACGGATTAGAAAAATGAACGTAAAACCGGCAACAGCGAAAATCAGTTCGCTTGCCCTAAAACATAATTTACAAGTTATTAAAGAAAAAGCACCACACAGCAAAATTATTGCCGTGGTAAAAGCAAACGCATATGGTCACGGTGTGGTGTTTGTCTCATCCGCTTTAGAAAGCATGGTGGATTGTTTTGCTGTAGCACGTTTGGAAGAGGCGTTATCTTTACGCTCCAACGGTATTATTAAACCGATCTTATTGCTAGAAGGCTTTTTTGATGAAAAAGATCTGCCTATTATTGCAGTAAATAATATTGAGACGGTGGTTCATAACCGTGAACAGCTTGAAGCATTAAAACGAGCTGTAGTACCAAGTCCAATTAAAGTCTGGTTAAAAATTGATACCGGCATGCACCGTTTAGGTGTGTCGCTTGATGAAGTGGATTATTTTTACCAAGAGCTGAAAAAACTTCCTCAAATTCAACCGCACTTAGGTTTTGTGAGTCATTTTAGCCGTGCTGATGAGTTAGATTCAGATTACACTCAAGTTCAGTTAGATCGTTTTCTTCAAGCCATAAAAAATAAAGAGGGAGAGCGAACCATTGCCGCATCAGGTGGGATTCTATTCTGGCCAGAAGCGCATTTAGATTGTATTCGCCCAGGGATTATTATGTATGGTATTTCACCAACGGATACAGTTGGGGCTGAATTTGGTTTAACTCCTGTGATGAATTTAACGTCATCCTTGCTTGCTGTTCGCGAACAGAAAAAAGGTGAGCCTGTGGGCTATGGTGGCATTTGGACCAGTCCGAAAGATACTAAAATTGGTGTTGTCGCTATTGGATACGGTGATGGCTATCCGCGTGATGTGCCAGAAGGTACGCCAGTTTATTTAAATGGTCGTATTGTTCCTATTGTTGGTCGTGTATCAATGGATATGCTGACGGTAGATTTAGGTGCAGATAGCCAAGATAAAGTCGGTGATGAAGTGATCTTATGGGGTAAGGAATTACCAATTGAAACGGTAGCTAAATACAGTGGTATTTTAAGCTATGAATTGATTACAAAATTGACCCCTCGTGTTATAACAGAATATGTCGATTAATTGTTTTTGCAAGAAAGCAAAAATGTAAAGAATTCAATTTTTAAAAGGAAATATTCATGAAAAACATCAACCCAACCAATACACAAGCTTGGAAAGCACTTGAAGCTCATCAATCTCAGCTGGCTAATACCACGATTGCTGATTTGTTCAAACAAGAACAAAATCGTTTTAACGATTATTCTTTAAATTTTGAAAATCAAATCTTAGTGGATTTTTCAAAAAATAAAATTAATCAAGAAACCCTCAAATTACTTCGTCAATTAGCCAAAGAGTCTGCATTAGATGGAGCGATTAATGCTATGTTTACAGGTGAGAAAATTAATCGTACAGAAAATCGAGCCGTATTACATACCGCACTTCGTAACCGTTCAAATACACCTGTCTATGTAGATGGCAAAGATGTGATGCCAGAAGTGAATGCAGTATTAGCGAAAATGAGCGCGTTCTGTGATCGTGTGATTTCAGGTGAGTGGAAAGGTTATACCGGAAAAGCGATTACTGATGTGGTGAATATTGGTATCGGTGGTTCAGACTTGGGGCCTTATATGGTGACTGAAGCGCTTCGTCCTTATAAAAATCACTTGAATATGCATTTCGTTTCAAACGTAGATGGTACACATATCGCTGAAACGTTGAAAAAAGTAAATCCTGAAACCACACTTTTCTTAGTCGCATCTAAAACCTTTACCACACAAGAAACTATGACCAATGCGAATTCTGCACGTGATTGGTTATTGGCGGCAGCGAAAGATAACAGCGCGGTGGCAAAACACTTTGCTGCACTTTCGACCAACGGTAAAGCGGTAGCAGAATTCGGTATTGATACAAACAATATGTTTGAGTTCTGGGATTGGGTTGGTGGCCGTTATTCTTTATGGTCTGCAATCGGTCTTTCAATCGCACTTTCAATCGGCTTTGATAATTTTGAAGCACTCTTAAGTGGTGCGCACGAAATGGATAAACATTTCCGTACCGCACCATTAGAAAAAAATATCCCAGCGACATTAGCGTTAGTAGGCTTATGGAATACCAATTTTCTTGGCGCACAAACTGAAGCAATTTTACCTTATGACCAATATTTACATCGTTTTGCGGCTTATTTCCAACAAGGCAATATGGAATCAAACGGTAAATATGTCGATCGTAATGGCGATGTTATCCGTGATTATCAAACTGGCCCAATTATTTGGGGGGAACCGGGTACAAATGGTCAGCATGCGTTCTATCAATTGATTCACCAAGGTACGATGTTAATTCCTTGTGATTTTATCGCGCCGGCACAAAGTCATAACCCATTAGGTGATCATCACAGCAAATTGTTATCAAACTTCTTTGCACAAACTGAAGCACTTGCTTTTGGTAAAACCAAGGAAGAAGTTGAAGCAGAGTTTGTGAAAGCCGGTAAATCGTTGGATGAGGTAAAAGACATTGTGCCATTTAAAGTCTTTACAGGTAACAAACCGACCAACTCTATTTTAGTGCAGAAAATTACACCATTTGTTCTTGGCGCATTAATTGCAATGTACGAACACAAGATTTTTGCACAAGGTGTGATTTTCAATATTTTTAGTTTCGACCAATGGGGCGTGGAATTAGGTAAACAATTAGCAAACCGAATTCTTCCTGAATTGGCAGACAAAGAGAACGTTTCAAGCCATGATAGCTCAACAAATGGATTGATTAACCAATTCAAAGCATGGCGATAAGATAATGGAAAGCAAAAGAGCGGTCAAAATTGACCGCTCTTTTTTATTTTAATCAAACTGATTTGACTTTCCACATACAGGTTACACTGATAAAAATTAGTGCCACAGCGACATAAAAAACAGAGTTGTAATGCCAGATTTCCGCAATAATGCCCGCAATAGGTCCTCCGATAATCCAACTGCTTTTTGCTGCATTACTAAATAGCGTAGTGGCTGTGCCCATTTTAGTCGGCATTAAGTCTTGGAAATACACCATGCCAATCGTAGCAGTAATACCGATAAAAATTGCATTAAGCATTTGTAATCCGATAAGCTGCCAAGTTTGCTCAGCGAATAATAAACTTGAATAGAAGGCGAGACCTGAAACTAAAGCAATCATCATCAAGCGTTTTTTACTGAAATATTTGGTGAGATAGCCCGCAAAAATCATCACAGGAATTTCCAATCCCGCAGCTGTCCCCATTAATGTTCCCGCCAGTTCTTTGTTTAAATGTAATTCATTAATTACAAATAATGGCATATTAATGAGATACATGCTGTTACAGGTCCAAAGTAATAGGTTAGCGATGAACAAGTAAATCACACTTTTTCTTGGTGGCATATTGTCTAAAATCTCTTGATTTTTGACCGCACTTTGACGAGGAATTTTCGGCAATAATTTGCTGACACCTGCACACAGTAAAAAGGCAGAACCTGCCACCAAATACATATAATCAAAGCCCCAGTTTAGCGCAATGAAAAAGGAAAGTGGCGGCCCCACAATCCAAGCCAATGAGATTTGAGTTCGCATAATTGTGGTGAACATCACCGCTTCACGATGGCTGCTTTCAGCATATTCTCGCGCTAAAGCAAAAGATTGCGGATTAGCGGATGAGCCCAGTCCTAACAATGTTGTACCGATAATAATTAACACATAATAATTTCGGCTATAAGCAAAAATCAGGCATCCAAGCACAGCAATTAAACAGCAAACAATCATCACTTTGCGACGGTCATCTTGCTTATCAGAATATTTCGCGAGAATTTGGCTTAAGATAATGCCAATAATGGCATTAACTGAATAGAACAAGCCCACAAAAAAAGGTGAAACTTGAATCTCTTGAGAGAGATATAAACTCAAGGTCGGCGTTTGAAACGCAGATGCAATCCCCGTTAAAAAGGCGATCAATAGAAAATTGAAGGCTACAAGATTAGATGGTGTTGCATTTTGTTGTTGAACAAACATAGTCATTACTTAATAAAAGAACATAGTTGGAAATAAAAGTGCGGTTAATTTTAACCGCACTTGAGTTGATTATTTGTCATATTGAATAGCCGGTAAATAACCGATCGTTAAATCTAACGGACGGTTGCTGGCTATTGTATTCTCTCTGTTCTCAATAAAAAATCTTGATGTCATGGCTTTTTCACCATGATTAAAGAAAATTTCAATAATTGAGCAATCAAAGAAAATTTCAACAGTCTGTAGATTTTCAATTTCGCAGAAGCGTTTGGTATCGAATTTCTCCATTAATTCTGTTTGTTCGCTTTGACTGCGATCTAAGCAAACTACGCCGTTTTCATAAGAAAGGCGCAAGGATTGGCCTTTGTCATTTTGGAAGAAGGTTAAGTCAAAGGCTTGGTTATTTGTCTCAAATTTAAGATAGGCACGATCTAAATTGGCAATATCCGCTTGTTTATCAAGATGAAGCGCTGAAAGTGCGGTCAGATTTTCGTATATTTTAGCAATCGGACGCTGATAAATTTTCGTCCCTTCTAAGCGTAATTCTCTTGGCAAGGTTAAAGCTGAATGCCATTTAAATTTGTCTGTTGGATAGGTTAAATCTGGCAAACCAATCCAACCGAAAAGCACCGCATGAGTTTGGTTATCTAAGCCAGCAAATGTTTGTGGGGCATAGAAATCAAAGCCCTGATCTAATTCGCTAATATATTCTGCTTCAAAGGTTAAATCCGTTAATTTACCCACAGCATAAGTCGCATGATAATTATTTTGGAATTGATGCGCTTCCCGATCTTTACCTTGTGGCGACCAAATAAAGACATCTTTATCACCGAGTTTCAATAGGTCAGGGCATTCCCACATAAACACGTTTTTATTGTCAAAAGCAGGTAAGGAAAGCTCACCTAATAAACGAGGCGTATCTTCAAGATTGTCCATTTCAAAAATAATGGCTGTTCCTGTGAGGTTTTCTCGCTGTGCACCGCAGATAAAACGGATTTTTCCGTCTTCAGTAAAATACGGTTTAGGATCGCGAACATGCTCAGTATAACCTTCTGGTGCATTTTCAATTAATGGACGTTTGCTAAGCAATCTCCCATTAAGATTGAAAATTGCTAAATTTTGATAAGGCACGCGTTGATTATCACTTGGTCGACGAGTATTGCCGGTATAGAACATGGCCAATTTGTCACCAACTTTTAAAGCGCCACCAGAATAACAGCCGTGAGACTCAAAAAGCTCGCAAGGAATCAGATCATCTGCTGATTGATAATGTTGGAAGTCTTTCGTGATTAAATGCTTCCAATGTTTCATCCCGTGAATTGCATCGAATGGAAACCATTGGTAGAACAGATGATACTTTTCACCATCAAAGATCAAACCATTGGGATCATTCATTAAGCCGGTTGGTGGGGCAATATGAAAGTGCGGTCGAAAATCGTTGTCTTTTTGCACGGTTTCAGCAATTTCTGCGAGCTCGCCTTTTTCTGCGGCTAGGATGCTTTTGTATTTGCCATTATTGAAAATAATCATCGTGATCGTGCCTCGTTAATGTGATTGGGTCAAAAGGTGCAATAATTTGCACCTTTGCTCCTTAGTTGGCTAGGAAGGCTGCTAATTGTGCTTTATTGGGTAGCGCAGACATCGCCCCTTTTGCTGTTGTAGCAAGGGCTCCACATGCATTGGCTTGACGGATAATTTGCACAAGCACATCATTTTCCTTCCAGTTTGGATGCTGTGAAAGTCCAGCAAGCAGACCACCAACGAAGGCATCGCCTGCACCCGTTGTATCAACCGGCTGTAAGGCTTTGCCTGAAATTACATCTTTCTTACCTTCTAAGTGATAGAGTGCGCCATCTTTACCCAAAGTCACAATAATTAATTTTTCAGGATAAAGTGCGGTCACTTTTTCAAAAGCTTTTTCAAGGCTGTCAGTATTAGTCAAAAGCGTTAATTCTTCTTCAGAGAATTTTAATACGTCAGCCAACGCAACCGCTTCCATGACCACGGTTTTCATTTCTTCTAAGCTAGGCCAAAGTGATTCACGTAAATTAGGGTCAAAAGAGAAGAAACCGCCAGCAGCTTTAATGCGACGAATCGCTTCGAAAGTCGCTTCGCGAGATGGATTATTGATCAGCGCAATAGAGCAGCAATGTAGCCATTCACCTTGTTGGAAAGGCGGTAAATCGCTAGCTTGTAAGAACTGATCCGCACTTGGGTTTACCATAAAGGTAAAACTGCGTTCGCCATTATCTAAGCCAACCACAACCGTAGAGGTTCGATGTTGCGGATCTAAAATCATATGTTGTGTATTCACATTTTCCGCATTTAGGGTGTCTTGCATAAATTGGCCAAGGGGATCGTTACCTACGCGACCAATAAAGGCACTCTGGCTGCCTAAACGTGCTACGCCAACAGCCACATTTGCAGGCGCACCACCGGCGCAGCGTAAATAATGATTTTCACCGTCAGGAATAAGATCGACAACCGCATCGCCGGTTACCCAGATTTTTTGGCTCATATTATTTTCCCTCTATTGTGGATATCAGTTAAAAAATAACCGCACTTAAAAAGAGCGGTCATTTTCATAGGTGTTTTATGCGATGGTTACGCGTGCAAACTTACGTTTACCGACTTGGTAAACATTTGTGCCTTTTGGCGCATTGGCTTTCATGTCTTCGACTTTTTCGCCATTGATTTTCACACCACCTTGCTTCGCTGAGCGAATCGCTTCAGAAGTAGAAGGAGCCAATCCCGCTTCTTTTAATAAGGTTGCTAAACCAATTTCGCCTTCAAAGGTGAATTCAGGCATTTCATCCGGCATTGCACCTTTTTGGAAACGGTTAATAAATTCTTGCTCAGCCGCCTCTGCAGCCGCTTCATCATGGAAACGTGCAATGATTTCTTTGGCTAATAAAATCTTCACATCACGTGGGTTTTTACCATTTGCTACTTCTGCTTTTAATTCAGCAATTTCAGTGAGTGGACGGAAAGAAAGTAAGTTATACCAATCCCACATTAATTCATCCGAGATCGACATGATTTTACCGAACATATCACTTGGTGCATCTGTTACGCCGATATAGTTGCCTAATGATTTAGACATTTTCTTCTCACCGTCTAAACCAACAAGTAATGGAAGCGTAATCGCTACTTGTGGTTTCTGACCAGCTGATTTTTGTAACTCGCGACCAACAAGTAAGTTAAATTTTTGGTCTGTACCACCAAGTTCCACGTCTGCTTCTAAAGCAACAGAGTCATACCCTTGTAATAAAGGATAAATAAATTCGTGAATTGCGATAGGTTGATTGTTACCAAAACGTTTTTTGAAGTCATCACGTTCTAGCATACGCGCTACGGTGTAGTTACTTGCTAAACGGATCATTCCTTCAGTACCCAATTTACCCAACCATTCAGAGTTGAATACGATTTTCGTTTTTTGTGGGTCTAGAATTTTGTAAATCTGTTCTTTATAGGTTTCCGCATTGCGAAGTACATCTTCGCGGCTAAGCGGTGGGCGAGTGGTATTTTTACCAGATGGATCACCGACCATCCCCGTGAAATCACCAATTAAGAAATAGACTTCGTGGCCTAATTGTTGGAATTGACGAAGTTTGTTTAATACCACGGTATGCCCTAAGTGAATATCTGGAGCAGTAGGGTCTGCACCAAGTTTAATTTTAAGTGGGCGATTTTCTTTTAGTTTTTCGATTAAATCCGCTTCAGAAAGAATCTCATCAGTACCGCGTTTTAGTTCTGCGAGAACGGTATTAATATCAGTCATTCTATTTCCTAATGTTATTTTAATATTAAAGGCTACATTATAGAGAATATGGCTGAAATGAAAAGATTGAGATGAAAAAAAACGCCTATTTGTGGGGAAATAGGCGTGAAGTTGGAGTGATTATCTGTTTGTTTTTGGAATGCCTAGATGATAACTATTATCAAGTACCTTGTCAACAACAAAATGAAAATAATTCGCAATTATTTTTTTAATCGATGTAAGGTACACTTTCTGTGAGAGAAAGTGCGGTCGGAATTCCATCTGAAATTTCAAATTTTCCCGCATAAGCATAAGCTTCAACGCCCTGAGATTTGGCGTCTTTTAAAAGGCGATCATATTCAGGATCTACAAACTCAGCGATTTTAAAACGATCGAAACCATCATGTAATCCAGCAAAGAGGACAACCGCTCGATGTCCTTGTTTTTTCATGGCTAAAAGCTCACGAACATGTTTTTGCCCACGAGTAGTCACCGCATCGGGAAACATTCCTAATGTACCTTTTACGAAGGTGATGGATTTCACTTCAACATAACAATCTGGTAAGTCCTCACCTTTAAGTAAGAAGTCGATACGGCTATTTTCTTCACCATATTTCACTTCAGGATAAATTTCATCATACATAGCGAGTTCTTTGATTTGTTTATTTTGCAAGGCTTCAAAGACTAGCTGGTTGGATCTGTGTGTGTTAATACAAACAAGCTGACCATTTGCTAATTGCGTTAATTCCCAACTGTGTGGATATTTGCGCGTTTGGCTATCAGAATGAGAATACCAAACGGTATCACCTTTTTCACCACAGCCAGTCATTGCACCAGTGTTTGCACAATGAATCGTGATCACTTCGCCATTTGGTAATTCAATATCAGTCAAAAAACGCTTATAGCGGCGAATTAATTTTGCAGATTGTAGGGTAGGGAGTTGCATGGTTGTTCCTTGTTAAAAGAAAGTGCGGTCAAATTTAATGATGAAATTGACCGCTCTTTGATCTGCCCCCAAAAAGTTGGACAGGTTAGTTAACTTAAATATTGAGCTCGGTATTGCACAGGGCTCAATCCTTTGAAAGCAAGTTTAATGCGTTTTTGGTTGTAATACACTAAATATTCTTCAATTTCAGCCTGTAATTCAGCAATTGAATGATAAGTCCGAGAGTAAAAACACTCTGATTTTAGTATCGCAAAAAAACTTTCAATCACCGCATTATCATAGCAATTTCCTCGGCGGCTCATACTTTGCACCGCTTTGTGATAAAGCGAAGGAGTGGAATATGATTGCATATAGATTTTTTACCTTAGAAAAGAGGGAGAAATAGTGTGTTTTAGCTCTTTATTATTGGTTATAACAATGAATTTCAGTCAATTTCTTTAAAAATTTTACAAAAATCTGTAAGAAATCGGATTATCCGCCGTCTAACCTTATGTAACGTTAATTTTCACATCATAAGGAAAAACAATGAAACTATCAAAAACATTTCTATTTATTACCGCACTTTGTTGTGCTACACCAACTTTAGCAATACAAAATTCAACATCATCTGGAGAACAAAAAATGGCAATGGAAAATACGCAAAATATTCGTGAAATTTATCTTGCTGGTGGCTGTTTTTGGGGTATGGAAGCATATATGGAGCGTATTCACGGCGTGAAAGATGCGATTTCTGGCTATGCCAATGGTAATACGGAGAAAACTAGTTATCAGATGATTGGGGTAACCGATCATGCAGAAACGGTAAAAGTCACTTACGATGCAAACCAAATTTCGTTAGATAAATTGCTTAAATATTATTTTAAAGTGATTGATCCAACCAGCGTAAATAAACAAGGTAACGATCGTGGTAGACAATATCGCACAGGGATTTATTATCAAGATGGGGCAGATAAAGCGGTGATCGAACAAGCACTCGCCCAGCTTCAAACCAAATATAAAAAACCAGTGCAAATTGAGGTGCAACCACTTAAAAATTACATCGTAGCAGAAGAATATCATCAAGATTATTTGAAGAAAAACCCAAATGGTTATTGCCATATTGATATTACCAAAGCTGATGAACCCGTGATTGACGAGAAAGATTATCCGAAACCGAGTGATGCAGAACTCAAAGCGAAATTGACACCGTTGCAATATTCCGTCACTCAAAATAAACATACTGAACGCTCTTTTAGTAATGAATATTGGGATAATTTCCAACCAGGTATTTATGTTGATGTCACCACAGGCGAGCCTGTTTTTTCTTCAAATGATAAATTTGAATCGGGTTGTGGCTGGCCGAGTTTTACGAAACCAATAGCGAAAGAGGTGGTGCATTATCAAACGGATAATAGTTTTAATATGCAACGTACCGAAGTGTTAAGTCGTGCGGGCAACGCCCATCTAGGACACGTTTTTGACGATGGTCCGAAAGATAAAGGTGGTTTGCGTTATTGCATTAACAGTGCATCAATTAAATTTATTCCGTTAGCCGAAATGGAAAAGGCAGGGTACGGATATTTGATTCAATCGATTAAAAACTAAGGAGAGGCACGATGTTAGATCAACAACTCCTTATTGGAACTGTATTTTTAGCGGGGCTTGCTTCTTTTCTGTCGCCTTGTATTTTCCCGATTATTCCAATTTATTTTGGTATTTTGAGTAAAGGTGGTAAAAAAGTCCTAAATACTTTTTTATTTATTTTAGGGCTTTCCCTTACATTTGTCAGTTTAGGCTTTAGTTTTGGCTTTTTAGGGAATATTTTATTTAGTAACACCACCCGCATTATCGCTGGCGTTATCGTGATTATTTTGGGCATTCATCAACTTGGCATTTTCAAAATTGGTTTGTTGGAACGCACGAAATTGGTTGAAATCAAAACATCAGGAAAATCGACCGCACTTGAGGCATTTGTGCTTGGTTTAACCTTTAGTCTTGGTTGGACACCTTGTATTGGCCCGATTCTGGCTTCTGTGTTAGCGTTATCAGGCGATGAAGGTTCTGCACTTTATGGTGCATCAATGATGTTCATTTATGTCTTGGGGCTTGCAACTCCGTTTGTATTGTTTTCGTTCTTCTCTGACAGCTTGCTCAAACGTGCTAAAGGGTTAAATAAACACTTAGATAAATTTAAAATCGTTGGCGGTGTTTTAATTATCGTGATGGGCATTTTATTGATTACGAATAATTTTTCGTAAAGCATAATCTCAACAAAAGAAATCTATAAAAGGAAAAAGCAATGAAAAAACTACTATCAATATTTTTAATGGCATTCAGCCTAAACACTTTTGCACAAACCAATTTGTCGGATGTGCAACTCAAAGATTTAAACAATCAGCCAGTTACTTTAAGCCAGTATAAAGGCAAACCTGTGTATGTAAAAATGTGGGCATCTTGGTGTCCGATCTGTTTGGCAGGATTAGCTGAAATTGATGATTTAAGTGCGGAAAAAGATCGCAATTTTGAAGTGATTACCATTGTTTCGCCGGATCACAAAGGCGAAAAAGGCACTGCTGATTTTATTGAGTGGTACAAAGGGCTAGAATATAAAAATATTAAAGTCTTGCTAGATGAAAATGGTGAAATTATTGATCGTGTTCATGTTCGAGGTTATCCGTTTAATCTATTTTTAGATGCTGATTTAAATGTGAAGAAGACGGTGCCAGGGCATTTAGGAGCTGAACAAATCCGAGTGTTTGTTGAAAAATAACGATGACAAGCGGCTTATTTTTAAGCCGCTTTTACTATTTTTGTGATTTTAGCCATCCCAACGCGCCTAATTCTGCTGCTTCCGCTGCACCAATAGCTTGAGAAATCTGGGAAAACTCACTACCCACGCCAATCAAACGATTGTGCCAAACTCCATCATTACGCATCAACAACTTTGCTGACGTTCTACAAGCTGCAATGGACGCTCAAGGTCTCTCACTTGAACTATCGCCCTGAACATTGCCAGTTAACCCCGTGCAACATAACCGCGACAAAAAAATTTAGGTAAGCAATCTCCGCACGAGCCAAGGCGAGCTCTCGTTGTAACTTTTTAAACGCTTTAGGTGAAAAGTCTGTGGTTTTTGGAATTTCAATGCCTTTCTTTTTCATCTTTGGCTTCACTACTTTCGGTGTTTGAAGGTTTGTATAAGGCGATTTTACGCCATCAAGCCCTCTTTCCCGAAATGCTTTTAGCCAATAAATGACGAGCGCATGGGAAATTTGATGAAGTTTAGCCACCTCACGGATACCATAATCCTGTTCGGTGACGAGTTTGATAATTTTCAAACGAAATTGATAAGAGTAGGACATAATCTGCATCTCAAATTAGATGTCCAGGTTTTGGGGGTAGATCACTTTTACCTTCTTAAATTTAAAAATTAAAACAAATTCTTGATTTACCATTGACTTTTTGACCTATAGTCCTTACTTTACGTATTGATGTTTCATCAACTTTATTCTTTGTAAAATAAGGAGCTTTTATGCAATCTCGCATTGTTGTTAATTCACAGGAAGAATCACTACTGAGCACACATAAAGTGCTACGTAATACCTATTTCTTATTGGGATTAACGATGGCATTTTCGGCAGTTGTTGCTTATATCTCTATGAGCTTAAATTTGCCTTATCCTAACCTTATCGTGTTACTTGTGGGTTTCTACGGTTTACTTTTCGTGACAAACCGCTTAGCAAATAGTGCATGGGGAATCTTAGCTGCATTCGCGTTTACTGGGTTTATGGGTTATACCATCGGGCCAATTTTAAACATGTATGTGGCGAGAGGAATGGAAGATTTAATTATGCTTGCATTCGCAGGTACAGCAATCGTCTTCTTTGCGTGTTCAGCTTATGTGCTCACTACGAAGAAAGATATGTCTTTCCTTTCTACCGCAATTTTCTCATTATTTATCGTGTTATTGTTAGGGATTGTGGCAAGCTTCTTCTTCCAAATTCCGGTACTAGCGGTAGGGATCAGTGCATTGTTTGTGGTGTTCTCAACAATGACAATCCTTTATGAAACCAGCAATATTATTCACGGTGGCGAAACAAACTACATTCGTGCAACTGTGAATATTTATGTATCAATTTACAACTTATTCATTAGCTTATTAAGATTACTTTCTATCTTCTCAAGCGATGACTAGTCAGTATTAAATTTAAAGACGCTCCTTATTAGGGGCGTTTTTTGTTTTGAACTAATTTTCTGAAGAGAAGTCTTAGCATACAGGTTCGCTCGTGGAACCTATCAATAATAAAACAGGAGTTTTTATGAAATCTTTAAAATCACTTTTAACATTAACATCACTCGCATTAGCGGTATCAGGTTCTGCATTAGCAACGAATACTTCCGTATTGCCAACAAAAGAAGATGTTGTAACCAATTCAAAATCAATGGTTGAAAGCGCAAAAGCTGATATGAAAAATGCAGCAAATGATAAGCTTAAATCAATGACAGATAGTGCAAGTTCAACAAAATCAACTGCATTAGATAAAGTAAAAGAGGCTAAAGAAAAAGCGACATCTGCAAAAGATGCAATGAAAGATAAAGCAACTTCTGCAAAAGATGCGGTAAAAGAGAAAGCATCAGCTTTAAAAGAAAAAGCGACTGAGAGTAATCAACCCTCAATTAAAGATAAAGCTACTGAAAAATTAAATTCAGTCAAAGAGAGTGCAAAAGAGAAAGTGTCTGATGCAAAAACAAAAGCAGCAGATAAAGTAAAAGAAGTGAAAGAAAAAGCGGCTTCTACAAAAGATGCAGCCAAAGAGAAAGTTGCTTCTTCTGCAAAAGTGAACGTTAATAAAGCGGATGCTGAAACCTTACAAAAACTTTCTGGTATCGGTGAGAAAAAAGCACAAGCGATCATTGATTACCGTAACAAAGTGGGTAAAATCAAAAGTGCTGCCGAGCTTTCAAATATTGATGGTATCGGTGAAGCCACAATTGAGAAAATCACACCATTCTTAAGTTTCTAAGAAAACATAGATAAAACAGACCGCACTTTATGTGCGGTTTTTTTATTGAAGTAGATCACAAAATTGTAACAAAGTGTGATTTGGAGGATTATTTCTTTTTTTATCCTATGTATAATGGGCGGACAACATCATGTAATACAAGGGGTAGATATGCAGCATTATAATGCCTTTGATGAATGGTTGGCTTCAACTGCTTTAGGTGGGGCGAATCAATCGTATATTGAAGAGTTATACGAAA
This sequence comes from Haemophilus sp. 27098_8_127, assembly GCF_041433495.1. NCBI lineage: Bacteria > Pseudomonadati > Pseudomonadota > Gammaproteobacteria > Pasteurellales > Pasteurellaceae > Haemophilus > Haemophilus sp. 27098_8_127. The sequence goes on from NZ_JAPWBP010000001.1 coordinate 290,198, forward strand.
GTTATTTAGAAGATCCATCGTCAGTTGATGAAAGCTGGCGTGCCACATTTGATGCATTGCCAAAAACAACCGCCGCAGAGCAACCACATTCACCAGTGCGTGATTATTTCCGTCGTTTAGCAAGAGAAAATACAACAGAAGCCGTGACGGTTATCGATCCAGAAGCCAGTGCAAAATTAGTCAAAGTCCTCCAATTTATCAATGCTTATCGCTTCCGTGGTCATTTAGAAGCGAAACTAGACCCAATCAATTATTATCGTTGGAAAGTTTCCAGCGTACCTGAGTTGGATTACCGTTATCACGGTTTTACCGAGCAGGATCTCAATGAAACCTTCAATATTAATCACTACGTTTATCATCGAGATAACATCAAATTAGGTGATTTAGCTAAAATGCTGAAAGAGACCTATTGTGGTTCAATTGGTCTTGAGTTTATGCATGTTCAAGATATGGAGCAGAAAAGTTGGCTACAAAGCAAATTAGAAAGCCAATTAAATAAACCGCTCTTTACTAAAGAAGAAAAAATTAATTTATTAAGTGAATTGACTGCTGCTGATGGCTTAGAACGTTATCTTGGTGCGAAATTCCCGGGTGCAAAACGTTTCTCTTTAGAGGGAAGTGATGCCTTTATTCCATTGATGAAAGAAATTATTCGTCATGCGAGCAAACAAGGTGTACAAGATGTCATGTTTGGTATGGCACACCGTGGCCGTTTAAATATGTTAGTGAATGTGCTTGGTAAGAAACCCGAAGATCTTTTCGATGAGTTTGCGGGTAAACATTCAGGCGAGCGTACAGGTGACGTGAAATACCACCAAGGTTTCTCTTCTGACTTTGCGGTTGGTGATCGTCGCGTGCATTTAACCCTTGCATTTAACCCTTCACACTTAGAAATTGTCAGCCCAGTAGTGATTGGGGCGGTACGTTCTCGTCAAACCAAAAAGAATGATACAGAACGTAATCAAGTATTAGCCGTTACTGTTCATGGGGACTCCGCGGTTGCAGGACAAGGTGTTGTACAAGAAACCTTGAATATGTCTAATGCACGTGGTTATACCGTTGGTGGCACAATCCGTGTTGTGATCAATAACCAAATTGGTTTTACTACCTCTAACCCAAATGACACCCGTTCAACAGAATATTGTACTGATATCGCGAAAATGATTCAGGCACCGATTATTCATGTGAATGGTGATGATCCTGAAGCAGTGGCTTTTGCGGCGAGAATGGCGGTGGAATATCGTGATTTATTCAAACGCGATATCTTCATTGATCTGATTTCTTATCGTCGTCATGGTCATAATGAAGCGGATGAACCATTAGCCACTCAACCAATGATGTATAGCATCATTAAAAAACATCCAACGCCACGTAAAGTCTATGCAGATCGTTTAATTGCTGAAGGGGTGATTACCGAAGAAGAAGCCATTGAAATGATGAATCTCTATCGTGATGCTTTAGATAACGGCGATCGTGTAGTGAAAGAATGGCGAGAAATGGATATCGCCCAAATGGACTGGTTGCAATATCTCAACTATGACTGGACATCCCCTTACGAAAGTAAATTTCCACAAGAACGTTTCCAGACTTTAGCGGAGCGTGTCAGTGAATATCCAGAAACCTTGCGTGCTCATCCTCGTGTAGAAAAAATTTATGCTGATCGCCGTGAAATGGCAAAAGGCGAGAAATTGTTCGATTGGGGGATGGCGGAAACTATGGCATACGCAACCTTATTAGATGAAGGTGCTAATGTTCGTTTATCGGGTGAAGATGCGGGACGTGGTACGTTCTTCCATCGCCATGCGGTTGTGCATAACCAAAATGATGGTACAGGTTATGTGCCATTAACACATTTACATGCCAACCAAGGTCGTTTTGAGGTGTGGGATTCTGTATTATCCGAAGAAGCCGTATTGGCTTTTGAATATGGTTATGCAACAACAGATCCAAAAACATTAACCATTTGGGAAGCGCAATTTGGTGACTTTGCAAACGGTGCACAAATCGTGATTGACCAATTTATCAGTTCAGGCGAACAAAAATGGGGCAGAATGTGTGGCTTGGTGATGTTATTACCACATGGTTATGAAGGCCAAGGTCCAGAGCACTCATCAGCTCGTTTAGAACGTTATTTACAACTTTGTGCAGAACAGAATATGCAAGTGTGTATTCCATCTACACCAGCACAGGTTTACCACATGCTACGTCGTCAATCGATTCGTAAAATGCGTCGTCCATTAATTGGTATTTCACCAAAATCCTTATTACGTCATCCACTTGCCGTGTCAAGTTTAGATGAATTAGTAAATGGCACATTCCAAACAGTCATTGGTGAAATTGATAACATCGATCCAAAACAAGTTAAACGAGTCGTCCTATGCTCAGGTAAAGTGTATTACGATCTTTTGGAACAACGTCGTGCGAATAACCAAACAGATGTGGCGATTATTCGTATTGAGCAGCTTTATCCGTATCCACATGAAGATGTGAAGAAGGCGTTAGAGCCTTATGCTCATGTGACGGATTATGTATGGTGTCAAGAAGAGCCATTAAACCAAGGTGCTTGGTATTGTAGTAAGCATAACTTTGACAGCTCGCTTCCTGAGCATGTGAAGTTAAAATATGCAGGCCGTCCAGCATCTGCTTCACCAGCGGTAGGTTATATGTCTTTACACACCAAACAGCAAAAACAATTGGTAGAAGACACGCTGACACTGTAAAAGTGCGGTCGAAATTTCAGTAATTTTTAAAGAAAGAATAATTTAAAGGAAAATAAAATGACAATTGAAATTCTTGTTCCAGATTTACCGGAATCCGTTGCGGATGCAACTGTTGCAACATGGCATAAAAAAGTTGGTGAGACAGTAAAACGTGACGAAGTATTAGTAGAAATTGAAACAGATAAAGTGGTACTTGAAGTGCCGGCATTAAGCGATGGTGTGGTGGTTGAAATTCTTCAAGAAGAAGGTGCAACCGTAGTAAGTAAACAGCTTTTAGGTAAGCTTTCAACTCAACAAGCGGGCGATATTTCAACTGAAACAGTGAAAGACAATGAGCCAACACCAGCCGATCGTCAAAGAGCAGCCATTGAAAATAGTCACAATAATTCAGCTGATCAAGGTCCAGCTATTCGTCGTTTATTAGCTGAACACGATTTAGATGCAGAGAAAATTCAAGGCTCAGGTGTGGGAGGCCGTATTACCCGTGAAGATATTGCGCGTGAAGTGGCAAAACGTGATGCACAAAAAGCGAAACAAGATGTGGCGACAGAGCAGAATACCATTAGTACTGTGGCATATAGCTCTCGTTCAGAAAAACGCGTACCGATGACTCGTTTACGTAAACGTATTGCGGAACGTTTATTAGAAGCAAAAAATACCACCGCAATGCTCACTACATTCAATGAAGTGGATATGCAGCCGATTATGAAATTACGTAAAACATACGGCGAGAAATTTGAGAAACAGCATGGTGTACGTTTAGGCTTTATGTCTTTCTACATTAAAGCTGTGGTTGAAGCGTTAAAACGTTACCCTGAAGTGAATGCTTCAATTGACGGTGATGACATTGTGTATCACAACTATTTTGATATTAGCATTGCCGTTTCAACCCCGCGTGGTTTAGTGACACCAGTATTACGCAATTGTGACAAACTCAGCATGGCAGATATTGAGAAACAAATTAAATCACTCGCAGAAAAAGGCCGTGATGGTAAATTAACGGTTGAAGATTTAACAGGCGGTAACTTCACCATTACTAATGGTGGCGTATTTGGTTCTTTAATGTCTACACCAATTATCAATCCACCGCAAAGTGCAATTTTAGGCATGCATGCCATCAAAGAGCGCCCGGTTGCGGTAGATGGCCAAGTTGTGATTCGTCCGATGATGTATTTGGCATTATCTTATGACCACCGTTTAATTGATGGTCGTGAATCCGTCGGCTTCTTAGTAGCGATTAGAGACTTATTAGAAGATCCAACTCGTTTATTATTAGAAATTTAAATATATAGGCTTTTTCTCTTTTCAGGGAAAAAGCCTTTTTTATATTGAAGTGAATAAAAGGGCGGGAACAAGCCCGCCTTTCTATCATTAAAATCCAATCTTTATTTAGCTATTTTGCGTACTAAGATTGCTAAGATAAAGGTAATGATGATAACAGGGAAAGTCAGACCTAAATCGCTTTCCCAACCTTTTGCCATAAGAAAACGATAGAGAACGAAGCCGACAAACCAAACGCCGAGTCCAACACTATCAACTGATTTTCTCACATCATGTTGTTTAAGCACGAAGAAATCAGCAATAAGTACGGCAATCATTGGCGCAAATACTGAACCAATAAAGAACAAGAAATGTTCGTATTCTGTTACAGGTAAGGTTGAGGCTAATATAATGCCCACAATCACGGTAAGCACGGAGATTGGCGTAACTTTTAATTGATGGAAGATATTGTTTAAACTCATGCCGGTGGAATAAGCAGGAAGTGCCGTGTTAATCATGGTAGAGGCGATGACAATTAATACGCCGATAACACTGACACCCGCAAGGGAAAGAATTTGGGAGATTTCAGATTTACCTGTCACTAATGCTGCACCCAAGCCGAGCGCATACATCCAGCAGCTGGTGGCAGTATAAGTCAGCGTTGAAAGTGCGGTCGTTTTAAATGGTGTTTCGCTGTTCTTTGTGTGGTCAGATACTACTGGTAACCAAGAAAGCGGCATGACGGCAGCAATTTCAACTGCTGTACCAAATTTGATATTTTGTGCTACATCCATGGCAATGAATGGTTTATTCGCGACTTGAATACTAAGCCACAACATCAGTAAAAACATGGTAACAAGTGAAATGCTTTTGAAGATACCTAATTTAGTGAAGCCGAGTAGTAGCCAAAGTATGATGAGTATGCCTAAGCCAAGTGTAAGGAATGGAAAGATGGAAGCATCAGCTGTTTGATTTAAGATAGAAATGACTTCAGCCCCCATATAAATCATGACAGCAGTCCATCCCATCAGTTGCATGGCATTGAGTAAAGAGAAAAGGGCAGAACCTTTTTCACCAAATGATATTTGTACCGTTTGCATGGCACTTTTTTGGGTTTTTGCACCGATGTAACCTGCACAGAAAAACATCGAACCACCAATAAGGTGCCCAACGACGATGGCAATTAAACCTTGTTGCCACCCTAGAGGAGCAAACCAAGTACCAGTGAGAATTTCTGCCATTGAAATAGCAGCAGTAAACCAAATGAGCGCAATTGCAAGATTGCTTGATTTTTTTGTTTGCATGTTGTTATCCTTAACATGGATTGTGGTTATTCTGGCTCAGTATATAACTCAATATGTAAAGAGCAAGCCCAGAATTTAAAATAAAACAAAGTGCGGTCAAATTTTTGTTTGTTTCTCTAAACAACATCAAAATAGGAAGGAAATATGAATTTACATGAGTACCAAGCCAAGCAGCTTTTTAAGCAATATGATCTGCCTGTGAGTGAAGGTGTCGTATGTCAAACAGCAGACGAAGCTGAAATGGCGCTCTTTCAGCTGAATGGCGATGTTTGGATAGCGAAATGTCAAGTTCACGCAGGTGGACGTGGAAAAGCTGGTGGTGTGAAACTTGTACATAATACCGAAGAAGCGCGTGCTTTTGCGGATAAATGGCTTGGACAGCATTTAGTGACCTTCCAAACCGATAAAAAAGGCCAACCCGTTAATAGCATTTATATTGAAGAAACCTGCCAGATTGATAAAGAACTCTACTTAGGTGCGGTGATTGATCGTGCTTCACAGAAAGTCGTTTTTATGGCGTCTTCAGCTGGTGGCATGAATATTGAAGATGTAGCAAGAGAAACGCCTGAGCTAATCCATAAAGTCGCCATTGATCCTTTGGTTGGTGGAATGCCATATCAAGGTCGTGAATTAGCCTTTAAACTTGGCTTAAGTGGCGAGCAAAATAAACAATTTGCTGATATTTTTGTGAAATTATCGCAGCTTTTTATCGAAAAAGATTTTTCTTTAGTTGAAGTGAATCCACTCGTGGTGACAAAAGAAGGTCACTTAATTTGTCTCGATGCGAAAGTAGGCATTGATGATAACTCACTTTATCGTCATCCTGATTTGTTAGCTTTACGCGATTTAAGTCAAAGTGATTCTCGTGAAGCAGAAGCAGAAAAATATCAGCTCAACTATGTTGCCTTAGAAGGTGATATCGGCTGTATGGTTAATGGCGCCGGACTGGCTATGGGAACCATGGATATCGTGAAATTATATGGCGGCAATCCAGCAAACTTCCTTGATGTTGGTGGCGGTGCAACGAAAGAGCGCGTGGCTGAAGCCTTCAAGATTATTCTCACAGATAAAAATGTGAAATCTGTCTTAGTGAATATTTTTGGTGGAATTGTACGCTGTGATCTGATTGCAGAAGGTGTCGTAGCAGCGATCCAAGAAGTCGGTGTAAAAGTGCCTGTTGTGGTTCGATTAGAAGGAACCAATGCCCCACAAGGCAGAGCAATTTTAGCCGAAAGTGGTGTGAATTTAATTGCAGCACATAGTTTACAAGAAGCAGCACAAGCGGCAAAAGGAGAATAATCATGGCGATTTTAATTAATAAAGAGACAAAAGTAATTTGCCAAGGTTTCACTGGTGCGCAAGGGACATTTCACAGCGAACAGGCATTGGCTTATGGCACAAAGTTAGTGGGGGGCGTTTCACCGAATAAAGGCGGAACAACGCACTTAGGTTTGCCGGTATTTAATACAGTGCGTGAAGCGGTGCAAGCTACAGGGGCTACAGCAACGATGATTTATGTACCTGCATCATTTTGCAAAGATGCCATTTTAGAAGCTATTGATGCAGGTATTCAGTTGGTAGTCTGTATTACAGAAGGCATTCCAACATTGGACATGTTGTTGGTAAAACAAAAATTAAATGAAACGGGTGTTGTGATGATCGGCCCAAATTGTCCAGGTGTGATTACACCGGATGAGTGTAAGATTGGTATTATGCCGGGGAATATCCATAAAAAAGGCAGAGTAGGCATTGTTTCTCGTTCAGGTACTTTGACTTATGAAGCGGTAAAACAAACAACAGATGAAGGTTTCGGTCAATCCACTTGCGTAGGGATCGGCGGCGATCCTATTCCAGGATCTAACTTCATTGATATTCTTAAGCGATTCCAAGAAGATCCTGAAACTGAAGCCATCGTGATGATTGGTGAAATCGGTGGCTCTGCAGAAGAAGAGGCGGCAGCGTTCATTAAATCTCATGTAACAAAACCTGTGGTGGCTTATATCGCAGGTGTAACGGCGCCAAAAGGCAAGCGTATGGGACATGCAGGAGCGATTATCAGCGGTGGAAAAGGAACAGCGGCAGATAAAATTGCCGCACTTGAAGCGGCGGGTGTGAAGACAGTGAGAAGCCTCGCTGAAATCGGTTCAGCTCTCCGTGAATTGTTGAAATAAAAACTAAAAAAATAGACCGCACTTTGGATGAGTTTTCAAAGTGCGGTCGTTTTTTATAACAAATCCTTATAACTACATCTAAATCGGTGTATAATCTCGTCAGTTTTTTAAGGACAAAATTATGAGCCAATTTTTCTATATCCACCCTGAAAATCCGCAAGCACGTTTGATTAATCAAGCGGTAGAAATTTTGCGTCAAGGTGGTGTCATTGTGTATCCGACAGATTCGGGCTATGCCTTGGGTTGTATGATAGGCGATAAACATGCGATGGATCGTATTGTGGCAATTCGTAAATTGCCAGACGGGCATAATTTTACGTTGGTATGTAGCGATTTATCCGAGCTTTCAACCTATGCAACGGTCAGTAATGTGGCTTATCGCTTAATTAAAAACAATACACCGGGGCGTTATACCTTTATTTTGACAGCAACGAAAGAGCTTCCTCGTCGATTGATGACGTCAAAACGCAAAACGATTGGCTTGCGTGTACCAGATAATCAAATAGCCTTAGATTTATTGAAGGCATTAGGTGAACCGATTTTATCTTGCTCACTGATGCTGCCTGATAATGAACATATGACTTATTCCGATCCCGAAGAGATTCGCGAATGCTTAGAACGTCAAGTGGATTTAATTATTCATGGTGGCTATTTAGGTCAAGAGCCAACAACGGTGGTAGATTTAACGGAAGAATCGCCAGTCATTTTACGTGAAGGAAGTGGTAGTACCGATCCTTTCATTTAACTTATTTTAGACGCTTGGGAAAGCGACAAAGGAAAACAGATGAAACCTATTCAAAAACCAGTCAGACAAGAACGTGAAAAACAGGCGGAAAAACAACCGCACTTTGAGCGTAAAGATCGTAAAAGTGCGGTCAATTCTGACATCAAATCAACCCCTAAAGCTAAGGTGGCTAAACCCTCTCGTCAATCTACCGTAGAAGGTGAAAAATTACAGAAAGTGCTTGCGCGTGCAGGACAAGGCTCTCGTCGTGAAATTGAAGCAATGATTGCTGAAAATCGAGTGAGTGTCGATGGTAAAATGGCGACCCTTGGAGATCGTATCGATGTACATTCCGGTGTAAAAGTGCGTATTGATGGTCGTATCATTAATCTTCAACAAGCACAAAAAGAAGTATGCCGTGTATTAATGTATTACAAACCAGAAGGTGAACTTTGTACGCGTAGTGATCCTGAAGGCCGTCCGACCGTATTCGATCGTTTACCACGCTTAAATGGCGCAAGATGGATTGCTGTCGGTCGTTTGGATATTAATACTTCAGGCTTATTGCTTTTCACAACAGATGGTGAATTAGCGAATCGTTTAATGCATCCAAGCCGTGAAGTTGAGCGTGAGTATTCAGTACGTGTATTTGGTCAAGTGGACGATGCCATGTTAGCGCGTTTACGTAAAGGTGTGCAGTTGGAAGATGGCCCAGCCAATTTCAAAGAAATCAAATTTGCAGGTGGCGTGGGGATTAACCAATGGTACGACGTGACTTTAATGGAAGGTCGTAACCGTGAAGTGCGCCGTCTGTGGGAATCACAAGGCATTCAAGTGAGCCGCTTGATTCGTATTCGTTACGGCAACATTAAGCTGATGAAAGGTTTACCGCGAGGTGGCTGGGAAGAAATGGATTTGGAAAACGTCAACTATTTACGTGAATTAGTGGGCTTACCGCCTGAAACCGAAACTAAATTGGATGTGACGAAACCTCGTCGTCGACCAAAGTCAGGTCAAATTCGTAAAGCAGTAAAACGTTATACTGAGTTAAGTAAACGCTATAAAAAATAGGTGGTATTCGCGATGAAAATGCAGCAACTCCGCTACATTGTTGAGATTGTAAACCAAAATTTAAATGTGACTGAAGCCGCGAATGCGCTTTATACCTCTCAACCTGGTATCAGTAAACAGGTTCGCTTGTTAGAAGATGAATTAGGTTTAGAGATTTTTGAGCGTAATGGTAAACACATTAAATCCATTACGCCTGCGGGTAAAAAGATCGTCGCTATAGCTCGTGAGCTTTTAGTGAAAGCCCAAAGCATTAAATCAGTGGCCAATGAATATACTTGCCCGAATCATGGTGTGTTACGTATTGCGACAACTAATACGCAAGCGCGTTATATGTTGCCGGCTGTGGTGGAGCGTTTCTCTAAACAATATCCGGATGTGAGTTTACATATTCATCAAGGTTCACCGACGCAAATCCATGATGCATTGATTTCAGGTGAAGTGGATTTAGCGATCACAACAGAAGCGCCGTATCTTTTTGATGATTTGATTCAACTGCCTTGCTATTTGTGGAATCGTTCGGTGATTGTTAAACCTGACCATCCTTTGGCAAAAGTGAAAAATCTTACTGTTGAGGAGTTAGGTAAATATCCGTTAGTCACTTATACCTTTGGTTTTACCGGTGTATCTGATTTGGATTATGCGTTTAATCGCGCGGGGATTCTGCCGAATATTGTGTTTACCGCAACGGATGCTGACGTGATTAAAACTTATGTGCGTTTAGGATTAGGTGTAGGTATCATGGCATCTATGGCACATACACCAGCAGATAAGGATTTAGTGGCAATTGATGCGGGGCATTTGTTCCGTGCGAGTATGACGCAAATTGCCTTTAAACACAGTACTTTCTTACGCAACTATATGTATGACTTTATTGAATTCTTCTCTCCACACTTAACTCGCCCAATGGTTGAAAAGGCTGAGAAATTGCGTGATAACAGCGCGGTGAAGAAATTGTTTGATAATGTTGAATTAGAAGTGAAATAAGCATAGAAAAATATAAAAGTGCGGTCAGAATTTAATGTGAATTCTGACCGTTTCTTTTTTACAATAAAAACAAATGTGGCACTAAGTTCATGACGATAACCGTTGCGATAGAAAGCAATAATCGTGATGAGCCAAAGATAAAACCTCGGTTTGTACCATTATCAAATTTTACTAATAAATTTGCCATCGCGGTTAAAGCATAGACTTCAATTACCGTGAAGATGACCAAGTAAATATAAGCAGAAACCACAGAAATATATTTCAACGTAATAAACCAAGGTAAGATAATGCCAATGGCCAAGATTGGCGCCACCCATAGGGTTTGTTTAATTGTTAAATTAATTTTTCGAGAAAAATAACTTTGTAGTGATACAGTCAACAACCCATTCACAAAAAGTGCAATGGGGGAGTGTTCCGGCATACCTAATTTGTTGTCAAACAGGAAAGGGAAGATCACAAAGAATGACGTTGCAATGGAAAGGGGAATAAACAACATCAAATGCACCAATAAAAATTCTTTAGTGATGATTTCTTTAATTTGGGCAAAGCGAAATTTCACTAAGGTTTGCAAAGTTTGAATTTGATAAAATGGTTTAACCATTAAGGCAAAGAGAACCGCTTCCATCGCAAAGCAGACCCAAATCAACCATTCAATATGATTATATTTGATAAATGGAATCACCAATAAGGGCGCAAACATAGACGACATGGAGGTGACTTTTAAATATTTTCCCTGTGATCGGGTTTTCTCTTTGTATTCTTCACCCGCGAGCACCAATAGGCAGGCTTTCGCATTGGTACCAAACAAACAGCTGCCTAAGCCAAAACAGGTGGTGGCAATTAAAAGCAGAATGTAATTGTCTGCAGAGAGAAAGAAAATATAGGCGATGACATCTAAAAAGCATCCGAGCAACATCATTTTTGCCAGTCCAAAGCGGTCACCCCAGATACCGGCTAAAATAGCCAATGCTTGGTTGCAGAAAAAAAGCAACGAGAGCGAAAAGGCAATTTCGCTGTTACTTAATCCTTTCCCTTGTAAATAGATGAAAAATACCGTTTGCATGGAAAAAAATGCAAGGGTAGAAAAGAAACGACGAGTCAGTAAAAGTTTTTGTAAATTCATTGTTTTATTAAAAAAAGAAAAGCACGCGTTTAGAACGCGCGCCAGTAATTGGTTGAGTGCGGTCAAAATTTACGACGATTTTTAACCGCACTTGAGATTAAAAAGAATCGTGATATTTCACTAAATCTTCGCGGCTAATGGCAAATACACCCAGGCCACCATTTTTTAGTTCAACCCATTCAAATGGCACATCTGGATATTGTTCAATGAGACTTACCATGCTGTTGCCCACTTCGCAAACGAGCACGCCATTTGGCGTTAAATAATCTGGTGCTTGTTTTAAAATTTGTTTCGTGATTTCTAAGCCATCAACACCCGAACCTAAAGCTAATTCAGGTTCATAATGAAATTCTTCCGGCATATCTGCCAAATCTTCTTCATCCACATAAGGCGGATTGGTGACGATTAAATCATATTGTTGACCGAAGAGATTTTGGAATAAATCTGATTGAATCGGGAAAACACGGTGTTCTAATTGGTGGCGCGCAATATTGATTTCCGCCACATTTAATGCATCCACAGAAAGATCGACGGCATCTACTTCTGCTTCAGGAAAGGCTTCAGCCGTCGCGATTGCGATACAACCACTGCCAGTACAAAGATCTAAAATATGTTTTGGTTCAGATTTTAAAAGCGGAGCAAATTTATCTTGGATTAATGCACTAATTGGCGAGCGAGGAATAATCGTACGCTCATCCACATAAAATTCTAATCCGCAGAACCACGCACTATTCGTTAAATAAGCTACTGGCACACGTTGTTCAATTCGGCTTAAGACTAATTGTACTAAAGTCTCTTTTTCAGAATGAGTAAGTTTGCTACCAAATAAATCTTGCGGTAAATCGAGCGGTAATTGAAGCCCCGCAAGGACTAATTGAAGACTTTCATCCCACGCATTGTCATGGCCTTGCCCGTAGTAAATATCAGAACGGTTGAATGTGCTGTATGTCCAGCGTAAAAAATCTTGAATAGTTGTTAATTCACTTGCCACGTTATCTTCTAAAATTGTCGCAACAAGTTCTTGATTGTGTAAGGTTTCCATTTTCTGCCTCAATAAAAAATTTGGCTAGTTATACCATAGAATAGATGTGCTATCATTAAGCAAAATAACAAATTGAGAAAAATAATGACAGAACCAGATGATTTCGATCTTTTTCGGGCGGAAACAAAAGGGATTAAACCCATCAAGCAAGATATCTTTGTGGCACCTCGTCAAAAGAGCGGTCAAAAAAAATCCCATTTACGTGATATTCGAGAAAAAGAAGATACACTTTTCTATTTTTCCGATGAATATGAACCATTGCTAAATGAACATGATGGTGTCATCAAATATTTACGCGAAGGGGAAGATAGTCATTTATTGAAACAACTTCGTCGTGGCGATTTTTCACCCGAATTATTTTTGGATTTACATGGTTTAACCCGTGAGCAAGCCAAAATGGAATTGGCAGCACTGTTGTTAGCTTGTGAAGATGAGCATGTTTATTGCGCGAGCATCATGACCGGCTATGGAACCTTTACGTTGAAAAAACAAATTCCACGTTGGTTGGTTCAGCATCCTAAAGTTCGAGCGTTACACCAAGCTCCCAAAGAATGGGGCGGAGAAGCGGCGATACTCATTTTAGTGGATGTGTAAAGAAAAAGTGCGGTCGAAATTGACCGCACTTTTTTACATTTTTTCGATTGTCTTAATGCCTAATAACTCTAGACCTTGTTTTAAGGTTTTCTCTGTAAGAGAAGCAAGTTTTAAACGGCTTAATTTTACGCTTTCATCTTCAGAATTTAAGATTGGACAGTGTTCATAGAATGAGGAGAACACACCTGCCAATTCATATAAATAAGCACAGAGCACATGCGGTGTTCCTTCTTTGCCCACAGTTTGAACCGCTTCTTCAAATTGAAGCAATTTGATGGCTAATGCACGTTCTTTTTCATCAGAAAGCTGAATTTTCGCTTCTGCAAGTGCGGTTGGATTCACGTCTGCTTTATTGAAGATTGAACGAATACGTGTGTAAGCATATTGCATATAAGGCGCGGTATTACCTTCAAAGCTGAGCATATTATCCCAATCGAATACATAGTCAGTGGTACGGTTTTTAGAAAGATCCGCATATTTCACCGAACCGATACCCACCGCTTCAATAACCGCTGCTTTTTCATCGTCAGATAAATTGGTATTTTTCTCATTGATTAATACCGTTGCACGCTCAATCGCTTCATCTAATAAATCTGCTAATTTTACGGTACCACCAGTACGAGTTTTGAATGGTTTACCATCTTTACCCAACATCATACCGAAGTTTTTATGTTCAAGTGAGAAGCTGTCTGGCACATAACCTGCTTTACGCGTAATTAACCACGCTTGTTGCATGTGTTGGCTTTGACGTGTATCAGAGAACACTAATGCACGATCCGCTTTTAAGGTTTCATAACGATATTTAGCCGCTGCAATATCGGTAGTGGTATAAAGGAAACCACCATCTTTCTTCTGAACGATAACGCCCATCGGTTCGCCTTCTTTATTCTTGAATTCATCAAGATAAACCACTAATGCACCTTCATCTTCAACCGCTAAACCTTGTTTTTTCAGATCTTCAACGATAGCAGGTAACATCGGGTTATAAAGACTTTCACCCATCACATCTTTTTCGGTCAATGTGACATTCAAACGATCGTAGTTACGTTGGTTTTGTTGCATGGTGATATCAACTAATTTTTTCCACATTGTGCGGCAATATTCATCTCCACCTTGCAATTTCACCACATAGTTACGGGCTTTTTCAGCGAAGGCTTCATTTTCATCATAATGTTTTTTCGCTTCGCGATAGAATGCTTCAAGATCTTGAAGTTCCATTTCGCTTGCGTGTTCATTTTCCATTTTTTCAAGATAAGCAATAAGCATACCAAATTGCGTACCCCAGTCACCTACGTGGTTTGCACGAATAACATTGTGACCTAAAAATTCAAGGGTGCGAACAACAGCATCACCGATAATGGTAGAACGTAAGTGACCTACGTGCATTTCTTTCGCAACGTTTGGTGAAGAATAATCAATCACGATAGTTTGTTTTTCATTTGCGCTGACACCTAGATTTTGATCTTTTAATGCGGCAGAAACGTTATTCGCTAACCAAGTAGGATTTAAGAAAATATTAATAAAACCTGGACCAGCAATTTCAGTTTTTTCAGCAACATCAGAAAGATCCGCATGATTTAATACTTTTTGTGCAAATTCACGTGGATTTAAACCTAGTTTTTTAGCAGCAGCCATGATGCCGTTTGCTTGGTAGTCACCAAACTGCGGTTTACCAGATTGACGGATAAGCGCATCGCATTGTTCATCAGCACCAGCTGCAATCATCGCCTGTTTAATTTTATCGGATAAAATAGATTGAATATTCACTGTTTTTCCTAATCTTGAAATTGAATAATGAAAATAATCGGCTATGATACCGTTGTTTATAGATTTCTCAAAGTAAGAGCAAGAGAAAATGTCAAATTTAATGGAAAAATCGACCGCACTTTATCAAGAGTTGCCTCTATTTCAAGAAAAAATTCAGCAATTAGCTGCCGTCATGAAAGTGAATTTAGCGGATTATCAAATTGATCATTTAGCTTTAAGAGCAAATACTGAAGAAAAAGCAAAAAATTGGCTGACAGAGTTATTAAAGTGCGGTAGAATTTTAAGCGATAATATCGTCAATGGGCGTCCTATCTATTTGATTGAATTAGATGAGCCAGTTGATTTCATTGGTCAGCCTGTCGATGTTATTGAATTACCGTTTCCTAAAAATAAACAATATCCCCAAGAAACTTGGGAACATATTGAAATTGTAATGCCGTTTTTATCTCATGAATCTGTTGAGGATTGGGTTAATCGAATTTGCAATACATTTTTATGGAAGGAACTAACTCAATTAACCATGAAGGTGAGCGAACCTAAGGTGGAAGGGGAGCAATTGCCCAATCCATCCATTGCAGTGAGTTTTGTTGATAAAACAGAAAATCACGTTTGCATAAAGGTTCATCCTTATACAATAAAGAAAATACTCGAGGTTTAGTGTAATGAAAAAAATTACCTTAGCATTAACTGTCTTATTAAGTTTAGGTTTATCAGCTTGTTCATCTCAATCACAAAAAGATGAAAGCGCTTATAAAGGTCAAGTTATCTTCACCGAATTCCAAGGTGATGATGTAAAATTAACCGTTCGTAAAAACGACTGCTCATACAAACAAGAAGGTGAAACAGAAGTTATCGTTCACAAATACGATTCAACTTTAGTAACTGGTGCTTGTGTGAAAGTATCTGACAACGGTCAAGGCGTGAAAAACGTTTCTACTTGGTCTCCAAGAAACCCAATCTAATTCATTTTTAGAAGGTTAGTTTTATGAAAAAAGTAACAGTAGCATTAGCACTTATGATGTCTGTTGGTTTAACGGGTTGTGCAAACACCGATGTTTTTAGTGGTGATGTATACTCTGCAGATCAAGCAAAAGAAGCTCGTTCAATTAGTTATGGTACAATCGTATCTGTTCGTCCTGTTAAAATCCAAGCTGATAACAATGGTGTCATTGGTTCAGTTGGTGGTGGTGCTTTAGGTGGTATCGCTGGTAGTACGATCGGTGGTGGTACTGGTCAAGCCATTGCAAGTGTTATTGGTGCGATTGGTGGTGCTATTGCAGGTAGCAAAATTGAAGAGAAAATGAGCCAAGTTAATGGTGCAGAGCTTGTTATCAGAAAAGATAATAGAGAAGAGATCGTTGTGGTTCAAAAAGCGGATCCTAGCTTTAAAGCAGGTCGTCGCGTAAGAATCGTTGGCGGTTCATCATTAAATGTTTCTGTTATCAACTAACTTAAACGAAAAAATAGAAAAAAGCGAGCCATAATAAGGTTCGCTTTTTTTATGTTTTAAATCAAAAGAAAGTGCGGTTGTTTTTTGCTTGAAAGTCAAAAATATGATACAACTATCAACCGTTATTTCACATCAACAATAGGAAGCAAAATGTCAAATTTACAACAAGTTATTGAAGCTGCATTTGAAAAACGTGCGGAAATTACCCCTAAAACAGTTGATGCACAAACTCGTGCAGCAATCGAAGAAGTGATCGAAGGATTAGATAGCGGTAAATACCGTGTTGCAGAAAAGATTGATGGCGAATGGGTTACTCATCAATGGTTGAAAAAAGCGGTATTGTTATCCTTCCGTATCAATGATAACCAAATCATTGATGGGGCAGAAACCAAATACTACGACAAAGTGGCATTGAAGTTTGCTGACTATACAGAAGAGCGTTTTGCTCAAGAAGGTTTCCGTGTTGTACCTTCTGCAACAGTACGTAAAGGGGCATACATTTCTAAAAACTGTGTATTAATGCCATCTTATGTAAATATTGGTGCATATGTGGGTGAAGGTACCATGGTTGATACATGGGCAACTGTTGGTTCATGTGCGCAAATTGGTAAAAATGTACACTTATCTGGTGGTGTAGGTATTGGTGGTGTATTAGAGCCATTACAAGCAAACCCAACCATTATCGGTGATAACTGTTTTATCGGTGCACGTTCTGAAGTCGTTGAAGGCGTGATTGTGGAAGATGGTTGCGTGATCTCTATGGGCGTATTCATTGGTCAATCAACGAAGATCTACGATCGTGAAACTGGTGAAGTATTCTATGGCCGCGTTCCTGCTGGTTCTGTAGTGGTTTCAGGTAGCCTTCCATCTAAATGTGGTAAATACAGCTTATACTGTGCAGTGATCGTGAAAAAAGTTGATGCAAAAACTTTAGGTAAAGTAGGTATCAACGAATTATTACGTTCTATTGAAGAGTAATTAAAATACCATAAAAAATGACCGCAATTTATATGACAAAGTGCGGTCATTTTCTTTTCTAAATTGTGAATTATTTTTTTCTTGCTAACATTGTGGCAAATTTTAATTTAATGCGATTGCCGTTTTCATCGGTTTTATGTAATTCGCCCATATTTTCGTTGTATTCTAAGAATTCCCAATCTTTGTAGTATTCTTTTAATTCACCTTCAGAGAACGTAAATGAGAATGCTAATGGACAAGGTACCTCAGGTGTAGACATCGCTGCTACAATTAAGTTGTAACCACCTGGGTTGGTGTGTTCTTGCATATTCTTAATAATGGCTGGAATTCGCTCACGATTTAAGAACATAAATACCACGGTTGATACAATAAAGTCGTAGTTTTCTTGAATATTGGCGGTATTAATATCATAAACTGCAGTCTTGATATTCAAGTTTTCTTTATCTTTGGTTTCGTTTAAGAAGGCAATGCTGTTTTCGTTGTGATCCCAAGAAGTCACATCGTAACCTTTTAAACTTAAATAAAGGGAGTTACGACCTTGTCCGCAGCCTAAATCTAACACTTTACAAGGCTTAATAATTTTAGCTGCATCAACCACATCACCATGCGTTGCCGTCATATTATATTTTTTGCTGAAGTAGTCTTCTTTTTTGCAATAGAAACCAAGCGTACATTCTAAGTCATCAGAAAGGGCTTCAACTCGGTGCCAGGCTTGTGGCTCAACAAACGGAATGTTGCTTTCAGGCGTGAAAATATGCTCAGCAATAACATCTCCATCTTCGGTTAGCTCATAAAACTTAAGCTTACCTTTCAACACCGTAAGTTTGCCCCAAGTGCCCACTTTTGTATTGTGTTTTTCTTGGAACATTTTAGGTAGTTTATCTTTTGTCCAAACCGGCATTTGTTTATAGCAGATAAGTTCGTTTGTCATAATGAATTCCTTTTAATTTGCTTGATAAATAGCTGATTGATATGGTATGGTATTTGGTTCTGTTTGGCAATAAAAAAGGCGACCAAAGTCGCCTAAATATTAAATTATTTTACTTGCATACCGGCAGTCACACCGCTATCAGCTGAAAGTAAGAATAAATCACTTCCACCAGTACCAGCGGAGAGAATCATTCCTTCTGATACACCGAATTTCATTTTGCGAGGAGCCAGGTTTGCTACCACAATAACAAAACGACCTTCTAATTCTTCAGGTTTGTTGTAAGCCGCTTTAATGCCAGAGAATACTTGGCGAGTATGGTCACCTAAATCTAATTCAAAACGTAAGAGTTTGTTTGATTCAGGTACTGCTTCGCATTTCAGTACTTTTGCCACACGCATATCGATTTTAGCAAAATCATCAATGGTAATGGTATCAGCAATTGGTTCGACATTTGAAAGAGCGGTCGCTTTTGCCGCTGTTTTTTCTGTCGCTTTGTTTGCTTCAGCGAAAAGTGCTTTAGTTTCTTCTACAACAGCATCAATTTGTTTTTTCTCTAAACGAGAGAAAAGGGCTTTAAATGGAGTAAGCTGATGACCAAATAATGGCTGTGCAATATTATCCCATGTTAGTTCTGTTTGTAAGAACGCTTCTGCACGTTCAGCCAGTTTCGGAAGAACCGGTTTTAAGTAAGACATTAATACACGGAAAAGCTCGATACCCATTGAGCAAACTGCTTGTAATTCACCCTCTTTGCCTTCTTCTTTTGCAATGACCCAAGGGGCTTTTTCATCAATATATTTATTAGCTTTATCGGTTAATGCCATGATTTCACGAATCGCTTTGTTGTATTCGCGGCTTTCATAATAAGCAGCAATTTGTTCAGCTTGTGCAGTGAATTCATTGAAAAGCGCTTCATCTTCTAGTTTATCTGCTAATTTGCCTTCAAAACGTTTTGTGATAAATCCAGCATTACGAGAAGCCAAATTGACTAATTTATTCACGATATCCGTATTGACACGTTGAACGAAATCTTCCAAATTGAAATCAAGATCTTCAATGCGATCGTTTAATTTCGCTGCATAGTAGTAACGCAAACATTCTGGATCAATGTGATTTAAATAGGTACTGGCTTGGATAAATGTACCGCGTGATTTTGACATTTTTGCACCATCTACGGTGACATAACCGTGCGCAAATACATTGGTTGGTTTGCGGTATTCGCTCCCTTCTAACATCGCTGGCCAGAATAGGCTGTGGAAATATACGATATCTTTACCGATAAAGTGATAAAGTTCTGCATCGCTGTTTTCTCCCCAGAATTCATTAAAATCAATACCTTCACGATCGCAGAGATTTTTGAAAGAAGCCATGTAGCCGATTGGGGCATCTAGCCAAACATAGAAGAATTTATCTTTAGCTCCTGGGATTTCAAAACCAAAATAAGGTGCATCACGAGAGATATCCCATTGTTGCAAACCACTTTCAAACCATTCTTGCATTTTGTTTGCAATTTCCGGTTGAAGTGAGCCAGAGCGAGTCCATTCTTTTAACATCTCTTCAAAAGCGGGTAAGTCAAAGAAGAAATGTTCAGATTCTTTGATGATTGGTGTTGCACCAGATACAGCTGAACGAGGATTAATTAAATCCATCGGGCTATAAGTCGAAGCACAAACTTCGCAGTTATCACCATATTGATCTTCAGCTTTACATTTTGGGCAAGTCCCTTTGACGAAACGATCCGGTAAGAACATGTTCTTTTCAGGATCGAATAACTGAGAAATGACTTTTGTTTTAATGAAGCCTTTTGCTTTTAATTTATTGTAAATGTCCGCAGTGAGTTGTTTATTTTCTTCACTGTGAGTAGAGTGATAGTTATCAAAACTGATATTAAAACCTGCAAAATCACGTACGTGATCGGCTTTTGCTTTTGCGATTAATTCTTCTGGTGTGATACCTAATTTATCAGCATTAAGCATGATTGGTGTGCCGTGTGCATCATCAGCACACACAAAATAAATTTTATTACCACGCATACGCTGAAAACGCACCCAAATATCTGCTTGAATGTGTTCTAACATATGGCCTAAATGAATGGCACCATTTGCATAAGGTAATGCACATGTGACTAAAATTTTACGAGGTTGAGTTGTCATTATTTTTCTCTTATTCTTTTTGCAAAAATTGCGAGTATGTTACCCGATTAGTGCGATTTTTTCTAGTTTAGTTATACTTTTAGCTTAACATTTGAGGGGGAAAAGGGGTAGAATATCCCTGACAAATTTACTCTACTACCTACTACTATTAAAGGAATGTTATGGCAACTGCTTTTTCTGAAAATTTAACAGCAGAACAACAAGTTCAGGTTCTGCAACTTTTCCAACAATTTCAACACCCAAGTTTGCAAAAAGATTTAATCGCATTAAATACTTTGAAGAAAGTAGAAAAAGGTGGCGATGTATTGCGTATTGAATTACAACTGCCTTTTGCATGGAACACTGGCGTAGAGCAAGTGAAACAACAGCTTTCTGATGCATTATTAAAAGCAACGGATAGCAAAGAAATCAAATGGGTAGTGAATTATCAAATCGCAACGTTAAAACGTGCGAATAATCAACCCGCTGTAAAAGGTGTGAAGAACATCATTGCAGTGACTTCAGGTAAAGGCGGGGTAGGGAAATCATCCGTTTCGGTGAATCTTGCGCTTTCTTTACAAGCTCAAGGTGCTCGCGTAGGGATCTTAGATGCAGATATTTACGGTCCATCTATTCCACATATGTTAGGTGCGCCGCATCAACGCCCAACCTCACCAGATAACCAACATATCACTCCAATTAAAGCGTATGGTTTATCTGCAAACTCGATTGGTTTCTTAATGGATGAAGACAACGCAACCATTTGGCGTGGTCCAATGGCAAGTAGTGCATTAAGCCAGCTTTTAAACGAGACCTTGTGGGATAGTTTAGATTACTTAGTGATCGATATGCCTCCGGGTACAGGTGATATTCAGTTGACCCTTTCACAACAAATCCCAGTAACGGGTGCGGTAGTGGTCACAACACCACAAGATATTGCATTATTAGATGCGGTGAAAGGTGTATCGATGTTTGAACGCGTATCTGTGCCAGTGTTAGGTATTGTGGAAAATATGTCTATGCATATTTGTAGCAATTGTGGACACCACGAAGCGATTTTTGGTACCGGTGGTGCAGAAAAAATGGCACAAAAATACAATGTGAAAGTATTAGGTCAGTTACCGTTGAATATCCAAGTTCGTCAAGATTTGGATGCGGGTAAACCAACCGTAGTTGCCGCGCCAGACAGTGAAATTGCGAAATCTTTCTTAGATTTAGCGGAGAAAGTATCAACCGAGCTTTACTGGCAAGGTTCTGTGATTCCAAGCGAGATTTTATTCCGCGAAGTGAAATAATCACAAAAACATCATAAAAATTAACCGCACTTTAGGTCATCCAAAGTGCGGTTATTTTTTATCTAAATTTGCTTATTTTAAATGATCCGCATCATTCATTTTCTCAACGTGAAAACCGTTCTCATCGTCATAATGTACAACACTAATTGATGTATTAATAAGTGATACCGATTTATCTTCATCACGGTGGTTTTGCCAGGTTGCGCCGTTTAACAAGGCAAGCAATAAACGCAAGGTATGGCCATGAGACACAATAAGAATATTACCTTGATCGTGGATCTTAATAATATCTTGTAAGGCTTTCATGGCACGTTTGCCTAATTGTTCGAATGTTTCTCCGCCATTTACTTGAGCTTTGTAATTGGCAGGATCTTTAATGAGTTGTTTGAACTCTGGGTGTTCTCTTAACGTATCAACAACTTTGCCTTCCCAAGAACCAAAATACTGTTCGTTTAAACCTTGGTGATGGAAAAGGGGAATATCACGTTCACCGATAATGTGAGAGGCGGTTGCGATAGTGCGGTTTAATACGCTGGAATAAGCAGCAATGAAAGGAATATGATTAAGTGCCACACCTGTTTTTTTCGCACCAATAACGCCTTCTTCTGTTAAAGGAGAATCGCCATGACCTTGCATTAAACCTTCTGTATTCCAAACAGTTTTACCATGGCGAATGAAATAAAAAGTTAGCTGTTTTTTCATTTTTCATGTCCATAAAAAAGATTAAGGAAGCCGAAACTTCCTTAATCATGATTTTAACGGGAGTAATAACCTGCCATTGAACTATATACGGCATTTTCTGCCTGAATGATGTTGTATTTTGCATTCAAGATAGAAAGTTGAGAACTTTTCTCTGTGTTTGCCGCGGCGAGCCATTCACGTAATTCAGATACACCAGCATTGTAACGATCACGATAGTATTTAGTGATGCGTTGGTTATAGCTGTGTGTTTTTTGCAAGTTAGCAAAAGCACTTTGTGCTTGTGTATAGGCGAAGTAGTTGGTATCTACATCGTTCAAGGCTTTAGTAATGCTTTGCTCATAGTTTAAACGTGCGGTTTCATAATCTGCTTCAGATATTTTCACGTTCCATTTAACCGTGTTCCAGTTGAGGAATGGTAGGCTAATGCCAATTAAACCTGTACCAACAGGATTGTGTAATGCGTTACCGACCTTAGTGCCACTTGATGTTAAGCTGCCACCTAAAGTCACTTCAGGGAACCAACCTTTTTCAGTTGCTTTTGCATTTTTGAATGCACTACTTAAGCGATATTGATAGCCTTTTACATCAGGACGGTTTGCAATCACAGAAACAGGTACATTTAAATTTACGCCTACATTTTTTACATTAAGAATGTGTGGGAAGTTGATATTTAATGCTTCTTCTGGTTTTAAGTTCAGTAAGTTACGTAAAGTTTGTTCTGCTGTTTTACGTTGTGTTTGATAGTTGATCAAGTTGTTACGTGCGTTCAATACCGCTTGTTGTGCTTGATCTACACTTGCGCTGTCTGCAACACCTTGAGATAAACGACGTTGCATAATGCTGCTAATGTCGTTGTAGTATTTAATGCTTTCTTGCGTGGTGCTGATTGCATCATTCAAGTAGGCAATTTGATAATAGGTTGTTATAACAGAGTTGATAAGTGAAAGTTTCGTTGCTTCTAAATCTTCAGCCGTTGCTTTGTGTGACCATTCGGCGGCATCAGCGGTATCCGCTAAACGTTGCCATAGATCTAACGTATAACTCACATTTAATGCACCTTTATGACTGATGGTTGAGTTGCCACCAGTTTTCAGATTTTTACCCGCAGAAGATTGGGTTGAACCGCTAAATGCCGGAATTAAATTCGCGCCTGCAAGGTTTGCATTATATAAAGCACGGTTTACGGCAATAGACGCTTTGGCTAAATCTTTGTTGTTGACTAATGCTTGTTCTACCACACGATTTAATTGTGAATCATTGTAAAGCGCCCACCAGTTTTCTTTTACATTAAATTGTTTGGTGATTTCCGCATAATTTTGGTAATCCTGCTGGCTCGCTTTATAAGAATCGCCGATGTTAGCACAACCTGCTAGAGCAGTTGCTATCGCGATTGCTAAGGTTAATTTTTTCATTTTTAACATGGATTTTTCCTTTCTTTTTAATTAAAGTGCGGTCAAAAATTAGTAAGAATTTTAACCGCTCTTTTGTGTTTTACAAAATTTCTTTATTCTCTCGCAAGGGCGGTAATTGGATCTAATTGTGCCGCACGTTTTGCCGGCATATAACCGAAGATCACACCAATCAGGGTAGAGAAGACCACCGCTGCAACAATTGAGCCAGTTGAGAATGCCATCGTAAAGTCAGTCATAAATACGTTAAATAGCAGACCGATTAAGCCCGAAAGCAGAATCCCCGTCACGCCGCCAATTAAACAAATCAGCACGGCTTCAATTAAAAATTGTTGCAGAATGTTAAATTGTCTCGCACCAATAGCCATGCGCACACCAATTTCTTTGGTTCGTTCAGTGACAGAAACCAACATGATATTCATCACACCAATACCGCCTACAATCAATGAAATAAAGGCAATGGAAGAAATAAGCAATTTCATTGTGCCAGTGGTACTTTCAATGGTTTGTTTAATAGTGTCACTATTCATGATGAAGAAGTCTTTTTTGCCATGACGCATGGTCAGCAATTCAGTAATTCCTTTTTCAGCGACAGTAGTATTCACCGAATCATCCACTTTAACGGTAATTGAACCAATTTTTTTGCTACCCGAAATACGATTCATCACGGTGGTGTAAGGCGCATAGAGATTAAGTGAACTACTTGCACCGCCCATTTGTTTATCAGATACCACGCCGATAATACGTAATGGACGTTTATTAAACATCACAATTTTGCCAATAGGATTTTCATCTGGGAAAATCGACTTTTTCGCACTTTCATCGATTAAGGCTACTTGGTTGTTATCAGCGACATCTTGAGCCGAAAATAAATTACCAGATTTTAGTTTTAAGCCATCTACATCAAAATATTGTTCGCCTACACCTTTTAAACTGGTCGAGGAGAAAGTTTGATTACCATAAATTAATGTGCCACTTGATGAGCTATTTGGCGTGACACTTTGTACATAGCTTTGTTGATTTAAGGCAGTGGCATCATTAATTGTAAGGTTCTGCATCTGTTCAGCACGACGATCGCCAAAGCCTGTACCATTAAAGATGGTCATGGTACTTGTACCAATACCTTTGATATTCTCTAAAATTTTTTGCTGTGAACCATTTCCCAATGCCACGACGGAAACCACGGAGGTAATCCCGATAATAATCCCGAGCATGGTTAAAAGAGAACGCATTTTGTGGGCGATAATCGCACTCACAGACATACGAAAGGCTTCGACAAATTGATCTTTGCTAAACCCAAAGTGCGGTTTAGATTTGGTTTGATTTTCGACCGCATTTTTTACCGCCTCTTTTTGTGTATCGCCAATGATTTCGCCATCTTTAATTTCAATCACGCGATTCGCACTGGCGGCAATTTCACGATCGTGGGTTACCATAATAATAGTGTGGCCTTCTGCGTGTAATTGACGCAGAATTTCCATTACATTTTGTCCGCTTTGCGAATCTAATGCACCAGTGGGTTCATCGGCTAAGATAATTTCACCGCCATTCATCAACGCACGCGCAATACTCACACGTTGTTGCTGACCACCAGAAAGCTGGCTGGGTTTATTTTGCCATTTATCGCCTAAACCTAATTTTTCTAAAAGCTGTTTTGCACGAGAAAGACGTTTTTCTTGCGACATTCCTGCATAAATTGCAGGCAAGGCAACGTTTTCTGCTGCGGTCAAGCTCGACAATAAGTTATAGCGTTGGAAAATAAAACCGAATTTTTGGCTACGTAAATCTGAAAGCTGATCTTTGCTTAATTCAATAGTTTCTTTGCCATTGATTTTGTAAGAACCACTGGTTGCCGTATCCAAGCATCCGATGATATTCATCAAGGTCGATTTGCCGGAACCTGATTGCCCAATAATCGCGACAAAATCGCCTTTTTCAATATTTAAAGAGACATTCTTTAAAATATGAACGCGATTTTCGCCTTCACCGAAGTAACGGTTGAGATCCTTAATTTCAATAATATTCATTAATTTTCTACCGCACTTTTAGAACATTCTTGGACCACGAGGCATGGAGCCTACTTTTTCACCATTGGCCACTTGTGACACGATAACTTTTTCACCTTCGTTTAAACCAGATTTGATTTCAGTCTGGAAATCATTTTGTACACCGGTTTCAACTTCACGCTGTTCAGGCTGATTTTTGTTATTCAATACATTCACGAAGCTTTTGCCATCACGTTTTTGAATAGCCATATTGGAAACCAATAACACATCTTTCGCATTGGCAATTTTAATGTTGTTTTCTGTCGTCATTCCGATGCGTAAGGTACGATCAGGGTTATCAATTAAAACATTGGCGTAATAGTAGATCGCACTGGTTGTGGAGCTGCTACTTGAACTTGTCGAAGATGACGTTGAAGAACTATCACTTGTCGTGGTATTGGCTGGATCAACAGAATTAATGACGGAGTGATACACCGTTTGGCTATCCGATAAAATAGTAAAGCTAACTTCTTGACCTGCTTTAACTTTAGTAATATCGCCTTCTGAAATTTCAGGCTTAATTTTCATTTTGCTTAAATCAGCAATGGTTACAATCGTTGGAGTCGTTTGGTTGGCATTAACAGTTTGACCTTCAGAAACGGGCACGGAAATAACAGTACCGTCCATTGGTGCGGTGATTTTGGTGTAGCCCACATTGGTTTCTGCGGTATTCACTTCAATTTCAGCTTGTTTGATATTGGCTTCAATGGCTTCCATTTCAGCTTTCGCATTATCAAGTGTGCTTTTTGCAGTATTCAAACTATCGAAAGACGTCGCTTTTTGTGTATAAAGTTTTGATAAGCGGTTATAGCTTGAAAGGGCTACATCATAAGCGGTTTTCTTCGCTTTTAATTGAGCTTGATAGCTGACTAATGCGGCCTTTTTGGTATTTAAGGTATTAATTTGGGTTGTGGAATCAATATCCGCGATCATTTCGCCTTTTTTGATTTCTTGCCCTAATTTGACATAGAGTTTAGTGATTTTACCTGAAGCTTGAGCACCAACATCAACTTCATTCACGCTTTCAACTGAACCAGAAGCGACAACTGTTTTTTCCACATTACCACGGGTAACGGATTCCGTCAGATAGGTGGTTTCTTGTTTGTTATTGTTTGAGAAAAAATAATAAGCTGCGCCAGCAGCAACTGCTAATCCAAGTAAAATAAAAAAGCGTTTTTTCATAAAGACTTTGTTATCCTAAATAAAAATGAACGTTTGTTCAGTAAAGTGGTATTCTAAAGGTAAACTTTTCAGTTTGCACGAAAAATCTTCAAGTTAGACCTAAAAATTCTAAAAAATTCAGTCATTAATTTAATGAAAGTGCGGTTAGTTTTGTGATCAAATTCACAACGCCAGACTTTTCGTATAGAATGGGGAAATTATTTTCAATTTATTGAGAAATTTATGAGCAATACAGAACACACTCTAGAAAATGCGGAAAATGCCCGCACACACAATTTCATTACTCAAATTATTGATGAAGATTTAGCTTCGGGTAAACACAAAAGTGTTCATACTCGTTTCCCACCTGAGCCAAATGGCTATTTGCATATTGGCCACGCAAAATCGATTTGCTTAAACTTTGGCTTAGCAAAAGAATATAACGGTTTATGTAACCTACGTTTTGACGATACCAATCCGGTGAAAGAAGACGTGGAATATGTGGATTCCATTAAAGCCGATGTGGAATGGTTAGGCTTTAAATGGGAAGGTGAACCGCGTTATGCATCTGATTACTTCGATGCACTTTATGGCTATGCGATTGAGTTAATCGAAAAAGGTTTAGCCTATGTAGATGAACTTTCACCAGACCAAATGCGTGAGTATCGCGGTACATTAACTGAGCCAGGTAAAAACAGCCCATATCGTGATCGTAGTATCGAAGAAAACCTCGCGTTATTTGAAAGAATGAAAAACGGTGAGTTTGCCGAAGGTACATTAAGTCTTCGTGCAAAAATCGACATGGCTTCACCATTTATGGTCATGCGTGATCCCGTGCTTTATCGTATTAAATTTGCGAGCCATCACCAAACTGGTGATAAATGGTGCATTTACCCAATGTACGATTTCACTCACTGTATCTCTGATGCGATTGAGCGTATTACACACTCTTTATGTACATTAGAGTTCCAAGACAACCGTCGTTTATATGACTGGGTGTTGGAAAATATTAGTATTGAACGTCCATTACCGCATCAATATGAATTTTCACGTTTGAATTTAGAAGGTACATTAACGTCTAAACGTAAATTATTGAAATTAGTGAACGACGGCATTGTAGATGGTTGGAATGACCCGCGTATGCCAACCATTTCAGGTTTACGTCGTCGCGGTTATACCCCGGCTTCGTTACGTGAATTCTGCCGTCGTATTGGTGTGACTAAACAAGATAACGTCGTAGAGTATTCTGCGCTTGAAGCATGCATTCGAGACGATTTAAATGAAAATGCACCACGTGCAATGGCGGTGATTGATCCTGTTCGCGTAGTGATTGAAAACTTTGAAGGCGAAGAAACCTTAACGGCACCAAATCACCCGAATCGTCCAGAATTAGGTGAGCGTCAATTACCGTTTACAAAAGAGCTTTATATTGATCGCGCAGACTTTCGTGAAGAAGCAAACAAACAATATAAACGTTTAGTATTAGGTAAAGAAGTGCGTTTGCGTAACGCTTACGTGATTAAAGCGGAGCGTGTCGAAAAAGATGCAAATGGTGAAATCACCACCATCTTCTGTACTTACGATCCAGAAACCTTAGGTAAAAATCCATCCGATGGTCGTAAAGTGAAAGGGGTGATTCACTGGGTATCTGCAGTCCATCATCACCCAGCAGAGTTCCGTTTATACGAGCGTCTTTTCACCGTACCAAATCCAGGTGCAGCAGAAGACATCGAAAGCGTGTTAAATCCAACCTCTTTAGTGGTGAAACACGGTTTTGTAGAACAAAGCCTTGCAAATGCAGAACCAGAAAAAGGTTACCAATTTGAACGCGAAGGTTATTTCTGTGCGGATAACAAAGACAGCCGCCCAGAGCACTTAGTGTTTAACTTAACCGTAAGCTTAAAAGAAGGCTTCTAATTCTAAACAACAAAGTGCGGTCAAAAATCACGTAAATTTTGACCGCACTTTTTTATTGGTTTCACTATGCAATTTGAATCTCATTTTTGGCAAACAAAATCGCTCCTTGAAATGACGGAATCCGAATGGGAAGTCTTATGTGATGGCTGCGGGAAATGCTGTTATCGGAAATATATTCAAGGGCGGGGCAAGCGTGAAAAACTCTATTACACGCGCATTGCTTGCAATCTATTAGATGTGGAAACAGGGAAGTGTCGTAATTATCCTGAACGTTTTAAAATCGAAAGTGATTGTACGAAATTAACCAAAAAGAATTTGCCTGATTTTGGTTGGCTGCCGAATACCTGTGCCTATCGTTTATTGTATGAAGGTAAACCTTTGCCCGAATGGCATCCCTTAATCAGCGGTGATCCTAATTCAGTGAAAAATGCAGGTATTTTAATTCCAGATGGCGTGCACGAAGAAGATGTCATTGATTGGTTTGAATTTGTCATTGAAACTGAATAATTTAAATTTCGTTGTTTTTTTATTCTCTTTAAACTTTGTTTTTTGATTTAGGTCACAATTTGCGAGATTGGCAATTGTATTTCAACCCTGCTTACCTATAATACTTAATAAGTATTATGTAGATATGTTATCAGTTGTATGCAAATGACCTCATCCATTAAACAATCCGCTGAAAAACTTGGCATTTCACTTTCCCATTATGATATTGACGGGCATTTAATTTATGCCTCGCCAAGCTCTATTGATTATTTTATCGAGCAGTTGCAATTTCCGCCGAATATTGGACAAAACCAACCGTTCCAAGATGTAATTTGTGCCTTTGAAAATGAACCCATTCATGATGATTTAACCGCGTTTTCTTCTCCTCTTGATGCTTTTTTGCGTTATCAATTGCTCGACGAGCAAAACCAAATTCAGTTTGAAAAAACCATTCCATATTCAACAGCACTTTCATTCATTGCCTGCTTTGCCTTTTATCTATTATCGTTTAATGCTTTTTGCCGCTCAACAAACGAGAAAATACAATCGGTTGTAAATAATCAAGCTTGCAAAGCATAAAGGAGTATGTCATGACGAAATTAGTCGCTCAATCAGTAATTAATTCATTTTTTGATGGCAAACATGCCGATCCTTTTGCTGTATTAGGCATGCATGAAACTCACAATGGTATTGAGATTCGTGCTTTATTACCCGATGCAGATAAAGTCGAAGTGATTGACAAAGAAAGTCAATCCATCGTTGTCGAACTAGAAAAACTGGATGACCGCGGATTTTTTGCTGCGATTGTGCCAGAGATTCACCATTTCTTTACCTACCAATTAAAAGTGTATTGGGGCGTAGAAGCCCAAATTATTGAAGATCCGTACCGTTTCCATCCAATGATTAATGACTTGGATCAATGGTTATTAGCGGAAGGTTCGTTATTGCGTCCTTATGAAGTATTAGGTGCACATTTTACTGAATGTGACAGTGTACCGGGCGTAAATTTCCGTGTATGGGCGCCAAATGCTAAGCGCGTTTCGTTGGTAGGTGATTTTAATTATTGGGACGGTCGTCGTCATCCAATGCGTTTCCATCCGGCAAGTGGGGTATGGGAATTATTCTTACCCAAAGCTAGCCTGGGTCAACGCTATAAATTTGAATTGATTGATTGCAACGGCAACCTTCGTTTAAAAGCTGACCCTTATGCATTCAGATCGGAATTGCGTCCAGATACAGCATCAGAAATCAGCATGTTGCCAGATGTGGTCGAAATGACGGAGCAACGTCGTAAAGCGAACCAACGTAATCAACCTATTTCGATTTACGAAGTACATTTGGGATCATGGCGCCGTAATTTAGAAAATAATTTCTGGCTAGATTACGACCAAATTGCCGATGAGCTTATTCCTTATGTAAAACATATGGGCTTTACCCATATCGAGTTTTTACCACTCTCCGAATTTCCATTCGATGGCTCTTGGGGCTACCAACCGATAGGGCTGTATTCACCAACGAGTCGTTTTGGTACACCAGAAGGCTTTAAACGCTTAGTCGAAAAAGCGCACAAAGCAGGCATTAATGTGATTTTAGACTGGGTGCCAGGGCATTTCCCTAGTGATACACACGGTTTAGTGGCATTTGATGGTACAGCCTTATATGAACATGCTGACCCACGTGAAGGCTATCATCAAGACTGGAATACCTTAATTTATAACTATGGTCGTAATGAAGTGAGAAACTTCTTATCCAGTAATGCACTGTATTGGCTTGAGCGATTTGGTGTAGATGGTATCCGTGTAGATGCGGTCGCATCAATGATTTATCGCGATTATAGCCGAGCTGAAGGCGAATGGATTCCGAATCAATATGGCGGTCGTGAAAATTTAGAAGCCATTGAATTCTTAAAACATACCAACTGGAAAATCCATTCTGAGGTGTCCGGTGCTATTTCGATTGCGGAAGAATCCACTTCTTTCGGTGGCGTAACCCATCCGACAGAAAATGGGGGGCTTGGATTTAATTTCAAATGGAACATGGGCTGGATGAATGACACCCTAAGTTATATGCAACTCGATCCAGTTTATCGTCGTTATCATCATGACAAAATGACCTTCGGAATGATTTATCAATATAGCGAGAACTTTGTGTTACCGCTTTCTCATGATGAAGTCGTACATGGAAAATGTTCGTTACTCGGCAAAATGCCGGGCGATACATGGCAAAAATTCGCTAATTTACGTGCCTATTACGGTTATATGTGGGGCTATCCAGGCAAGAAATTATTATTCATGGGGAATGAATTTGCTCAAGGTCGTGAATGGAATTATGAAGAAAGTTTGGATTGGTTCTTACTTGACGAAAACCATGGTGGCCTATGGCATAAAGGCGTATTGCAATTAGTCAAAGATTTGAACGGAATTTATCAAAAAAATGCACCGCTCTTTGAATTAGACGGTGAACCGGAAGGCTTTGATTGGTTAGTGGTAGATGATGCGGAAAATTCAGTCTTTGCTTTTGAACGTAAAAGCACTAAGGGTGAACGCATTATTGTGATCAGCAACTTCACCCCAGTACCACGCGAAGGCTATCGTATCGGTGTGAATGTTGCGGGTGAATACGAAGAAATTTTGAATACTGACTCAATGTATTATCAAGGTTCAAACGTAGGTAATTTTGGCTTGGTAGAAAGCGAAGCGATCGCAAGTCACGGACGTGAAAATTCGATTAGCGTGACCATTCCGCCACTCGCAACGATCTATTTAAAATATAAAGCATAACAATCGCGAAAAACACAATGTTTAGTATTTATAACAATGGCAAACCTTCCCCAATGGGATATTCTCAAACGCTGGAAAACGGCCTAAAAATTTCGAATTTTGCGCTGTTTTCTAGTGCGGCCGATGCTGTTGAACTTTGTTTGTTCCGTGATGGCAAAGAAAGCCGTTTTGCCATGAGCAGAACCGATGATATTTGGCATGTGGCAATTGAAGGCGTTGAGTTAAATGATGAGTATGCGTTCAGAATCACAGGCAAAAATAACCGCACTTTAGCCAATCCGCAAAAGTTAATGCTTGATCCTTATGCCAAAGCAGTAAGCCATAAACCGGATTTAAGCTCACCAGAATCTCGTTCAATTTTCGTGTTAAATGATGAACGAGATAATGCCGCCGTTGCACCTAAAGGCCACATTATTGACGAGCATTTTGATTGGTCAGGGGATTGCAAACCGTCCATTCCTTGGGCTCAAACCATTGTGTATGAACTGAATGTTAAAGGATTTAGCCAATTAAATTCCCGTATTCCAGAAAATATCCGGGGTACTTATGCGGCGTTAGCTCACCCTGAAAATATTGCGTATTTTAAATCATTGGGTATTACCAGCCTTGAATTGCTTCCAGTGAACTTCTTCATTGATGAACCGCATTTGCAAGAAAAAGGATTACGTAATTATTGGGGCTACAACCCACTAGCCATGTTTGCTTTAGAACCAAGTTACGCAGCTGATCAAAAACAGCCTTTAAATGAGTTTAAGAGCATGGTGAAAACCTTGCATCAAGCGGGCATTGAAGTGATTTTAGATGTGGTGTTTAACCATACGGCTGAATCTGAAAAAACGTTCCCAACATTTTGCCAACGCGGTATTGATGATAAAACCTATTACTGGCAAAGCGAGCATGGTGATTACCTCAACTGGACGGGTTGCGGCAATATGCTCAATCTTTCTAATGATGTCACTCGCAAATGGGTATTAGATTGTTTACGTTACTGGGTAACAGAATGTCATGTGGATGGTTTCCGTTTTGATTTAGCCACGGTACTTGGTCGTGAAACGCCTGATTTCAATTCGAATGCAAAATTGTTTGCGGAAATGGAACAGGATGAGGTTCTACAAAAAATTAAATTAATCGCAGAACCTTGGGATATTGGTCATTACGGCTATCAAGTTGGTTATTTTCCTGCTTATTTCTCTCAATGGAATGATCGTTTCCGCGATGATATGTGCCGTTTTTGGTTGTGGCAAAGTGGTGAAGTGGGGGCCTTTGCAGAACGTTTTGCTGGCTCTAGCGATATTTTTAAACGAGAAGAACGATTACCGCATGGTAGCTTGAACTTTATTACTGCTCATGATGGTTTTACGTTACGAGATTTAGTGAGCTATAACCATAAACACAATGATGCTAATGGTGAAGAGAACCGTGACGGACGCAATGAAAATTATGGCTACAATCATGGCATAGAAGGTTCTCAACTGGATTTAGCTGATGAATGGCAAAGTGCGGTCGAAAATAACCGTGTTTTATCAGAAAAAGGTTTGTTAGGCTCTTTATTACTGGCAAATGGTGTACCCATGCTGCTTGCTGGAGATGAGTTCGGCAACAGCCAATATGGCAACAACAATGCCTATTGCCAAGATAACGAAATTACGTGGTTAAAGTGGGATGATTTTAACCAAACCTTATTTGACTTTACCAAGCAAACCATTGCATTTCGAAAAAAAATTCAAAGTTTGCAACAGGAGGCTTGGTGGTCGGATGAAAATGTCGAGTGGTTGAATACTGGGGGAAACCCTATGACACTAGACGATTGGCATAATCGGGAAAGCAAAGCCCTACAAGTTATGTTGGACGGCAAATATCTTTTCTTAATTAATGCAAAAACTGAACCGCAATCTTTTTATTTGCCAAAGGGTAAATGGAAAAAGATTGCCGAAACTGAAAATAGCGTGATTCAACAATGTGATGTGAGCGGTATAGCATTTGAAGTGTTGGAACATATGGATGATGAAAACGATGGAGTTTGTTATGAAAAGCGATCTTAATAAATATGAATTAGTTAAAGATACTTTAGTGCTTATTTTGGCTGGTGGTCGTGGTTCCCGTTTACATGAATTAACCGATAAACGTGCTAAACCTGCGTTATATTTTGGCGGTAATCGTCGCATTATTGATTTTGCGCTTTCCAACTGTATTAACTCAGGCCTGAATCGCATTGGTGTCGTGACCCAGTATGCCGCTCACTCTTTATTACGCCATTTACAAACAGGTTGGTCATTCTTACCGCAAGAGCGTGGTGAATTCGTTGATATGTTACCTGCCCGTCAACAAATTGATGATTCTACGTGGTACCGTGGTACAGCGGATGCGGTGTATCAAAATATGGCGATTATCCGTAATCACTATCGTCCAAAATACATTTTGATTCTTGCAGGTGACCATATTTATAAACAAGATTACAGTGTCATGTTGATGGATCACGTGAGAAGTGGAGCAAAATGTACAGTAGGTTGTATTGAGGTACCGCGTTCTGAAGCGAGTGAATTTGGTGTCATGGCGGTAAACGAAAACCTTAAAGTGAAAGCCTTCGTTGAGAAACCAAAAGATCCACCAGCAATGGTTGGTAAACCAGACATTTCATTAGCTTCCATGGGGATTTATGTCTTTGATGCAGAATATCTCTATAAAATGCTAGATAGAGAAGTAAACACACCTTGCACATCTCATGACTTTGGCAAAGATGTCTTGCCAAAATGCTTGGAAGAAGGCGTGCTTTATGCGCATCCATTCAGCCGTTCTTGTATGGGCCGAAACACTGAAGGTGAAATTTACTGGCGTGATGTGGGTACACTCGATAGTTTCTGGCAAGCGAATATCGATTTAGTTTCAGAGCATCCACAATTAGATATTTATGATCAAAGCTGGCCAATTCGTGGTAATCCAGTGCAGGCTTATCCATCTAAATTCTTCTATAAAAAAGCGAATGTCAAACCGGTAGATAACTCGCTTATCGGTGGTGGCTGTGTGATTACCGATGCATCTATTAGTAACTCGGTGTTGTTTGATAGAGTCAAAATTGATGAAGGCTCTTCTGTTGATCACAGTGTCGTGTTACCGCAAGTACAAATCGGTAAAAATTGTACATTGAAAGATTGTATTATTGATCGCCATTGTATTATTCCAGATGGTATGGAAATCGGTGTGGACAAAGCCCTTGACAGTAAACGCTTCCGTGTAAGTTCTACCGGTAAAGTTGTACTTGTAACCTCAACAATGTTGAAAAAATTGCAGGGTGAAGAAGTTACGAACGAAGAACATTTGGACTAAAGTGCGGTCAATTTTGACAGTGTTTTAAGTGAACTAAAAAGATTGTGCTGTTATTAATGACAGCACAATTTTAAGTATAAAAGGAAAATTATGAGAGTTTTACATGTTTGCTCGGAGCTGTATCCCTTACTCAAAACTGGCGGACTTGCCGATGTTTTAGGGGCATTGCCTTTTGCACAAAAAGAAATTGGTATTGATGCACGTATTTTGTTGCCGGCTTATCCAAAAATTTCAGCGGGCATTGAGAATACGCATGTCGTCACAGAATTTGATAATTTTGCTGGTCATGTTGTATTGCGTTATGGCGAATACAATGGCGTAGGAATTTATCTGATTGATGCACCACATCTCTATTGGCGGGAAGGGAATCCTTATCATGATACCGATTACAACGATTATGCTGATAACTATAAACGCTTTGCTTTATTAGGCTGGGTGGGAGCCGAGCTTGCGACAGGCTTAGATAGTTGGTGGAGAGCTGAAGTGATTCATGCCCACGATTGGCATGCGGGCTTAGCCGCCGCTTATCTCTTCAATAAAGGCCGTCCAGCAAAATCGGTATTTACGATTCATAACTTGGCTTATCAGGGACAATTCGCTCATCGCCATTTACATGAAATTGGATTGCCGGAAGGTATGTTCCATGTTGATGGTTTAGAGTTATTTGGCCAAATTTCATATTTGAAAGCAGGTCTCTATTATTCTGATATGGTCACAGCAGTGAGTCCAACTTATTCGAAAGAAATTACCACACCAGACTTTGCTTATGGCTTACAAGGCTTGTTAACAGGTTTACGTGAAGCTGGCAAGTTGGTGGGGATTTTAAATGGTGTTGATCAAGAAATTTGGCATCCAAGTTGTGATGCTTATATTCAGCATCACTACAAATTGAAATCCATCGCGGGTAAGAAGAAAAATAAAGCGGATTTACAAGATTATTTTAATTTGCCACAACAACCTGATGCACTTTTATTTGTGATGGTGACTCGCTTAACCGAACAAAAAGGCGTGGATTTACTGATTGCCACAGCGGATGAAATTGTTAAACAAGGTGGTCAATTAACTATTCTCGGTTCTGGTGCAAAACATTTGGAAGAAGGAATTTGCCAATTAGCACAACGTTACCCAGAAAATATTGCAGTAAAAATTGGTTATGATGAAGCACTTTCACATTTGATGGTTGCCGGTGGTGATGTCATTTTGGTACCAAGCCGCTTTGAACCTTGTGGATTAACTCAATTATATGGGTTGCAATATGGCACATTGCCGCTTGTTCGTGCAACGGGAGGATTAGCAGATACCGTGACCAACAGTACAAGTGAAACCATTAAAGAGCGTACTGCAACAGGTTTTGTATTCCAAAAAGCCGAAGCAGATGATTTACGAAGTGCTATCCAGCATGCCTTTGCCTTGTGGCAAAAACAACGTGTTTGGGCGATGGTGCGTAATAATGCCATGGCACAGGACTTTAGTTGGAAAAATGCGGCCGCTCAATATGAGCAGCTCTATTTAAGCATTTTAAACTCATAATTCAATGGATTGACTCCCTCTTCGAAATAATCGCCTTTGAAGGGGGAATTTTTGTTGTTTTTTTCGTAAAAAAGCTTAAAATTTGCGCGATTTTTTTATTGAGGTTTTATTTTCTATGATCATGGACAATTTTGATTCGCCATTTCTCTACAATCGACCAAGTCTTGATGTTGAAGGCGTGAAAAAAGCAATTGTTTATAAATTAATTTTCTTAATTGGTCGTTCACCAAAAGAGGCGAGTCAACGCGACTGGTTAAATGCAACCCTTCATGCGGTACGTGATTTAGTGACTGAAGGCTGGATTACCACCGCTCGTCAATCTCGTGCAGAAGAAACCCGTCGTGTTTATTACCTTTCTATGGAATTCTTAATCGGCCGTACACTTTCTAATGCAATGATCGCAGAAGGTGTTTATGACGTGGCAGAAAAAGCCCTGGCTGAATTAAATGTTAATTTAGAAGAGATTATTGAAAAAGAAGTGGATCCAGGTTTAGGTAACGGGGGCTTAGGTCGCCTTGCTGCTTGCTTTATGGACTCACTGGCAACATTAGCCATTCCTGCGATGGGTTACGGTATTCGTTATGAATACGGTATGTTCCGTCAAAAAATTGAAAATGGTCAACAGGTTGAACGTCTGGATGATTGGTTGGAAAAAGGTGCACCTTGGGAATTTATGCGTCCATCAAAACGTTTCAGTATTGATTTTGGTGGTCATATTTATTTTGAAGATAAAAAATGTATCTGGAATCCGGCTGAAAAAGTGACCGCACTTGCATACGACCAAATGATCCCAGGCTACAAAAATGATTCGGCATCGACTTTACGTTTATGGTCTGCTCATGGTGGAGAGTTATTTGATTTAGCTGAATTTAACCGTGGTGATCATTTAGCAGCGGTGGCAACGCGTTCCGCTAACCAAAACCTTTCTCGCGTACTTTATCCAGATGATTCTACCTGGAATGGTCGTGAGTTACGTTTACGTCAAGAGTACTTCTTGGTATCTGCATCTTTGCAAGATATTCTACGTCGCCATTTAAGAACCCATGGTACATTGGATAATCTTGCTGATAAAGTAGCGATTCACTTGAATGATACCCACCCGGCATTAGCCATTCCTGAGTTGATGCGTATTTTAATCGATTTACATGGTTACTCATGGCAAAACGCTTGGGATGTGACTCGTCGAATCTTCTCTTATACTTGCCATACTTTAATGTCAGAAGCATTAGAAACCTGGCCGGTAGAAATGATGGCGAAGATCTTACCGCGTCACTTACAAATGATTTTTGAAATCAATGATCATTTCCTTGAATATGTGAAAACGTATGTCACGACTGATATGGACTTTATCCGTCGCGTTTCACTTATCGAAGAAGGATATCAACGTAAAGTGCGCATGGGATGGTTGTCTGTTGTGGGTTCGCATAAAGTGAACGGTGTTGCGGCAATTCACTCAGATCTTATGGTGACATCAACCTTTGCTGATTTTGCTCGTATCTATCCGGAACGTTTCACCAATGTAACAAACGGTGTGACACCGCGTCGTTGGCTTGCTGTAGCGAACCCGAAATTAGCGGCTTTATTTGATCAATATATTGGTTCTGAATGGCGTTGCGATTTAAGCCAAATTGAAAAACTTAAAGCCTTTGCAGATAAAGGTGAATTTAAGCGTGCAGTTGCGGATATTAAATACGATAACAAAGTGAAATTAGCACAATATGTGAAGAAAACACTTGATATCGATTTAGATCCACATGCTTTATTTGACGTACAAGTAAAACGTATTCACGAATACAAACGTCAAATGCTTAATGTGTTACACATTATTGCACGTTATAACGAAATGTTGGCTCATCCAGAAAAAGATTGGCAGCCACGTGTGTTCATTCTAGCGGGTAAAGCGGCTTCAGCTTACTATGCAGCAAAACAAACCATTCGTTTAATTAACGATGTCGCGAATGTTATCAATAATGATGAACGCTTAAAAGGTCGTTTAAAAGTTGTCTTTATCCCGAACTACAGCGTAAGTCTTGCACAATTAATCATTCCAGCGGCAGATATTTCTGAGCAAATCTCTCTTGCAGGAACAGAAGCATCAGGTACCAGTAACATGAAGTTTGCCTTAAATGGTGCGTTAACATTGGGTACGCTTGATGGTGCGAACGTTGAGATTTTAGATAATGTTGGTGAAGACCACATCTTTATCTTTGGTAATACGGTTGAACAAGTGGAAGCCTTACGTCGCGAAGGTTATCGTCCGTTTGATTATTATCAAAATGACGAGCAATTACGTGAAGTTATTGACCAAATTATCCGTGGTGATTTCTCGCCGGAAGAACCGAACCGTTATCACTCTCTCATTCAAGGTTTACAATACCACGATTATTATCAATCTTTTGCTGATTTCCGCAGTTATGTGGAAGCGCAAAAAGCAGTAGATAAAAAATATCAAGATCGTGACGTGTGGATAGCAAGTACCATTCAAAATATGGTGAACATGGGCTTCTTCTCATCAGACCGTACAATTCTTGAATATGCGAAAAATATCTGGAAAATTGAACCGTTAAAACTCGAGAAGTAAGTTCTTTTCCACTCATAGAAAACCCTGTCGGATTATTTCCACAGGGTTTCTTTTTATGCTAAAATCCACCGTCAAATTTATTGTTCATTCAGATTAGGAAAAAGTATGAAAGTTTTAGAAGGTGCGGTAGCGGCGCCAAATGCTAAAATCGCAGTGGTGATTGCTCGTTTTAACAGTTTTATTAATGAAAGTTTATT
The DNA here is from genome assembly GCF_041433495.1 of Haemophilus sp. 27098_8_127. Taxonomy (NCBI): domain Bacteria; kingdom Pseudomonadati; phylum Pseudomonadota; class Gammaproteobacteria; order Pasteurellales; family Pasteurellaceae; genus Haemophilus; species Haemophilus sp. 27098_8_127. The sequence continues at coordinate 329,876 of NZ_JAPWBP010000001.1, forward strand.
AGAAGGTGCGGTAGATGCATTAAAACGTATCGGCCAAGTGAAAGATGAGAATATTACAATCGTTCGTGCACCAGGTGCGTATGAACTTCCATTAGTAGCACGTCGTTTAGCTGAAAGCAAAAAATTTGATGCAATCGTGGCACTAGGTACAGTAATCCGTGGTGGTACAGCTCACTTTGAATATGTAGCGGGTGAAGCAAGCAGCGGTTTAGGTCAAGTAGCAATGCAAGCTGAAATTCCAGTGGCATTTGGTGTTTTAACGACTGAAAACATTGAACAAGCTATTGAACGCGCAGGTACTAAAGCAGGTAACAAAGGCGCTGAAGCAGCATTAACTGCACTTGAAATGGTGAACCTTTTACAACAAATTGATGCGGCATAATTCCAATGACAGAGAAAAAAGAACCTGTAAAAAAAGTATCGCCACGTCGTAGAGCGAGAGAATGTGCGGTTCAAGCATTATATTCTTGGGCGCTGTCTGGTAATGCACCAGAACAAGTGGAACTCACGTTCGTTGTGGATCAAGATTTAAAAGGTGTGGATAAACCTTATTTTAGCCGCCTTTTTCGTCAAACCGTTGCGAATGTAGAAGCCGTTGATTTTTCAATGAGCCATTATTTAGATCGTGCGTTGGATGAATTAGATCCGATTGAAAAAGCGATTTTGCGTTTAGCGGTTTACGAACTTCAATTTGAGCCAGATGTACCGTATAAAGTGGCGATTAATGAGGCAATTGAAGTGGCGAAAGTGTTTGGTGCAGATGAGAGCCATAAATACATTAACGGTGTATTGGATAAAGTCGCTCCTGCATTAGGTCGCAAATAATTATTCAAATGTAGGGTAGACAAATGTCTGCCCTTTGTTTTTTGGTGCGCAGATAAAATGAGTTCGGGTGAATTTGATCTTATAGGACGATATTTCTCAATACAAAAAGGCAATCAACACTTTGTTGATTTCAGTATTGGGGATGATTGTGCGATCACTCATATTCCAGAAGGCTATCAGCTTGCGATCACCACCGATACAATGGTCGAGGGTACGCATTTTTTATCTTCTATTTTTCCCCAAGATTTAGCCTATAAAGCTATCGCGACAAATCTAAGTGATTTAGCTGCTATGGGCGCTAAACCTGCTTGGATTTCTCTTGCACTGACATTACCTGAAGTTGATGAAAACTGGCTAAGCCAATTTAGTCAAAGTCTGTTTGATACATTAAATCAATATGAGGTGACGTTAATTGGTGGCGATACAACGAAAGGCCCACTTTCTGTCACCATTACGGCACAAGGTTTCGTACCAAAAGGAAAGGCTTTATTCCGACATAACGCGAAGGTTGGAGATTTAATTTATGTATCGGGCACGTTAGGTGATAGCGCGGCGGGTTTAAATTGGATCTTACAGGGTAAAAGTGCGGTCGATTTTGATACTGAATTTTTAGTAAAACGTCATTTTCACCCAATGCCACGCGTTGAATTAGGTCAAGCCTTAATGGATGTAGCGCATTCATGCATTGATATTTCAGATGGTCTTGTCGCTGATTTAGGACATATTTTAACGAGAAGCCAATGTTCTGCAGAGATTGATTTATCCTTCTTGCCTTTATCTACATCACTCAAAAAAACATATAGCTTAGAAAAAGCAGAAGTGTTTGCATTAAGTGGCGGGGAAGATTATGAGCTTTGCTTTACGGTTCCCGCAAATAAAAAATCTGAGATTGAGACGTTATCTCAATCGTTGAATATACCTTGCACTTGTATCGGAAAAATTGTTCAGCAAAATAACAATCAGATTACTTTTTTAAAAGATGGACGTGTAATCAATTATCAAGCACCGTCTGGTTTCGATCATTTTAAGGATAAATAATGAAGAGTTCACCACTTGATAGAGTTAACTTAAAAAATCCAGTTCACTTACTTGCATTAGGTTTCGGTTCAGGATTAATTCGTCCAGCACCGGGTACATGGGGAAGTTTAGCTGGAACGATTTTAGGTTCGGCATTATTAGCTTGTCTTGGACTAAAAATCTTCTTAATTTTGACCGCACTTTGCTTTGCGCTTGGCTGTTATCTATGTCAAAAAACTGCAGATGATATGGGCGTTCATGATCACGGCTCCATTGTTTGGGATGAATTTGTTGGGGTATTTATCGTGTTAGCCGCAATTCCAACTTTATCCTTGCCTTGGATTGTCATTGCCTTTGTACTGTTCCGTTTCTTCGATATCTTAAAACCTTATCCTATCCGTTATTTTGATCAAAAACTGGAAAGTGGTTTTGGGATTATGGTAGATGATGTTTTAGCAGCAATCTATGCTGTTATCGTGATTGTGATATTACGTATTGTAGGCTTGCCATGCTAAATTTGATGATTATTCATCTTGTTGGTTTACTTTCGCCTGGCCCAGATTTTTTCTATGTCAGCCGAATTTCTGCCATGAGCTCTCGTCGAGAAGCCATTGGTGGCGTGATTGGGATTACCATTGGTGTATTAATTTGGGCTACGGCTGCCGTTTTAGGACTTGCCATTATTTTTGCCACTATGCCAATTATTCAAGGTATTGTGATGATGCTTGGCGGATCGTATTTAGTTTATCTCGGCATTAAAATGGCAAAAGTAAAAACCAATGCGGTTTTTGATGAAAAGCAGAATGCAAATGTGCCAAATCAATCAATATTAACGAGCATTATGAAAGGCTTATTGGTGAATTTATCTAATGCTAAAGTTGTGATTTACTTCAGCAGTGTGATGTCATTGGTTTTAGTGAATATTACCGAAACATCACAAATTTTGACCGCACTTGCCGTGATTACCGTAGAAACCTTTTTATATTTCTACATCATTTCAGTGCTTTTTTCGCGTTCTGTTGCAAAACAGTTTTATAGCCAATATAGTCGCTATATTGATAATGCAGCAGGGCTGATTTTTATTTTCTTCGGAATATATTTAATTTATAGTGGTGTTCAACACGCTTTAATTTGATTAAAAAAGGACAAAACATGACATTAAAAATTGCGATCGCCGGTGCTGGCGGAAGAATGGGGCGTCAATTAATTCAAGCCGTACATAATGCAGAAGGGGCAGAATTAGGTGCCGCTTTTGAGCGTAAAGGTTCTTCTTTAGTTGGTGCAGATGCCGGTGAGCTTGCGGGTATTGGTGCATTAGGTATCAAAGTATCAGATGATTTAAATGCGGAAAAAGACAACTTTGATTTGCTGATTGATTTCACGCGTCCAGAAGGCACACTTGAGCATATCGCATTTTGTGTTGCTCATAACAAAAAAATGGTGATTGGTACCACGGGGTTTGATGATGCAGGTAAAGCCGCAATTCAAGCTGCATCGGAAAAAATCGCCATTGTATTTGCCTCCAACTTCAGTGTAGGGGTGAATTTGGTGTTTAAACTATTAGAAAAAGCCGCCAAAGTGATGGGCGATTATTGCGATATCGAAATCATTGAGGCACATCACCGCCACAAAGTGGATGCACCATCTGGTACCGCACTTTCAATGGGCGAACACATTGCGAAAACCCTTGGTCGTGATTTGAAAACACATGGCGTATTTTGTCGCGAAGGCATTACAGGCGAACGCAAACGTGATGAAATTGGTTTCTCTACCATTCGTGCCTCTGATGTAGTGGGTGAGCATAGTGTCTGGTTTGCGGATATTGGTGAGCGCGTTGAAATTGCCCACAAAGCATCAAGCCGTATGACATTTGCTAATGGCGCAGTGCGTGCAGGTAAATGGCTAGAAAAACAATCTCACGGATTGTTTGATATGACAGATGTGTTGGATTTGAATAATTTATAATTCTATTTCTAAATCACTTTCCACCCGACAACAACAGAGTAAAATCTCATCGGGTTGAATAAAGGCAAGGGGCTCTTCAGCGTAGGAAACCTTGCCTTTTTTGATCTTAACGCGACAAGAACCACAATAGCCAGAACGACATTGATATTCATGGTGAATTTGATGTTGTTCTAAAAAGTTAAGCAGGGAAGTTTGGTTATCAAAATCTAAGGTGATTTGGCGCTGAATAAGATGGATTTTCATGAAACAAAATAAAACAAAATTTTGCTCATTATAGAAGAAAGAGAAGTAAAACTCACGGCTCTTTTGTTGTAATATAGCGAGCTAATATTCATCATAAGGGAAGACTATGCGAACCTTTCTAAAATTAACGTGGATTTCAACCGCACTTTTATTAACGGCTTGTAGCACCATTTCAAAAGAGCCGGTTAAGCACATTGATATGTATGTAAAGCCTTATTACGATGCCAGAGATGGGCGACTTGAACAGATTAATGTGAACAAAGATATTGATGCGTTATTACTGAAAAATACACAAAAAGATTTTGAAAGTGCGGTCAATATTATTGAGAAAAAAGTGGATTTTGTTTCTCCGATGACGATGTTTGCACTTTCTGCTCGTGCTTATGATTTTGGCTTGCGTGATGAAGCGGTAAAATGGTTTTATCGTGGGCAAAACCGTTTAATCACGGCGTTATATGTGTTGGATTTAGATAAATTAACAGTATCGAATAACACGGCATTTGGGCAATTAGTCGGGCAACATGTTAATCCGTATGCGTTCTGTGATTTGAATAAGCAACACAAGGCGGCGCAAGATGCGATTGACTGGGCGAAAAATCATCCGTACCAGACGGTGTTTTTACCTCAATTACCAAGCAAACATCCAGATAGAAAACAGGCATTAAAAGAAGCAGAGGCAAAACTTGATGCGCGTTTAGTTGAGCAAGACCGCTATTTTGCTAATCCTGAAAATAAAGCGAAATGGGAAAAAGAACGCCAAGATAACTGGGTGAATGAGCGATTTTGTTGGTGATTCTAAAAAAATTTAAAAATCTTAAGGTTGCTTAAGATTTCATTAAGATTTGTTGTGTTTAATAAGCATTAACAAGGCGGCAATGAGGATAATCCTTCGCTTTGAAACATGATTAATTTATGCTTAATTCTATTTAGGAGAACATGATGAAAAAATTAGCTTTAGCAACCCTTTTAGCTTTATCTACTTCAGCAGCATTTGCTGGTTTTAATGGCAATACTGCACAAGGTGGCTTCCAAGGTGGTAACCAAGGTCAACAACTGACTGTTAAACAAGCATTATCTGCGAAAGATAATTCTATGATTACCTTAGTCGGTAACATCACTCAACAAATTGATGGTGATGAATATGTTTTCACCGATGGTACAGACCAAATCAAATTAGAAATTAAAAACCGCGTTTGGAATGGCTTAAATGTGGGACCTCAGGATAAAATCCGCGTTTACGGTAAATTGGATAATGACGCTTTTGAAAAAGCTGAGCTTGAAGTCATTAGCGTTGAAAAAGCGCAATAATTCATATAATTTGAAGTGGTGGGCAAAAGCCCGCCATTTTTTCGTTTTGAGAAAGAGAAAAGTGCGGTCAATATTATGCGAGTTTTATTAGTAGAAGACGATCCTCTCATCGGCAATGGTCTGCAAATTGGTTTAACGAAATCAGGTTTTATTGTAGATTGGTTTACTGATGGGCAAAGTGGATTAAATGCCTTAATTGGTGCACCTTATGATGCGGTGGTATTGGATTTAACCCTGCCTAAACTGGATGGTTTGGATGTATTAAAACAATGGCGCTCAAATAATCAAGATGTGCCTGTATTGATCTTAACTGCACGTGATACATTGGATGAACGGATTAAAGGCATTCAACAAGGTGCCGATGATTATCTTTGCAAACCCTTTGCCTTGGCTGAAGTGGTAGTGCGATTACAAGCATTAATTCGTCGTCGTTATGGGCAAGTTAAACCACAGATTGAACATGGCAATGTCAAACTCGATCCTGCACAGCGTAAGGCTTGGTTGAATGAGGATGAAATTACATTAACCGGACGTGAATATAAATTACTCGAGCTTTTTATGCTGAATAAAGAACGAGTGCTTTCACGTGCGACCATTGAAGAAAAATTGTCAAATTGGGATGAAGAATTAAGTAGTGGTGCATTGGACGTACATATTTATAATTTGCGTCAAAAGTTGGGTAAACAATTTATTCGTACGGTACATGGCGTAGGCTATGCTTTAGGACAAGTTAATGAAAAATAAACGACTGAGTTTTCGTCTCTTAATCGGTTTAAGTTTGACCGCACTTTGTGTGTGGTGCGTTGCCACGGCTGTTGCTTGGACGGTTGTTAAAAAAGAAGTCAAAGATGTGTTTAATGCACAACAAGTGCTTTTTGCTGAGCGTTTGGCAACCTCTGATTTAAAAAATGTATTGTTGGACGAAAATGCGAATTTTCCACGTGGTGGATTTAAACCGCAGAAACGTCATTACGATAATGACGCTCTAGCCTTTGCTATATTTTCTAACAAAGGCGAAAGACTATTAACCGATGGTGATAATGGCGACAAATTTATTTTTCAAAATAAGACCGGTTTTAGCAAAGAACATATTTTAGATGATGACGATGAATGGCTGATTTATTGGCAACCTGTCGGTAAAGGTGAACTTGTCATTGCGGTGGGACAAGAATTGGAATACCGCGAAGAGTTGGTCAATAAAATGGTTTTCAGCCAAACGGGAATTTGGTTTGCAGGATTACCAGTACTCTTATTGGTCGCGTTTATTGTGATTTATCGAGCATTAAAACCAATTAATCGATTGAGTCGAAACGTACAAGCTCGCCGACCAGGTGATGTGTCGTTATTAGAAATTGATGATGTGCCAAAAGAGATTCTACCGTTAGTCCAAAACTTAAATCAATTTTTCACACGTACCAGTGAGCAGCTAGAACGGGAGCGACGTTTTGTTTCTGATGCAGCACATGAATTACGTAGTCCATTAGCGGCATTGCGCATTCAAACAGAAGTCGCACAGTTGGCTGGCGATGATGCACAAACGCGTGAAATGGCCTTAGCGCATTTAACCCAAGGTATCGATCGAGCAACCCAATTAATTGAACAGCTTCTTACACTTTCCCGCTTGGATAATCTTAAAGAATTAAATCATCAGGAGCCTATTCATTGGTCAGAAATTATAACTTCACTTATCGGTGAGTTATATTTCAGTGCACAGCAACGCCAAATCGAATTGCAGTTTGAGCATCAGGGAGATCCTGCCGTTAAGCAAGGGCAGCCATTATTACTTGCCCAAATGTTGAGAAACTTGTTGGATAATGCCATTAAATATTGTCCTCAAGGCACTCTGGTTCGAGTGATTTTGCAGCCTCGTAAAATTCTTATTGAAGATAATGGCGGTGGTGTTACGCCAGAAGAATTAGCAAAATTAGGGCAGCGTTTTTATCGTCCTGCAGGACAAAATGAAAAGGGAAGTGGGCTTGGATTGTCTATTGTGGCAAGAATAGCAGAATTGCATCACTATCGTTTCCGATTAGAAAATATTGAAGCTAACGGGCAAATTCAAGGTTTGCGAGCTATCATTGAGTTATAAAAAAGGGCGTTTAATACGCCCTTATTGTTAAAACATTCCACCAATTAATTCCAGTCGACCTTTTTCAACTTTAATTTCTTTGGCAAACTTCTTAATCAGCATTTGTTTCATGTCACTTTCATCCAAGGTGTAAACAGGCATCCGACTTAATAATGCTGCCACACCATCGCTTAATAGCGGCATAACATCTTGGAGTTGCTCCATTGCACTATTAGGTTCGCCAGACCAGCGTAAAATTCGCAGATTTTTTAAATAGAGCGCTCCTTCCTGTGCGTTATATTCTGGAACGGCATCAAAGGTTAAATGCAATTTAGCTGGATAGGTTTTACCGGATAAACGAATAAGCGTATCAGCCAAACCACTCATTTCAACACGATTACTTTCAGTTTGCCCGATTTGAGTTACTAAATCTTTCAGTGAGTAATCCACAGAAAATAATCCTGGAATACCGAGTTTGTCATTAATCGTGCCTTTTTCACTTAAATATTGGTTAATTTGTTGCTCGCTGATACTGAAGGGAGAGGCTTGTACAGATAGCGTACAGAAACCTAAGGTCAGTATGGTAAGCACTTTTTTCAAAAAATGCATATTTTTCTCCTTGATTGAAAAAGAATGAAAATTTTGTAGAATGTATCGCTTATCTTTTCAATACACAATAAAAATTTAAGTAGAGATTATGACTTCGTCACTTAAAGACCATGTGCAAAAGCTTCTTGAAGAACATCGTGGAGAACGTGTTTTCCGCTTTAAATATTTAGGGAAACATTATTGGTTAAAGCAACCCGAGCAATTAAAAGGGATATGGTTATTATTAAAACCATATCCAAAACAACATTTTAAAGAAGAGTGTGAAATACTACAGCATTTAAATAATATTGGTGCACCAGTACCTAAATTATGTGATTTAGGAGATGATTATTTAGTATTGGAAGATGTGGGACCGACATTGAACATCTGGCTGAGTGATGAAAAATTGTCTTGGGCAGAAAAATCACATATTTTGCATTCAGCGATGGAGATATTGATTAATCTTCATCAACAAGGCATTATTCATGGACGTCCAGCCATACGGGATATTGCATGGAAAGATGGTAAGATTAGTTTTATGGACTTTGAATCCCATTCAAAAAGCCATAATGAGCACTGGTTGATTACACGTGATATGCTGGCATTTTTAGATAGTTTATGTCGTGTGAAAAGCTTAGATGATGAAAAGCTTGATGAATTATTTGATTATTATAAATCTCATTGCCCGACAACTTATTGGACTGATATGTTGTCTTATGTGAGAAGATTTCGTTGGCTTTATTATCTTTTACTTCCGTTCAAACCGATTGCACGAACGGACCTATTGGCCGTTTATCGGTTATTTGAACATTTAACAAAGGAAAATCTATGAAAAAATTATTTTTAGTGGCTGTATTAAGTGCTTTAGTGAGTGCTTGTTCTGTTGGTGTAGGTGCTGGTGGCGGCAGTAATGGCGTAGGCGTTGGTGTAGGCCTAGGCACAGGTTTTGGCTTCTAACTCTCACTTTAGATAAAGCAAAGGGCGGTCAAAAAATCTTAAGTTTTCAAGAAAATTAGCAGAAATTGCTTGATCTTTTGATTTAGATCACTATAATACACCGCATATTTCGGACGCGGGGTGGAGCAGCTTGGTAGCTCGTCGGGCTCATAACCCGAAGGCCGTCGGTTCAAATCCGGCCCCCGCAACCAATAACAAGTTCAGTAATAAGAACCCCAAGTTTGGGGTTTTTTTGTACGAGAAATTTAGAAACTGGGCTTAGGTTCATTGACGAACCTAACCCTTTTTTTATGTCTGAATTTTAAGATTAGGAGCAAAAATTGGCAACATTAGAACAAAGATTGCAAGAGATGCTTCAAGGTGCAGTAGAAGACTTAGGCTGCGAACTTTGGGGGATTGAATGCCAACGTGCAGGTCGCTTTATGACCGTGCGTTTATTCATTGATAAAGACGATGGCGTAGGCGTTGATGATTGTGCTGATGTAAGTCGTCAAGTGAGCGCGATTTTAGACGTGGAAGATCCAATTGCGGATAAATATAACCTAGAAGTGTCATCACCAGGTCTTGATCGTCCGTTATTTACGCTTGAACAATTCCAACGTTATGTGGGTGAGGATATCGCTGTGCATTTACGTATTCCTGTTTTAGATCGCCGTAAATGGCAAGGTAAATTGGAAAAAATTGAAAATGACATGTTGACACTTATTGTTGATGGTCAGGAACAAGTTCTTATTTTTGGCAACATTCAAAAAGCCAATGTAATCGCAAAATTTTAAAGGAGAAAAAGGAAAATGAGTAAAGAGATTTTGTTAGCTGCTGAAGCAGTATCTAACGAGAAGTTATTACCACGCGAAAAGATTTTTGAAGCGTTAGAGAGTGCGATTGCACTTTCAACAAAGAAAAAATATGACTATGAAACCGATATTCGCGTATCTATCAACCCTAAAACGGGTGAGTTTGATACATTCCGTCGTTGGTTGGTGGTTGATGAAGTTAAAGTGCCAACAAAAGAAATGACATTAGAAGCGGCACAATTTGAAGATCCGAATGTTCAACTTGGTGATTATGTTGAAGACCAAATTGAGTCTATCGCATTTGACCGTATTGCAATGCAAACTGCTCGCCAAGTAATCAGCACTAAAATCCGTGAAGCAGAACGTGCAAAAGTAGTTGAGCAATTCCGTTCTGAAGAAGGCAAGATTGTTACGGGTACGGTGAAAAAAGTAAACCGTGAAAGCATTATTTTAGATTTAGGCAATAAAGCTGAAGCCGTGATTATGCGTGAAGATATGCTTCCTCGTGAGAACTTCCGTCCAGGTGATCGTGTTCGTGGTGTGCTTTATAAAGTGAATCCAGAAAGCAAAACTGCACAACTATTTGTGACTCGTGCGAAACCTGAAATGTTAATCGAGTTATTCCGTATTGAAGTACCAGAAATCGGCGAAGAAATGCTTGAAATTCGTGGTGCGGCACGTGATCCAGGTTCTCGCGCGAAAATTGCGGTGAAATCTAATGATAAACGTATCGACCCAGTTGGTGCATGTGTGGGTATGCGTGGTGCACGCGTTCAAGCGATTACCAATGAGTTAGGTGGCGAACGTGTGGATATCGTACTTTGGGATGACAATCCAGCACAATATGTGATCAATGCAATGGCACCAGCTGATGTGACTTCAATCATCGTGGATGAAGATAATCACTCAATGGATATTGCAGTTAATGCTGATAACTTAGCACAAGCAATTGGTCGTAATGGTCAAAATGTACGTTTAGCGACACAATTAACCGGTTGGACATTAAATGTCATGACTACCGAACAATTAAATGAAAAACATCAAGCAGAAGACACCAAAGTATTAAATTTATTCATGGATAAATTAGGTCTTGATGAAGAGTTCGCTCAAATCTTAGTGGATGAAGGCTTTACTTCATTAGAAGAAGTAGCTTATGTTCCTGTGAGTGAGCTGACTGCAATTGATGGTTTAGAAGATGAAGATCTTATCGAAGAGTTACAAGGTCGTGCAAAAGATGCGATTACTGCAGCTGCTGCAGCTGAAGAAGAAGCCTTGAAAAAAGCGAATATTGAAGATCGTTTATTAAATCTTGAAGGGATGAATCGTCACATTGCCTTTAAATTAGCTGAAAAACAAATTACTACGCTTGAAGAACTTGCTGAGCAAGGTGTAGATGATTTAGCTGATATCGAAGAATTAACCGCAGAGCAAGCCGCTGACTTTATTATGGCTGCGCGTAATATTTGCTGGTTTAGCGAAGAGTAAGGAGTTTAATAATGACTGAAGATGTAAAAAATGCGGATGCGAATGCACCGAAAAAACTAAGTATTCAACGCAGAACAAAAACAACCGTAAGCAGTACAACAGCTGGCGGTAAAGCAAAAGCGGTACAAGTTGAAGTACGTAAAAAACGTACAGTACCAACAGATGCCGCTAAAAAAGCGGAAGAAGCAGCAAAATTAAAAGCCCAGCAAGAAGCTGAAGCAGCTGAAAAGAAAGCAGCAGAAGAAAAAGCACGTTTAGCCGCTGAAAAAGCGAAAGCCGAAAAAGCTAAGGCTGAAGCAGAAAAAGCTGCAAAACCAGCACCAAGTGCGGTTGAAAATAAACCTAAATCGGTTGATCCAGAAAAAGAAAAACGTAAAGCGGAAGAAGCAGAACTTCGTCGCAAAGCGGAAGAGCTGGCTCGCGAAAAGGCTGAAGAGCAAGCACGTAAAGCAGCTGAAGATGCTAAACGTTATGCTGAAGCGGATACATCAAGCAATGAAAGCGCATCAGAAGATTATACTGATTACAATTTAAGCTCTCGTTATGCTTTAGAAGCGGAAGACGAAGAAGAACGCCGTAATGAAAATCGCGGTCGCGGCAAAAATAAAGTCGCTAAAGCGAAAAAAGAACGCGATGACGTGAAAGGCGGCAATAAAAATGAGCGCGAATCTAACCGTAAAAATCAAAAAGACGGTAAATTCGGTAAAGGTAAAAATGGTAAGAAAGGCGCAGCATTACAACAAGCCTTCACAAAACCTGTTCAGGTTGTGAAACAAGATGTTGTTATTGGTGAAACAATTACCGTTGCGGAATTAGCAAACAAAATGGCAACCAAAGCGACTGAAATCATCAAAGCTATGATGAAGATGGGCGAAATGGTAACCATTAACCAAGTGCTTGACCAAGAAACGGCACAATTAGTGGCTGAAGAATTAGGTCACAAAGTGATTCTTCGCAATGAAAATGAACTCGAAGAAGAAGTATTAGGCGATCGTGATGTTAATGCAGAAAAAGTGACTCGTGCACCGGTTGTAACGATCATGGGGCACGTTGACCATGGTAAAACCTCATTGCTTGACTATATTCGTAAAGCGAAAGTTGCAGCAGGTGAGGCGGGTGGTATTACTCAGCACATCGGTGCGTACCACGTAGAAATGGATGACGGCAAAATGATCACCTTCTTAGACACGCCGGGACACGCCGCATTTACTTCAATGCGTGCACGTGGTGCGAAAGCAACGGATATCGTCGTACTTGTGGTTGCGGCAGATGATGGGGTGATGCCTCAAACCATTGAAGCGATTCAACATGCGAAAGCAGCAGGTGCGCCTTTAGTGGTTGCGGTGAACAAAATTGATAAACCAGAAGCAAATCCAGACCGAGTAGAACAAGAATTACTTCAACACGAAGTGATTTCTGAGAAATTCGGTGGTGATGTGCAATTCGTTCCTGTTTCTGCGAAGAAAGGTACCGGTGTTGATGACTTATTAGATGCCATCTTACTTCAATCAGAAGTACTTGAATTAACAGCTGTAAAAGACGGTATGGCAAGCGGTGTAGTGATTGAATCTTACCTTGATAAAGGTCGTGGTCCGGTTGCGACCATTCTTGTTCAATCAGGTACTTTACGTAAAGGTGATATCGTACTTTGCGGTTTTGAATACGGTCGTGTTCGTGCAATGCGCGATGAAAACGGTAAAGAAATCGATGAAGCAGGCCCATCTATCCCAGTTGAGGTGTTAGGTCTTTCTGGTGTACCAGCAGCGGGTGATGAAGCAACCGTAGTACGTGATGAGAAAAAAGCACGTGAAGTGGCGTTACACCGTCAAGGTAAGTTCCGTGAAGTGAAACTTGCTCGTCAGCAAAAAGCGAAACTTGAAAATATGTTTAGTAATATGGCTGAAGGTGATGTTGCTGAACTGAATATTATCGTGAAAGCAGACGTACAGGGTTCTGTGGAAGCGATTATTCAATCGTTACAAGATCTTTCTACTGATGAAGTGAAAGTGAAAGTTGTTGGTTCTGGTGTCGGTGGTATTTCTGAAACTGATGCAACCCTAGCGGCAGCCTCTAATGCGATTATTGTTGGCTTTAACGTACGTGCGGATGCTTCTGCCCGCCGTATTATCGAAGCAGAAAATATTGACCTTCGTTATTACTCTATCATTTATGAACTATTAAATGATGTGAAAGCAGCGATGAGCGGTATGTTACAACCTGAATTCAAACAAGAAATCATTGGCTTGGCTGAAGTGCGTGATGTGTTCAAACATCCGAAATTTGGTGCAATCGCAGGTTGTATGGTGACCGAAGGTGTAGTAAAACGTAACAACCCAATCCGCGTATTACGTGATAACGTGGTAATCTTTGAAGGTGAATTGGAATCTCTCCGTCGCTTTAAAGATGACGTTTCTGAAGTCCGTAATGGTATGGAATGTGGTATCGGCGTTAAAAACTACAATGACGTGAAAGTCGGCGACCAAATCGAGGTGTTTGAAGTCGTTGAAATTAAACGTTCAATCTAATCAATAAAAAGAGCGGTCAAAATTCAACGTATTTTTGACCGCTTTTTAATAAGAGAAATATTATGGCAAGAGAATTTAAACGCAGTGATCGCGTTGCACAAGAATTACAAAAAGAAATCGCCATCATTTTGCAACGTGAAGTGAAAGATCCCCGTATTGGCATGGTAACCGTGTCAGATGTGGAAGTATCAAGCGATTTGGCTTATGCAAAAGTGTTTGTCACATTTTTGTTTGATCATGATGAAGTGGCGATTGCACAGGGCATGAAAGGGTTAGAAAAAGCAGCACCTTATATTCGTTCATTAGTGGGTAAAGCAATGCGCTTACGCATTGTGCCAGAAATTCGTTTCTTCTACGATCAATCCTTAGTTGAAGGGATGCGTATGTCTAATTTAGTAACAAACGTAGTACGTGAAGACGAAAAAAAACACGTTGAGGAAAATGACTAATGTCGAGACCTCGCAAGCGTGGGCGTGATATTGATGGTGTATTTTTATTAGATAAGCCACAAGGCATGTCATCTAATGACATTATGCAAAAGGTGAAACGCTTATTCCAAGCGAATAAAGCTGGACATACCGGTGCGCTCGATCCATTAGCAACCGGTATGCTGCCTATTTGTTTAGGAGAAGCGACAAAGTTTTCCCAATTCTTATTAGATGCAGATAAACGCTATGTGGTCACAGCAAAATTAGGTGAACGTACGGATACCTCTGATGCTGAAGGACAAGTGGTCGAAACGCGCCCTGTTAATGTGGAAACATCGCAAATTTTGACCGCACTTGAACAATTTCGTGGTGATATTTTGCAAGTGCCGACCATGTTCTCTGCGTTAAAGCACAATGGGAAACCGTTGTATGAGTATGCTCGCGCAGGCATTACAGTAGAACGTGAAGCCCGTCCTATCACGATTTTTGAGCTAAACTTTATCGAGTATCAAGCACCTTTTCTAACTTTAGAAGTGCATTGTTCGAAAGGAACCTATATCCGTACATTAGTGGATGATTTAGGTGAAGTGTTAGGTTGTGGTGCTCATGTGACCGTGTTACGTCGAACTGCGGTTGCGGATTATCCAACAGAAAAGATGATGACATGGGATGCTTTGCAGACGCTTGCAGAGCAAGGTGATCTTGCACAACTTGATCAACATCTTTTACCGACAGATACAGCGGTCAGTAAATTACCCGCATTACAGCTAAATGCCGAGCAAAGTAAAGGGATTGGCTGTGGACAACGTGTCAAATTTGCTAATGAAGCAAAATTACATGGTCGAGTGCGGTTGTTTTCTGACGAGAATATCTTTTTAGGCGTAGCTCTTGTAGATGATAACAATGTGATTCGTCCGCAACGCTTGATTACGCAATCTCTCTAACTATTTGCCTTTCTTTTTTAATTCCAGTAATCTCACCTGTAACCTTTTAATTGCAATCTATGTAAATAAGATATTACAGGTGAATTATGGATGCCCTTAACCATTTACGTCAGGAAATTGATTCGCTCGATCGTGAACTGATTCAACTTTTTGCTAAACGTCTCGAATTGGTGACCCAAGTAGGCGAAGTAAAGCACGAAAAAGGTTTGCCGATTTATGCACCAGATCGTGAATTAGCGATGTTACAAGCACGCCGAGAAGAAGCGGTTAAAGCAGGAATCTCTCCACAACTTATTGAAGATGTGCTACGTCGTTTTATGCGTGAATCTTATTCCAATGAAAATCAATTTGGTTTTAAAACGCTGAATCCAGCCATTAACAAAATTGTTATTGTTGGCGGTTACGGAAAAATGGGGCAGTTATTTGCCCGCTATTTACGAGCCTCTGGTTATCCTATTTCTATTTTAGATCGTGATGATTGGGATGTGGCAGAACGTATTTTAACGAATGCGGATGTTGTTATTATCTCAGTACCGATTGATCACACGTTAGAAACCATAGAACGTTTAAAGCCCTATTTAACGGAAAATATGCTACTGGCGGACCTCACCTCCGTGAAACGTGCTCCATTAGCTAAAATGTTAGAGGTGCATAAAGGGGCGGTAGTTGGATTGCATCCAATGTTTGGCCCAGATATCGCGAGCATGGCAAAACAAGTGGTTGTGCGTTGCGATGGGCGTTTTAGTGAACGTTATGAATGGTTGTTAGAGCAAATTCAAATCTGGGGTGCAAAAATTTATCAAATTGATGCTGCAGAGCATGATCACAATATGACGTACATTCAAGCATTACGTCACTTTTCTACTTTTGCGAATGGTCTGCATCTTTCTAAACAGCCTGTCAATTTAAGCAATTTATTGGCATTATCTTCCCCGATTTATCGTTTGGAATTAGCCATGATTGGTCGTCTATTTGCCCAAGATGCGGCACTTTATGCCGATATTATTATGGATAAGCCAGAAAATTTAGACGTGATTGAAAGCTTGAAGAAAACGTATGAAGAAGCGTTACAATTTTTTGAAAAAGGCGATCGCCAAGGGTTTATTGATGCTTTCCATCAGGTGAGAGAATGGTTTGGGGAGTGTTCCGATCAATTCTTGCAGGAAAGTCGTCAGTTATTACAACAAGCTCATGATCTACGACATGTATAAAATAAAAGTGCGGTTGATTTTCACCGCACTTTTGTTTTGTGATTTATTGTCTTGCCAAGCGTAAATTCTGCGGAATGTCCTCAAAGTTCGAACGGAATGGATTAATATCCAATCCACCACGGCGCGTATAGCGCGCATAGACGGTGAGTTTTTCTGGTTTGGCATAATGCATCAAATCACAGAAAATACGCTCAACACACTGCTCGTGAAACTCATTATGTTGACGGAAAGACACAATGTAGCGGAGAAGTTTTTCGCGATCGATTTGTTTGCCCACATAATGAATTTGCACGGTTCCCCAATCGGGCTGACTGGTGATAAGACAATTAGATTTCAATAAATGGCTTACTAAGCTTTCTTCCACCACGTTATCGGACGTACAATTTTGCAAAATGTCTGCATTAAATTCGTAGCTGTGGATTTCGATATTCTGATCATCAATGCAATCGCCCGTTAAAGTATCAATACCTTGTCCTTGATAGTGGGATAATGGATGTAAATGAACTTTAACCTCGCCTTGAGCACAAGCACTTAGGTCTTCACGCATCGTGCGTTCTACGCTAGCAAAATCAGCGAATTTACTTTGATTAAAGCTGTTTAAGTAGAGTTTAAAACTTTTCGATTCAATTAAATTTTCACTGCGATAATCAATTTCCACATCGGCAATAGCCACTTGCGGTAAGCCTTTTGGATTTAACCAAGAAATTTCATAGGCTGTCCAAATATCAGCGCCTTGGGTAAATGGCTGCTGTTCGGTTATGCCTAAGCCATCACGATTGAGTTTTCGAGGCACGGGTTGTAACAAAGTGCGGTCATAATTCGCAGCATATTCTGTTGCTTGACCGAGTTTTAAAGATTGAAGGCTTTTATCTTGATAGTTCATGTGTTTTCCTGAATAACGAAAGCGCTATAAAAAATTCCACGACACATTCGAGACTAATCGACATTGGTCGCATTTAAAGTAAATTACATCAAATAGTGGCGTGTCTAATACCCAATCGCCACCACATTGTGGGCAACAGCGTTGTTGTTCCGATTCTAAAGAATGTCCACCGACACGGTATAAATAATAATAGGTCGGTATGCCGCTTTCTTTTTCAATTTCGGCAGCAAGGTATAGTCCATGTTTGCTGAGCGTGCTATTAATCTCGGAGATTTCGCTTAATGATTCTTTTTCTAAAACCGAACCATTCATTTGCAACTGATCGCAAGCCTGCCAATTTTCCTGCCATTTAATCAAATCTTGGCTTAAATGCGGTTGATTTTTTAGCTGTTTATAAAGTGGAATTGGAGAAAAATCATCTCCGCTATGCAATGGCGAGCAAGATTGCAAATGTGTGGTATAAAGCATCTGCCATGCTGGTTGACTACATTCTGCGGTGCTGTCTGCATTTAAATCATCGGCAATAATTTGAAAACCTTGAAAATTTAGACCGCACTTTTCAGCATGTTCCATCGCCAGATTTACAGTTTGGTTATTATTCTCGGGTAAAAGGCTATCTTGCTCAGGGCAAATAACTCGCATTGCAAAACCTTGTTCGCCGTCTTCCTCCGTCAAATAAAGCGGGATTTCACGGCCGATAATTTGCCCGTTATAACGCCATTGGTCGATGATTGCATTGAGCAAACGGCTTTGTTGGCCGATGTCGTTTTCTAAGGCAGTTAATTTAAAAAAGGGTTCGATCAGATACATAATTACAGATTGTGCAAGATTTCTTCAATTTGTTTTAAACCGTTTAAGCGGGTTTCACTTAAGCGGGAGGCAACACCAAGCTCATCAAAAAATTGACGAATATTAAATTGTTGTAATTGGTTTCGGGTTTGGCCGTTGATGTTTTGTAACAACAACCATAACAAGCCATTCATAATGCGCGCTTCGCTGTAAGCTTGAAATTGAAACGTATCGTCATGTTGTGGAATGGGCATAAACCAAAGTCCCGCTTCACAGCCTTGAATCGATTGCATTTGAGCCAATTCATCAGGAGAAGGTTGAGGGAGATGCTTACCCGCTTGAATAATAAAACGGTAGCGATCTTCCCAATTTTTTGCCTGTTTAATGTTTTCTAGCATGCTAATAACTCTAAGGATTTATCTAATGCCGCAAAAAAAGCGTCCACATCTTGTGGGCTGTTATAAGGCGCAAAAGAAAGTCTTAATGTGGTACGTTCACCAAGGCGGACTAAGTAAGGTTGGGCGCAATGTTCGCCAACACGCAACGCAATTTTCTGTTCACTTAATAGGGTAGCAAGATCCGAAGCCGCAATCCCATCAAAAACAAAACATACTACTGAACTCGGTTGCGGTGAATTGAATAAACGACAATTCGGATAGTTTTTTAACCGCACTTTACTTTGTTCAGCAAGCTCAACGGCATGCGCTTCAGCTGCCTGAAAATCCCATTTTTTGAGCCAATCTAGCACCGCACCAAAGCCAATCACGCCAGCAATATTCGGTGTGCCGGCCTCTAATCGATAAGGTAAATCGGCAAAGGTAATACATTCATGGGAGACTCGCTCAATCATTTTTCCACCGTAAAAAAGTGGTTGTAGCAGGGAAAGTGAGCTTAATTTTCCGCTTAATACACCAATGCCGTTAGGTCCATAAATTTTGTGCGCAGAAAAGGCAATAAAATCCGCATCTAATGCCTGTAAATCAATCTGTATATGACTAATAGCCTGAGCAGCATCCACTAAAACGAGAGCATTGCTATGTTGACGAATTAGGCGAATTAAATGTTGGATATGTTGTTCCGTTCCCGTTACGTTGGAAACAAAATTGAGTGCTACTAATTTGGTTTTCTCATTTAAGGCTGCAATTAAGGCATTTTCATCAATTAGCCAATTATCCAAAATAGGCAACACTTGAATTTTTGCCCCACATTTTTTCGCTGTTTCATGCCAAGTAACATAATTAGCATGATGGTCCGCTTGGCTAATTAAAATCTCATCATCTGTATGCAAAGAGGGGAGTAAACCATTAGCAACCAAATTAATGCTATGAGTCGTCCCAGAAGTCCAGATTACGGCTTTTTCATCTTCCGCATTAATTAAGGTTTTGACTAGGTGACGAGCATTTTCATATTGTGCTGTTTGTGCCGCTTCATATTGGCTACGATGCACAGAGCCTGCCGATTGATAAAAGGTACTTGTTGCATCAATTAATGCCCGAGGCTTTAATGCTGTCGCTGCATTATCCAAATAAACCACGGCATTTGCTGTTTGAAAATAAGGGAATTCACCTTTAAATGATAAGTAATCGAAAGCCATAGTTACTCTCCGTGTTTGCCTGCTTTGTTCTGTTTGCGCCATTCATAAGGGGCGATAGGGTTGGGATCCCGCCATAAACCGATTTTTTGTTGTTGGGCAAAATCTTGAGCTTGAAAGTAGAGTGGATTTTTAGCGAATTGTGGGTAAATCCACGCCATGCCATTTTTTACCATTTTTAAGTTGATGTTTTGTTCTTGCAGATAAACCGTTGCCAAAATACGTTGGTAGCGATCATAACCTGAAACCGACAACGTCACATTTTGTTTGAAAACCAGTTGTGAAAGATATTGTTTGGCTTTCTTTCCAAATGGTTGGCCTTTTTCCGGAGCATCAATTTCTTGTAATCGCACTTTGAGTTGTTTTTTAGTGGATAAGAGGCAAGTTAAGGTATCGCCATCACTTACACCAACGACCCAACACGCCATTTGGCGTTCAGTAGCGACTGAAAATTGCGTCCAAAGTGCGGTCAAAATTAGGGTTAAAAATAAGAAGAATTTTTTAATCATTGGAATTTCTTTGATCTGCATCGCAAAATTTAGCTAAAATGAATGGGTAATTTTAACAAAAAAGCGTAAAATAAATTTTAATTATTATTAAAAAAATTGATAGAGGAAATATGTTACTCCAAAAAGGCGTTCAACTCGCTCGTTCGCTCATCATTTTATACATTATGTTACTACTCGGCAATTTGATTTCTCACTATATCCCAGTGGGGATTCCAGGCAGCATTTGGGGATTGTTATTACTTTTTTTAGGTTTAACGACTCATGTAATTCACTTGGAGTGGATTTATTTCGGTTCGAGCTTACTGATTCGCTATATGGCGGTGCTTTTTGTGCCGGTGAGTGTTGGTATTATCAAGTATTATGATTTACTCGTTGCGCAATGGAAAATTTTACTCATTCCAAATATTCTTAGTACTTTTTTAACACTTTTTGTGATTGCATTTATAGGAAACTATTTATTTTACAAACAATCTTTTAGCCATAAACGTAAAAAAGTATTGGAAAAACGTAATCTTCAAGCAGACTAAGGTTTTATTATGCAGTATGCAATTTATCTTTATACCGGTTTAACGATTTTCGGATTTTGGCTCGCACTACAAATTAGTAAACGTTGGAAATCGATGATTTTCAATACTTTTGTGCTAACGGTATCCATTCTTGTACTGATTTTAGTGGTTAGCGGTATTCCTTATGATGATTATATGGCAGGCAATGCGCCGATTAATAATTTATTAGGATTGAGTATTGTCGCACTGGCATTACCGTTATATGAACAAATTCGTCAAATTGCGAAACAATGGAAAATTATCCTTTCAGTAGTCGCATTGGCCTCAATATTCTCAATGTTTACCGGGGCTATTTTTGCCATTATTTTAGGTGCAAGCCCTGAAATGGTCGCGACGGTATTACCAAAATCAATTACTACCCCAATTGCAATGGAAGTGGCTTCACATTTAGGCGGCATTCCTGCCGTGACGGCGGTAGGTGTGGTTGTCGCCGGTTTACAAGGGTCTGTTTTTGGTTATCTCATCTTGAAAAAAGTTGGGATTAAACAACAAGAAGCGATCGGTTTATCTGTTGGTGCGGTTTCTCACGCATTAGGTACGGTAAGTTGTATGGAAGCCGATCCGAAAGCGGGGAGTTATAGTTCGATTTCTTTGGTACTTTGCGGTATTATGAGTTCCATTTTAGCGCCCTTAGTATTCCATGTTATTCGTCTATTTTTATGAGAACCCAATTAGCTGATTTTTGGACTGAACGTTTCCTTCCTGATCCGCCTCGCGAAAAAGATCATCGACCACCATTTCGTCGTGATCGCGGGCGGATTTTACATTCTGCCGCTTTCCGTTGTTTGCAAGCCAAAACACAGATTCATGCGGTGGGCGAGAATGATTTTTATCGCACTCGTTTAACCCATTCCCTTGAAGTGGCACAAATCGGTAGCAGTCTGGTTTCCCAATTAAAATTTGCGGAAAGTTATGTTGCTATTTCAGACCAGCTTCATATTGAAAAAAGTGAATTACAGAAACAACTCAAGCCTTTATTGCCAAGCAATGATTTAATTGAAAGTTTGTGCTTTGCGCATGATATTGGTCATCCACCCTTTGGTCATGGTGGGGAAGTAGCCCTCAATTATATGATGCGGAATCATGGCGGCTTTGAAGGCAATGCGCAGACATTTCGTATCATTACTAAACTTGAGCCTTATACTGAAACGGCAGGGATGAATTTAACGCGTCGTGCTATTTTAGGCGTGGTGAAATATCCGAATATTTTAGACTTATCTTCCCCTCAATATGCCCAGTTGCCGCATACTGAAAGCGCTGATCCGCGTTATGTCAAAATTAGTGATTGGAAACCAGGAAAAGGGTTGTTCCGTGATGACGTCACAATGTTTGATTGGCTGTTGCAAAATCTTTCTGAAAATGACCGCACTTTATTTGGTTCATTTCAAAAAGTGCGGTCAAATCCTGCCGAGTTTTTAAAAACACAATTTAAATCGTTAGATTGCAGCATTATGGAATTGGCAGACGATATTGCCTATGGTGTGCATGATTTAGAAGATGCGATTGTGACAGGTGTGGTAAATCAACATCAATGGCAAGAAGCATTGGATGAACTTAAAACGATTCCTTCAGATTGGCTGGCAAAAAATATAGAGCAAGTCAGCCAACGATTATTCTCCAACCTTCATTTCGAGCGTAAAAATGCCATTGGTGCATTAGTGAATTTCTTTATCACCCATGTGCGTTGGAAAGTTACCGGCAATTTTGATGAGCCTTTGTTACGTTATAACGCAGAACTACCGCAAGATGTGATTGCGGCATTAAATGTGTTCAAAAAATTTGTGTGGAAATACGTAATTCGCCATGTCGAAACGCAACGCATTGAATATAAAGGACAACGCATTCTCACGGAAATGTTTCAGATTTTTGATTCTGACCCAGAACGTTTATTGCCAACGAATACGGCTAATCGTTGGAGAAATGCACCGGAGCAGGGTAAAAAACGTATTATTTGTGATTATATTGCTGGCATGTCAGATGCCTATGCCTTAAAGGTTTATCACCAGCTTTAAAGTGCGGTTATTTTTATTGATATTTTGAATTTATAGGACAATTTTGTGGCATTAATTAGTTTAACTAACGCTTATCTTTCTTTTAGTGATCACCCCTTACTTGATCACGCCGAATTGCATATTGAACCGAATGAGCGCGTATGTTTGGTGGGGCGTAACGGTGCAGGTAAATCAACGTTATTAAAAATTATTGCAAAGCAAGTCACGATGGATGACGGTAAAGTGCAGTATGAAAAAGATTTAGTGGTTTCGCGTTTAGAACAAGACCCGCCTCGCCATGCTGAAGGGAATGTATTTGATTATGTGGCGGAAGGGATTGAGCATTTAGCGGATTTGTTAAAGGAATATCACCACATTTCGCAAGAATTGACACAAAATTACAGCGAACAAATTCTTAATCAACTAGCACAAGTGCAAGCTAAATTAGAGCATGCTAACGGCTGGCAGTTTGAAAATAAAATCAATGAAGTCCTGCAAAAGCTTGAGTTAAATCCCGATACCAAATTAGCGGATTTATCGGGTGGTTGGTTGCGTAAAGCCGCTCTTGCTCGTGCATTGGTGTGTAATCCTGATGTCTTGTTATTAGATGAACCGACCAACCACCTGGACGTAGATGCAATCGAATGGTTAGAAAACTTCTTATTAGAATTTACCGGAAGCATTGTGTTTATTTCCCACGACCGTTCTTTTATCCGTAAAATGGCGACCCGTATTGTCGATTTAGATCGCGGGAAATTAGTGTCTTATCCAGGTAATTATGATTTATACCTCACCACGAAAGAAGAAAACTTACGTGTCGAAGCGTTACAGAACGAGCTTTTCGATAAACGCTTAGCACAAGAAGAGGTTTGGATTCGTCAAGGTATTAAAGCACGTCGTACGCGTAATGAAGGACGTGTGCGCGCCTTAAAAGCCATGCGTGAAGAACGTCGCCAACGTCGTGAAGTGATGGGTACCGCCAAGTTACAATTAGATAACTCAAGTCGTTCTGGCAAAATCGTATTTGAAATGGAAAATGTAAGCTATGAAATTGAAGGCAAACAACTTCTCAAAGATTTCAGTACGACCATTTTACGTGGCGATAAAATTGCATTGGTTGGCCCAAATGGCTGCGGAAAAACCACCTTTATTAAACTTTTATTGGGTGAAATCAAACCAACCAGCGGTCGCATTCATTGCGGTACAAAATTAGATATTGCTTATTTTGACCAATATCGTGCTGATCTTGATCTGGAAAAAACGGTGATGGATAACGTTGCCGATGGCAAACAGGATATTGAGGTCAATGGTGTAAAACGTCATGTGTTGGGCTATTTGCAGGATTTCTTATTTCCACCGAAACGAGCGATGACACCCGTCAAAGCGCTTTCAGGTGGTGAACGTAACCGTTTGTTATTGGCTAAATTATTACTGAAACCGAATAACTTGCTGATTCTCGATGAACCAACCAATGACTTGGATGTAGAAACCTTAGAATTATTGGAAGAAATCCTCACGGATTATCAAGGCACCTTATTGATTGTCAGTCATGATCGTCAGTTTATTGATAATGTCGCGACTGAGTGTTATTTCTTTGAAGGCGATGGCGTATTGAATAAATACGTGGGCGGTTTCTTTGATGCGAAAGGACAACAAGCCAATTACTTTGCGATGAAAGCAGAGCAAGAGACCCCAAAATCCAAAAGAGAAGCACCAAAAGTACAGGAAAGTGCGGTCAAAAATGATGCTGTTTCTCAAAAGCCAAAATCCGTTAAACTTTCTTACAAAGAACAACGTGAGTTAGAACAGCTACCACAATTGTTGGAAGAATTGGAAGAGAAAATTACTGCACTTCAAGCTGAAATTGGTGACCCTCACTTTTTCCAACAAGCCCATGATGTAACAGATGCAAAGCTTAAGGAATTATCGGACACCGAAGCTGAACTTGAAACAGCTTTCCTCCGTTGGGAAGAACTTGAAGAGAAAAAAACTCAAGCTGAAGCAAAATAGAGGATAGATAAAAAAACCGAGCGAAATTGCTCGGTTTTTTTATTACATATTACTGATAAAAATCACCAAAATAATCACTGGAACCACAAACTTAACATAGTTAAACCAAATTGTGGTGAAGCGTGAATTTGGTGTTGGTGATAGTTCTTTTTTTGCATCGTCTTTTAACACAAAACCAACGAAAATCGCACAACCAAGTGCGGTCAACATAAAGAGAATATTGCCGCTGACGAAATCGAAGGCATCGAAAATGCTTTTACCGAAAATGGTGAAATCTTTCCAAAGGTTATCACCTAGAATAGAGGGTATATTACCTAATAAGAAAATCCCCATTAAGGTCACAAAAATTGCTTTACCACGGCGCATTCTGAGTTTTTCTTGCAATGCGGTGATGATGACTTCATAAATGGTAATTGATGTGGTTAATGCGGCAATAAGCAATAAGCCGAAGAATACGATAGCAAAGAATTTACCTGCCCATAAATGTGAGAATACAATTGGTAAACTTTGGAAAATCAAGGTTGGGCCAGCGTTAGGTTCAATGCCGAATGTGAATAATGATGGGAAGATCATAAAACCACATAACACAGCGATAATGGTATTGGTGAAACCCGTAATAACGGCTGTGTGAATAAGGTTTTCTTCCTTGTTTAAATAGCTGGAGAGGGTGATTAATACACCGAAACCAAGGCTTAATGCGAAGAACACTTGGCCTAATACGAAAATGAATAATTTAGGTGTAATTTTGCTGAAATCTGGTTTTAAGTAGAAAGTCACACCCTCCATTGCACCCGGTAAGGTAAGGTTACGAATCACCATGCCGATGAGGAAAATGAAGAGTAATGGCATTAAGTATTTTACGGAACGTTCAATCCCGCCGATGATACCTTTCGCTAAAATAATGTAATTCACTGCCACAAACAGGAAGGTGTAGAGCATGATTTCCCATGGGCTGTTGCTGATGTGTAAATCGTAGAAATCTTTGGCCACTTCTTTTGTAATTGGGGTACTGATATCAAGGGTATTATTCATCAGGCTGATGATATAAGACATCACCCAACCACCTAATACCATGTAATAAGCCATGATACCAAATGAGCCAAGAAGCCCCATGTAACCAAGAATCTTCCAATATTTGGAGATGTTTTTACCTTTATCTTGGATTTTGTCGCCAAAGGCATCAATGGAATTCACACGCAAACGGCGTCCGATAACATTTTCTACTAAAATCATCGGGATACCAATGACAATCATCGCGATACAAAAGAGGAGTACGTAGGCACCGCCGCCATTTTCACCCACTAAATAAGGGAAGCGCCACGTTGCCCCAAAGCCAACTGTCGCACCCGCAACGGTGAGCACATAAGTTAGTCGGCTAGACCATGTTTGGCGAGATTGATTGTTTGTTGTCATAATATATTCCGTTTGATTTTATTCGTTTAATATTCTGTTTTTTCTTTGTATTCACAGAGATCTTCAATAATGCAAGCTCCACATCGAGGTTTGCGCGCGGTACAAGTATAGCGCCCGTGCAAAATCAGCCAGTGATGTACATCCACTTTAAATTCTTTTGGCACAACTTTGAGTAGTTTTTCTTCCACT
Organism: Haemophilus sp. 27098_8_127; assembly: GCF_041433495.1. Classification (NCBI taxonomy): domain Bacteria; kingdom Pseudomonadati; phylum Pseudomonadota; class Gammaproteobacteria; order Pasteurellales; family Pasteurellaceae; genus Haemophilus; species Haemophilus sp. 27098_8_127. The sequence continues at coordinate 356,175 of NZ_JAPWBP010000001.1, forward strand.
TTTACCACATCTTTGCCAGGGGCAAAGTTTGTGCGGTTGCATACGCGAAAAATATGCGTATCCACTGCAATAGTTGGATGACCGAAAGCGGTATTTAACACTACATTCGCCGTTTTTCTGCCGACTCCCGCAAGGGCTTCTAAGGCTTCACGACTTTCAGGTACTTCACCGTTGTGTTTTTCAACTAAATCACGGCAGGTTTTAATGATATTTTCTGCTTTGCTGTTATAAAGCCCGATGGTTTTAATGTATTCTTTTAACCCCTCTAAGCCGAGATCTAAAATAGCTTGTGGGGTATTTGCCACAGGGAATAATTTTGCTGTCGCTTTATTCACGCCTTTATCGGTCGCTTGAGCTGACAAAATCACAGCGATGAGTAATTCGAAAGGCGAATTATACTCTAATTCCGTGGTTGGATGCGGGTTTTGCTCCCGAAGTCGAGTGAGGATTTCAATTCGTTTAGCTTGGTTCATTTTTTCATATCAATTCGGTTTTTAATCGCCAGTAGAATGCCTAATCCAATAAACGCACCTGGCGGAAGAATAAAGAGTAAAAAGCTGCTGTCAGCGTGATAAATATGTAATGTCAGGAATTTGGCGCCTTGACCAAATAGGTTTTCAATGCCTTCAAAAAGGGTACCTTGGCCTAGGATTTCACGTAGCGCACCTAATACGGTGATACTTAATGCCATACCTAATCCCATCGAAAAACCATCCCAGGCTGCATGTGCTACGCTATTTTTAGAGGCAAAGGCTTCGGCACGACCGATGACGATACAGTTAGTCACGATTAAAGGAATAAAAATCCCAAGAGCTTGATAGAGTGTATAGGTATAAGCATTCATCAATAATTGCACCACGGTTACGGTGGTGGCAATAATCATCACATAAATCGGAATACGGATTTCATGAGGGATTTGTTTACGAAAGAGCGAAACAACGGTGTTTGTACAGGTTAAAACCAACATAGTTGCAAGGCCCAAACCCAATGCATTCGTCGCAGTACTTGATACAGCTAAGAGCGGACAAAGCCCCAATAATTGCACGAGGGTTGAGTTATTTTTCCATACGCCTTGAATAAAGATTTCTTTCCAAATAGAAGGCGTTTGCGTTATTTCTTCTGAATTTTCAACCGCACTTTGCTCATCAAGTGAGGTCGTTTTTTCGGTTAAATCAGTCATAATAAATATCCTATTGCGCGTATTTTTTTGCCATCTCGTTGAGTAATGCCTCATTTTCAAGCATCACGAGAGCAGAACGTTTTACTTGATTTACAATCGCGCGTGGCGTAATGGTTGCGCCAGAAAATTGATCAAATTTACCGCCATCTTTTTTGACCGCCCAATCTTTTAGGCTTTCTGGTACGATAACTTGGTTCGTAAAACTTAAAATCCAATTAGATATGCGAAGTTCGATTTTATCGCCCAATCCTGGGGTTTCATGATGTTCGATGACACGCACACCTAAAACTTCACCTTTTGGTGTGATTCCTACTAATAAACGGATATTCCCTGAATAACCATCTGGTGCTGTTGTTTCATAAGCATAGGCAGTGGGTACATGATCTTTAATAGCAAAATAGAGTTTTTGAATGCCTTTGAGTTTATCTTGCTCAGGTGTTTCTACGCTTTCAAGCAAGTTATTATTAAAATAATCTTGAGGGATCACTTGGAGTAATAACGCTTTTTGTTGTTCAGCCATGGCTTCATCAATTTTATCTTTTGTCAGCATATAAATGCCTGCAGAAACAGCGGTACATGTAAGCGCAATAAAACCTAATAACAAACCAAAACGGGAGGTGACTTTTAAAATACCCATTATTTTCTCCCTTTTGCAAAGTGGCCAGCTACACGAGGGCGGGTATAGTGATCGATAAGTGGTACACAAATATTACTTAACAAAATCGCAAATGCCACGCCGTCAGGGTAGTTTCCAAAGTAACGAATAAGGTAAACCAATAGTCCAACCAAAGTACCAAATACAAGCTTACCACGAGGTGTAATAGAAGCTGTGACAGGGTCAGTCGCAATAAAGAATGCGCCGAACATCATGGCACCGCTAAAGAGTTGGCTTATCATACTTAAATGATGATGGCCTGACATCGCAGTGATTGTTGCTAAGGTCACAAAGGTCACGAGCATTGAAACAGGAACTTGCCAGTGAATTTTTTTCTTTAAGATTAATACAATCCCACCAAGCATAAATGCCAGATTAACCTGCCACCAACCTTCAGCAAAGTCAGTCCCGTTTTGTAATAAAATCGGCAATTTTACAAAATCATGGAATACGCTTTCATCGCCTTGATGTAAGTTATAGAAGATTTTTGCGCTGTCTAATGGCGTCGCTTGTGTAATTCCATCAATGGAATGGACGAGTTGGCTTAAGCTAAAACCGTCAGTGGTTAAGCCTGTGAAAATTAAAGAAAGCGAATCCGCAAATGTTGGGGGTTCATTTAATAATGAAATAGGCGGCATCCAACTTGTCATTTGTAGAGGGAAAGAAATCAATAGCACCACATAACCCACCATAGCCGGATTAAAAGGATTTTGTCCCAAGCCGCCATAAACGTGTTTGCCTAGAATAACAGCAGAAAGCGTACCGATTAAAATCACCCAATAAGGTGCATAAGGCGGAATCGCCATCGCTAAAATTAAGGCAGTAAGCACCACGCTAAAATCTGAAATATAGACAAGATTTGCCTTATTGCGCAATTTGGTCACAATAAACTCAAGTAATAATGCGAAAGAAATAGCCAAGGCGGATTGCACCAAAACACCCATTCCAAAATAATAAATTTGTGTGAGCAGAGCAGGCAACATGGCTGCAATCACCCATAACATAATACGGGCGGTTAATTTGCCTGAATGGGTATGAGGCGAACTCACCATTTTCTTAAACATAATTTTTTCCTGCGTTATTCTGTTTCTTTGGCAGCTTCAGCCGCCGCTTTTTTTTGCTTTAGCTCTTGCTATGGCTGCTGCGATAGCGGCTTTTTTCGGATCAAGTGCGGTTGGATTTTCATCCGTTTTTTCGACCGCACTTTCAGTTTCATTTGTTGTAACTGCTTCACCTTGAGCGGCAGCTTTCTTGGCTTTAGCTCTCGCAATGGCTGCAGCTATTGCTGCTTTTTTCGGATCAAGTACGCTTGAATTTTCATCTGTTTTTTCTACTGCACTTTCAGTTGTATTTGTTGCAACTGTTTCACCTTGAGCAGCAGCTTTCTTCGCTTTGGCTCTTGCAATGGCTGCAGCTATAGCCGCTTTTTTCGGATCAAGTATGGTTGGATTTTCATCTGTTTTTTCTACTGCACTTTCAGTTGTATTTGTTGCAACTGTTTCACCTTGAGTAGCAGCTTTCTTCGCTTTGGCTCTTGCAATGGCCGCAGCTACTGCCGCTTTTTTCGGATCAAGTGCGGTTGGATTTTCATCTGTTTTTTCTACCACGCTTTCAGTTGCATTTGTCGCAACTGTTTCACCTTGAGCGGCCGCTTTTTTCGCTTTTGCTCTTGCGAGAGCAGCTGCAACAGCTGCTTTCTTCGCATCTTTTTCATTGGTTTGTGACGTTGTTGCATTTGTCACAGTGCCTGTATCTGCTTGCGCTTGTTGTTTAGCTAGGCGACGGGCTTTACGTTGCTCCATGAGCTCATGGTTATCTGGTAAGATTTCGCCTTTCTCAGATACGATAGTTTTTGTTTCTTTATTTGCTGCTAAACCCGCTTGTTTTGCTTTCAGGCGTTCTAATGCCGCTTTAACTGGGTCTTCACCTTTTTGTTTTGCAAGTTCTTCACGGCGAGCTTCTGCTGCGCGTTGTGAACGTGCTTTACGTTCTTGCTCCTCACGTTCCATACGAGCTTGTTTTGCTTCAAAACGGATTTTGGCTTCTTCTGCTTTTTTCGCTTTTTCTTTAATTTCCCAAATTTTGGCTTTTTCCTGACGGAAATATTGAATAAGCGGAATATGGCTTGGGCAAACATAAGCACACACGCCACATTCAATACAATCTTTTAAGCTATATTCTTCAGATTTTTGGTGATCTTCACTGCGAGCATACCAATAAAGTTGCTGTGGCATTAAATTAACAGGGCAAGCGTCAGAACAAGCAGAGCAGCGGATACAAGATTGTTCCGGTTCGGGTTCACCATATTCAAAATGATCAGGTGCCAATAGACAGTTAATTAATTTGGTGACGGGAGCATTGAGATCTGAAAGTTGCAATCCCATCATTGGTCCGCCTGCAAAAACAGGGAAGCGTTCGTCATATTGATAGCCAACTTGTGCCAATAAGTGGTCAACTGGTGTACCTAAGCGAACCCAGTAATTGCCTTTCTCGGAAATTTTATCACCCGTAAGCGTGACGACACGCTCAATCAAAGGCTCATCATTAATGACCGCTCTTTTTATCGCAAAAGCTGTGCCGACATTATGCATTAATACGCCAATATCGTAAGAACGTCCGCCACTTGGCACTTCCATGCCAGTAAGCAAATAAATCAGCTGTTTGGCTGCACCGGATGGATATTTGGTCGGAATAACGCGCAATTCAATGTCATTTGCACCATGTAGTGATTGTTGAATAGCCTGAATCGCTTCAGGTTTATTGTCTTCAACCGCAATCACCACTTTTTCAGGGCGTAAGATATAACGTAAGATGCGAATCCCTTCGATCATTTCATCGGTGTAATCACGCATTAAGCGGTCATCACAGGTAATATAGGGTTCACATTCTGCGCCGTTAATAATTAAGAGTTTAACTTTCTTTTCAGCCGATTGGATTTTGGCTGCAGTCGGGAATACCGCACCACCTAAGCCTGCAACGCCAGCTTGATAAATACGATCAATAAGTTGTTCGACAGATAATGTGAAGAATTCTTCAAGTGGAAATTGCTCACGCCATTTATCCAAGCCATCCGCTTGAATATGAATCATATCCTCGGTTAAACCAGAAGGATGAGGCGCAACATGTTTTCCGATAAATTTTACCGTACCAGAAGTCGGTGCATGAACAGGCAAGGTTCTTAAGCCATCACCTTGTGTTAAAGGTTGGCCTTTTAGGACATAATCGCCTTCTTTAACTAATACATTTCCTGCAGTGCCGGCATGCTGTTTAATCGGCACATAAAAATCATGAGCAAGTTCAGATTGCTGAATAGGGGATTGGTTTGATTGAGATTTCATTTCAGGTGGATGAATACCGCCTTTAAAATCCCAAATCTTGCCTGAGTTAAATCTCGTTAATACATCAGCCATTTGATTCCGACTCCCCAACCACTAATTTTTTCTCGATTTCTGTGGTATTTACAACCGGAATGACTAATTTAGGATCAAACTTCCAGTTCCAATTATCAATATTTTTTTTCACTTTAATCATGGAAATACAATCTGTCGGACAAGGTGCCACACAAAGTTCACATCCAGTACAGAGATCAGGAATAATAGTATGCATGGCTTTGTTTGTACCGATAATGGCATCAACAGGACAGGCTTGAATACATTTAGTACAGCCAATACACATATTCTCATCAATAAAGGCAACCATTTCTTCTGGTTCAGCGATATCATCCATTGCAGGTACATCAACGCCCATGATTTCGGCAATTTTTACTACCGCTGGGCGACCACCAGGCACACATTTTGTGATAACGTCACCATTGGCAATCGCTTCAGCATAAGGCTTGCAACCAGGATAGCCGCATTGCCCACATTGGCTTTGCGGTAAGATGGCATCAATTTTTTCGACGATAGGATCAGCTTTGACTTTTAATTTAATCGAAGCAACACCTAAAATCGCACCAAAAATTAAAGCGAGAACGGTTACTGAAATTAAGATAAACATTATTTTTTAGTGTTATTCCAAAATAAGCCGAGAAAAATCACTGTCACAGTAATAAACATTAAGAGATAAATCATTTTACTAACCCGGCGAAGCCCATAAAGGCGAGAGACATTAAACCGGCCGTAATTAACGCAATAGACGAGCCACGAAACGTAATGGGTACATCTGCAGCAACTAAACGTTCACGTAAGGCTGCAAATAAAACTAAAACCAAACTGAAACCTAAAGAGGCACCAAAACCATAAATGACAGATTCTGTTAAATTGTGTGCCAAATTCACGTTTAATAATGCCACACCGAGTACTGCACAGTTTGTGGTAATCAGGGGTAAGAAAATCCCTAATAAGCGATAAAGTGATGGGCTTGTTTTATTAATCACCATTTCGGTAAATTGAACCACAACGGCAATCACTAAAATGAAGACTAACGTGCGCAAGAATGTGGCGTTTAGCGGCATTAAAATATAATTATCGACTAAATAAGAACACAGTGACGCTACGGTTAATACGAATGTCGTAGCAAGCCCCATACCAATTGCCGTTTCAATCTTTTTGGACACGCCCATAAATGGACAAAGTCCTAAGAATTTGACCAAAACAAAGTTATTGATTAATGCGGTGCTGATAATGAGTAGAATGTAATGTGTCATTGCGTCTAAATTTATTTTACATAAGTGGCGTATTATCTCTATTTATCGCACTGAGAACAATAAAAAATTTGGGTTAGTGCGGTCAGTTTTTCCTTTGTTTTTTTATTTGCTAGTTGGTTCTTTCTGGCTATGTTGGAAATAGCGATACAGCTGCGGCAGCAATTGAGAAATCAGGTTAAGCTGCTGATATGGTAACGCAAAAGCCATATCTGCTTTAGTTTGATTGTCATCCAACTGAATTTCTTTTAGGCTTTGCTCAATATTACCTTGTAATTTGGCAAAGATTTCAGGACGAAGCTTTTCAATATTTTCCAGCGTATATAAAACCTTTTTCGCGACAGGATAAAAGTCTGCTAAAAATTCTGTAGTTTGCTGTAACTGCGTCATTTTATAGCGATATGCCCCTAAAGCAGAAATATAACTCAACAGAGAATAATTCATTTTTAGCAGGTCAAAACCTTCCTGCAAATAGGCTTGATATTTCTTCGGCTCATTATTCATATTGGAAAGCGTTGTACTCAATGCTGCCGCATATTGATGAGCATTACGGCGTGCAATACGGTATTTCAAATCATCGCTTTTACCAAATTGTAGTTGGCTTATGATGTGCAATAAATATTGTGCATCACTTTGAATCGCTTGGTGGCTCACTTTATCGAGTTGCAGATATTTCCAATCCGGCCATAAATAAGAAACTGCAAACCATGCAATGGCTGAACCTAATACGGTATCGATGAGGCGAGGAAAGAGCGCCGCCTGAGTATCAAATCCCATCACATCAAAGCTGATCAACACTTGCAGCGTAATAAAGAACGTGGAGAAACTGTAATTATTACTTCGGAAGAAGAAAAAGAGCGTACTGGTCACCACCATTAAGCCAAGTTTCATCTCTAATGTTGGGTTGAGATATGGCAATAAGGAACCAATAATTACCCCTAAAATCGTACCAATAATACGCTGACGTAACCGCACTTTTGTCGCTGAATAGTTCGGCTGACATACAAAGACCGCAGTAAGCAAAATCCAGTAACCCAAATTAAATTGGAAAAATTCAACAATAGCGCAACACAAAAACACCACGATAGACAAACGCACGGCATGACGGAAAAGTGGTGACTCAAAAGTGAAATTACTTCCAATAACAGAAAGAATATTTTTTAATCCTGTAATTTGTTCGGTATGAATTTGTGCCGTTTGCTCATTTTCACTGGTTTCTTGCTCAAGCTGACGTAGCTGCCAGTTAATGCTTTGCAGGTTATCAATCAGTGTTTGAAGGGCTAGCAAAACATTGTTTTGATTAGTATGTTCTTTGCTATACAGCTCAAGGGATTGAATTGTGCCCATTAACGCTTTTTCTACGCGAATATTATAGTGATAAGGCGTATTTTGACGTAAGCAAGCCGTAATATCGTGACAGGCTTGTGCTTGTAATTCGAGCAAACGCTGAATGCGGAAAATTAAGTCCGTATTCTTGAGCTGTTCCGCAATTTGTCGATAATCAAAATGTGTTGAATTTGCACGCTCATGAATGTCTTGCGCAGCAAAATAATAGCGGATCATGCGTTGTGTGCGAACATGGCGATGTTGTCCACGTATACGATAGAAAAGCGCTGTTCTGGCTTGATTGAAAGCCTCCACCACATTGGTGTTTTTCATCGCAAAATTAAGATGTTTTTTCTCGATTTCATCAATTTCATCAGGATCAAAAAATTCGGATTTGGCATCTAAATAATTGCCTAAGGCACAAAACGCTTTTGCCACACTTTCTTGTACAGGACGATTTGGAAAAAAGAGATAGACGATGATGGTCACAATACTGTAGAGCAAAGTACCTAATAAAATCATTACAGGATTGATAAACCAACTCGCAGAATTATCCGGTGTATAAGTGAGGGTGGTATAAATGGCTACCACCAGCGTACCAAAAGCAATGGTGCGATAACGTTCACCTACGGCGCCAACCATCGTAAATAAAAAGGTGATGATGGTCATCAGCAATACGTATTGAATGGGTTTACCAATATTGAGTTGAACGATGAAGGTTGAAATAGAAAAGGCAATTAATGTGTAAAAAATATTTTTTAATCGTCCGGTAAGACGATTATCTAAATCCACTAAACCGCCTGCAATAATCCCTAAAATTAAGGGCATAGATTGCGTGGAAATATCAAAAAACCAGACGCCGAACGCTGCGATATTCACTGCAATAAAAATAGGTATTGAAGCGATTACTTTTGCATTAAGCCATTGGTTCATGTTGATATCCTTGCTTATTATTTAAATGACTAAAAAATGAATGACAAAAAAGTGAGCGGGAAGGCTCACTTCTTTATCAAAGTGCGGTTAAAAAAACGATTATTTTTGTTTTTTTGCCCAGTTTAAGAAACGAGTTTGGGTTTCTTTATCGGCTTGTTGGAACCAGTATTGTAATTGTTGTTCAGCAACGTTTTCACCTTGCACAACAACTTTGCCTTTCGCTGCTTTTCCTGATGCTGCAGGCATCATACCTACTGCAGGTACTGCTAAAGCTGAAACCGCTGCGGGTGCATTAGATGCATTATACTCAGCGAGGTCATTAACAATATTCGCTGATGGGAATAAACCTTCTTGTTTTAAGGTATCCACTTTAGCATCAATCACATTACCTGATTTAGTTTTAACGGTAATTTGTGGTTGTGCATTAAATTTTTCGCCATCTTCTTGCGAACGAATTTTTTCTGCAGATAACACAACATCATCAGCCGTACCTTTGAAGGTCACAATAATAGGATTAGACTCAAAAAGTCCTTGGCTAGAACCAGTACCGACGATTTCACCTAAACGTACCACAACTTGTTGTGTTTGGTCAGCTTCAGCATTGAATGATTTTTTTTCTTTTAGAAGGGATTTGCTGGCTTTTTGGCCGTTGATTGCAAGAAACTCAAGGTTTGATGACGTGGTGACCGTACCGGCTAAACTGCTCGCACTGACTGCAAAGGCAACAACACCTAATGCAAACTGACATAATTTCATAATTACTCCTTTTATTTTTTGAATGAAATTAGATGATTGTAATGCTATGCTAAATTTTAAAAAATGGGAATAGGAAAGTGCGGTTAATTTTTAAAAAGTTTTTGTAACAAAGGAGCAAATCATGGCAAAACGATTTGTCGTATATGGTCGAGTTCAAGGTGTCGGGTTTCGCTATTTTACATGGAAAGAAGCAGAGAAAATTGGTATTAAAGGCACGGTAAGAAATTGTACAGACGGCAGTGTCGAAATCATTGCGGAAGGCAATGATGACCAACTGCAACACTTTTATGATTGGTTAAACGTCGGGCCAAGAACCGCAAGTGTTGAACGGGTCTTAGTCGATAATATTGAAGATAAACGATATCCTGACTTTTCGATTATTCATCGTTAAAACTGACCGCACTTTACAGTGTGAATTGATGCTCGTAGAATACGCCGCTTATTTATAGATAGGAAAAATCATGCGTAATCAAACAAAACTTCATCTTCAACAATTACAACTTGCTATGCAAAAACTTGATTTATGGCAAGCGGTTCCACCTTCACAAGATGCCTTTTTAAGTGAAGAGCCTTTTGCTATTGATACTATGTCACCAGAAGAATGGTTGCAATGGATTTTTATTCCAAGAATGTTTGCCTTACTTGAAAGTGGTGCTGAATTACCTTCAAAAATTGCGGTGTCACCTTATTTAGAGGAAGCATTTAAAGAAGCAGAAGAAGATTTTTTAGTTGAATTATTAACACCGTTACGTGAATTAGAAGCCTTATTACAAAATCAATAAATGTTAGAAATCTTATATCAAGACGAATATCTTGTCGCCGTTAATAAGCCTGCAGGCATATTGGTACATCGTAGCTGGCTTGATACTCATGAAACGCAATTTGTGATGCAAACCTTGCGCGATCAAATCGGGCAGCATGTTTTTCCGATTCATCGATTAGACCGACCTACATCAGGTGTTTTGCTGTTTGCTTTAAATAGTGAAATAGCAAATTTAATGTGTCAGCAATTTGAACAGAAAACAGTGCAAAAATCTTATTTAGCGATTGTTCGAGGGTATTTGCAAGGCAAAGGACAAATTGATTATCCACTTAAAATTCAATTAGATAAGATTGCGGATAAGTTTGCGCAAGAAGATAAAGCGCCTCAAGAGGCAGTGACGGATTATGAGGGCTTAAACATTGTGGAAATGCCTTATGCGGTAGGGCGTTATCAAACCACGAGATACTCCTTAGTGAAGCTAACCCCCCAAACAGGCAGAAAACATCAGTTACGACGTCACATGAAACATATCTTTCATCCTATTTTAGGGGATACGCAATATGGTGATTTACATCAAAATCGTGCATTGACGGAACATTCAGGCTGTCAGCGTTTATTTTTACATGCCGATACACTTATTTTTAAGCATCCTATTCATTCAACAAGAATAGAAATTAAAGCAGATTTAGATGAACAATGGATGAAAGTGATGGAATTATTTAATTGGTCGATTTAATGAGAAAAAATCATGTTAGATATTAATTTAACCCACGAACAGCAACAAAAAGCAGTAGAACAAATTCAGGAATTAATGGCACAAGGAATTAGCAGCGGTGAGGCCATTCAAATTGTGGCAAAAGCGTTACGTGAAATTCATCAAAAAGATGAAAAAGAGAATTCTGCAAGTAAATAAATAAAAATTTTGTGATCAATGTATCATTTTTAAAGTTTCCTTGTTGCATAAAAAAATAAAATGTTTGAATATATTTCCAATTGAGGTGATAAGGCATGAGTCTTATTGTTTTTAAGTATTAAGGGCGAAGCCTAATAGAGGTCTACTATGGAAATTGGTGTAGTAAAATGGTTTAACAACGCAAAAGGATTTGGGTTTATTTCTGCAGAAGGCGTGGATACAGACATCTTTGCACATTATTCAGCAATTGAAATGGATGGTTACCGTTCATTGAAAGCAGGGCAACGTGTGCAATTTGAAGTGATTCACGGCGACAAAGGATCTCACGCCACAAAAATTATTCCGATTGCGGAATAGGCGAAACGCTAAAACGTTTCAAAAATCTTCTCTATTTAGCATAATCAAAAGCCAAGATTTCGGTCTTGGCTTTTTTTCATCTTATTTATTGAGCAAGTTTTTCAAACCGGCTTTCATTGCCGTCATTTGACTTTCATATAACGCTTTGCTTTCACGTTCATCAATCATATAGGTGATGGTTTCAGAAAGCGTCATTTTCATTTTTCGTGAATATTTAGACAAACGAAGCCAAACGCCATATTCTAAATCAATGGATTTTTTCTTCGTTGATTGTTTCTCTGCATTAAAAAAGCGTTTACGTCTTGCACGAATAGCCTGATCAAGCTTAATAGGTAAATCAAGAGAAAGGTGATTTTTAATCCACTCTTCGATTTTTTCAGGATAATTCTGACATTCTATTAATTCTTGAACTTTGCTTTCTTCTAAGCTTTTTTCTTCGTAACGGGTAATTTTTTCCCCTTCGCGATGTTTGCGAATGAGATAAATCCATTTCCAGTTTGCTTCTTGGTTTTCTAATTTTTGATATTTCATCGTTTTATTATACTTTTTAGTGACGTGGTAACCTCATAAATATACGCTGTTTAAATAAATTTTTCCAGTAGATTTTTATAACGGATTTTCACTCAGGGTGAAGTGTGCGATAATACCGCCAATTTAATTAAAGCGAGATATGTCGTGACTTCTACATCTTCGGAACAAGCCTTAAATTGGCAAGCCTTACAACCAGAATTATCGATTACTGAACTTTCAGCTGAAAAGGCTGATTTTTGGTCATTACAAAAACATGCCACAAAAGCGATTTCTTTATTCTTAAAACAACCTCGTCGTTCTTTGCTGGTTTTAAAAGCCGATGATCAAGCAGAATATGCAGATTTATTAGCAGAACTTATTCGTCAAGAACAGCCAAAAGAGCGGTCAGTTTTTGGGGTGAATTATGTCGTTGAGCAGGGGGATTCTTTTTCTTTCCCTCGTATTTATACCGAGCCAGCTCAATCACCAGCAGATAATTTTGCCGCACAAGGTGATGTGTTGAAGGCATTACACGCTGATCAATTTAGTCTTTTTGGTAGTGTACGCGTTCATCCAAGTTCGCAAGATATTTTGCTTACACCAGGTTTAGTGCATCAAGCCAATGGGGGCGTTTTGATTTTAAGCGCAGCAACGATGCTAAGCCAATTTGATTTATGGCAACGCTTAAAACATATTTTACAAACGCAAACTTTTGATTGGTATTCAGCTCATCCATTTAAAACCTTGCCTTGTGATATTCCAAGTTATCCACTTAATTTAAAAGTGGTGATTTTAGGCAATCGCACTGAAATTGCGACCTTAGGTGAGTTAGAAGAAGATCTTTACAGCTTGGCTGATTATGCAGAAATTGAAAGCTACTATTCTGTTGCCCAACCTAAAGCACAAGAAAATTGGGCTAATTATGTGTTGGCATTAGCCTCAAAATATGAACTTGATTTAGATTTAACTGCATTGAATAAACTCTATCAGTTATTGGTGCGTGAGAGTGAAGACCGCTTTTTAATTAACATTTCCCCGTTAAAAACAACGGAAATGTTACTCAATGCTGCGACGTTGTCACAAAAACAAACCTTAAGTGCGGTTGATTTTGAGCAAGCTTTTAAACAAAAAAATGAACAGCATGGTTTTTTACGTGAACGTACTTATGCAGATATTCTCAACGAACAAATTTATGTAGAAACCAACGGTGAAATTGTTGGGCAGATTAATGGCTTGTCTGTGATTGAATATCCAGGCACACCGGTTTGTTTTGGTGAACCTTCTCGCATCAGCTGTTTAGTGCAGTTTGGTGATGGTGAAGTCGTGGATGTGGAGCGTAAAAACGAATTAGCGGGCAACCTCCACGGGAAAGGTATGATGATTTCTGAAGCATGCTTGGCAAGTATCTTAGAGTTGCCATCACAGTTGCCATTTTCTGCTTCTTTAGTATTTGAGCAGTCTTATGGTGAAATTGATGGTGACAGTGCGTCTCTAGCTATTTTCTCCGTATTAGTCAGCGCGTTATCTGATTTGCCATTGCCACAAAATATTGCGATTACGGGTACCATTGACCAATTTGGTTTGGTGCATGCGGTAGGCGGAGTGAATGATAAAATTGAAGGCTTTTTCACCATTTGCCAACGTCGTGGTTTGACGGGTAAACAAGGGGTGATTATTCCTGCGACGACGATTCAACAACTAAGCTTATCTGACGAAGTGGTTGAGGCGGTGAAAAATGAGCAGTTCTTTATCTATCAAGTCGAGGATATTTATCAAACAGCCAAAATCCTATTTGACCGCGATTTATTGGAAGAGAAAGAAGAATATGCGAAGGGCAAAGAGCCTATTGCACGTTTAATTCAAAATCGAATTGCTTTTCGTTCGGAAACGCCGAAAAAAAACTGGTTAGATTTCTTTAAATCTTAATTTCTTTAAAGCGAACCTTGAGTTCGCTTTTCTTTTATGTGAATTTTACTGACTGATCCGACAAGTTGAGCTAACAAGTGTTTGCTGTTTACATTTCTTATAAATCCCCATAGAATCTGCACTTATTGTTTGTAACCAAGCAAAACTATATATACAAGGAAATAAAAAATGGAAAACACCTGTACACCCAACATCAAAAGCAGCTACACTTATGAAGATTTATTAGCTTCTGGTCGTGGTGAATTATTTGGTAAAGAAGGCCCGCAACTTCCAGCACCAACCATGTTGATGATGGATCGCATTGTAAAAATGACCGAAGATGGCGGTGCGTTTGGTAAAGGGTATATTGAAGCGGAATTAGATATTCATCCAGATTTACCGTTTTTCGGTTGTCACTTTATTGGTGACCCCGTTATGCCTGGTTGCTTAGGCTTAGATGCGATGTGGCAATTAGTGGGTTTCTTCCTTGGCTGGGTAGGCGGTAAAGGTAAAGGCCGTGCATTAGGCGTAGGTGAAGTGAAATTTACCGGACAAATCTTACCAACCGCGAAAAAAGTGGTTTACCGTATCAATATGAAACGCGTAATTAATCGCAAATTAGTAATGGGAATGGCTGATGGTGAAGTGGAAGTAGATGGTCGTGTTATCTACACTGCAACCGATTTAAAAGTTGGCTTATTCCAAGATACATCAAGTTTCTAATTCAAATAAACACAACATCATATAAAAATAATAGCCCGATTCATTCGGGCTTTTCTTTTTCTATTCTTCGTCAATAATATCGACAAATTCGGCATTCAGTAATTTAGCCAAATCTTGAGGCGCTAATTCGACGCTTAATCCACGTTTTCCACCTGAAACAAAAATCGTATCAAACTCAAGTGCGGTCGAATTTATCACAGTTTTTACCCGTTTCTTTTGACCTAATGGGCTAATGCCACCGACTAAATATCCCGTGCTTTTTTGTGCCGCATCTTTATCGGCCATTTCAACTTTTTTTACACCAATTGATTTTGCCGCTTTCTTTAAACTCAACATATTTGCTGTGGAAAGCACAAAACACGCTAATTTTTTCTGATCACCATTTTCAGCAACTAAAAGTGTTTTAAAGGATTGGTGCGGATCAAGCCCAAGTTTTTCAGCGGCTTCATCGCCAAAATGTGTATTGTTAGGGTCATGATCGTAAGTATGGAGAGTAAAAGGAATTTTATTTTTCTTTAGTAAATCAATTGCTGGTGTCATCTGATTTCCTTATGTATTTATCAGTCTTTTTTCTGTAGAATGAATCGGTTCAGAACATTTTACAGCGGAGAGAAAAATGGACGCAAGCCTAAATATTGCTATTGCAGCAGAATTTGATCTATGTGAAAAAATTGCCGAAGCACTTGAACAAAGTGAGCTAGATGTAGGCAATGTTTCGATTGTAGAAATTTATCCTTTTGAAGAAGAACAAGCGATACGTTTTCGCAATAAAGCCGTTGCTCAATTAGCCACTGATGAGATTGAGTGGGATAGCGTTAATTATCTTTTCTTCGCAGGCCAAATTGACCAAGCGCCTTTATTAGCACAAACCGCAGAAAGTGGCTGTGTGGTGATTGATTTAAAAGGGATTTGCTCTGCATTGTCTGATGTACCCGTCGTAGTTCCTACAATCAATGAAGAAAATCTGACTGAATTAAGACAACGTAACATTGTGAGTTTACCTGATCCGCAAGTGAGTCAATTAGCTTTATCTCTACTACCAATTATTCAACAAACAAATTTAACTCAAGTCTTTGCTACGTCACTTTTACCTGCGTCTTATACAGATGGTGAAACCGTGAATAAACTTGCGGGTCAAACTGCTCGTTTACTGAATGGTATGCCATTGGAAGAAGGTGAAACCCGTTTTGCCTTTGATGTGTTTCCACAACAAGCGGCTAATTTAAATCTGCAATTACAAAAAATCTTCCCGCAGTTAGACAATGTCATTTTCCATCAAATTCAAGTACCTGTCTTCTACGGCATGGCACAAAAAGTGACAGCACTTTCAGATTATGAATTTGATTTCCAACCACAACAAGGCGAATTGATTGAATTACATGATAGCCTTATTACGCCTGTGATTAATGGCGAAAACGAAAATGGTGAAGAAAGCGTAAAATTGCATATCAGCCAACAAAGTGCGGTTGAAAACGGTATAGAATTTTGGACGGTTGCTGACGAGCAACGTTTCAATATCGCCTTATTAGGTGTGAAATTACTTGAGTCGATTTATCACCAAGGTTATTAATTTAAGTTAAGGGGAAAACAATGCAACAATCTTTACTTGAACGCCTTTTTTCCATTAAAGAAAAGGGCAGTACCACCAAAACCGAAATTATCGCGGGTATCACCACCTTCTTTACCATGGTGTATATCGTGTTTGTAAACCCATCCGTATTAGGTGATGCGGGAATGGATAAACAAGTTGTTTTCGTGACTACTTGTTTAATCGCCGCGCTCGGTACCATTGCGATGGGATTATTCAGTAATTTACCTATCGCCCTTGCACCGGCTATGGGACTCAATGCGTTCTTTGCTTATGTAGTCGTTGGCAAGCTTGGTTATTCTTGGGAAGTGGGCATGGGCACTATTTTCTGGGGCTCGATTGGTTTATTTGTTCTCACCTTATTCCAAATCCGTTATTGGTTAATGGCTTCGATTCCACTTTCATTGCGCGTGGGAATTGGTGCAGGTATCGGCTTTTTTATTGCGTTAATTGGCTTTAAAAATATGGGATTGGTTGTAGAGAATCCTGCAACCTTAGTGGCATTAGGCAATTTACATGATCCTAAAATTCTGCTTGGCGTATTAGGTTTCTTCATTATCGTAGTTTTAGCTGCACGTAATATTTTCTCTGGTGTTTTAATTTCTATCGCGGTAGTCACTGGATTAGCGCTTTTAATTGACGACCAAGTTACCTTCCACGGCATTGTTTCGATGCCACCAAGTTTAGGTGCGGTTGTCGGTAAAGTGGATATTGCAGGTGCTTTAGATACCGCTTTGCTCGGCATCATTTTCTCTTTCCTTTTAGTAAACCTATTTGACTCATCAGGCACCTTATTAGGCGTGACCGATAAAGCAGGTTTCAGCGATGAGAAAGGTCGTTTCCCGAAAATGAAACAAGCTCTTTATGTAGATAGCGTGAGTGCGGTAGTAGGTTCTTATATCGGCACATCCGCTATTAGTACTTATATTGAAAGTGGTGCAGGGGTTTCAGTTGGTGGTAGAACAGGTTTAACAGCAGTAACAGTCGGTGTTTTATTCTTACTTACCATTTTCTTCTCGCCACTTGCTAGTGTTGTACCAGCTTATGCAACCGCAGGGGCATTAGTCTATGTAGGGATTTTAATGGCATCTAGTCTTATTCGTGTACACTGGGATGATTTAACTGAAGCCACCCCTGCTTTTATCACTGCAGCGATGATGCCATTTACTTATTCAATTACTGAAGGTATCGCATTTGGCTTTATTAGTTATTGCGTCATGAAGGCCTGTACAGGTAGAATACGCGAGGTCAATGCCCCTGTGTGGGTGGTGTCTTTATTATTTGTAGCCAAGTTCGTTTGGGTTGGCTGATTTCATAAAGGCGTAATTTATTACGCCTTCATTTTTATAGCATTGCAACAAGGAGTGCGTCATGCAAAATATTCTTTTTATCGTCAATGATTCCACATATAGTGGAGAGAAAACGTTCAACGCTGTTCGTTTCGCCATCAATATGAAAGAAGAGCACAGCAAGGATGTGAATATTAAATTATTCTGCTTTTCTGATGCGATTTTATGCGGTATTGCGGGGCAAAACCCAAATGAAGGCTTCAATATCCAACAACTTATCGATATTTTAGCGGCACAAGGTGCTGAAATTAAATTATGCACCAGCTGCGTAAAAGCACGTGGTTTATTAGATGCTAAATTAATTGACGGCGTGACCCTTGGTACCTTAGATGATGTATCCGAGTGGACATTATGGGCGGATAAAGTTTTAACGTTCTAATTTCTGATAAAACTGACAAAATAAAAAGGTGTAATCAATAATAGATTGCACCTTTTTAATTCTATATAGTCGGTTTAAGTTTTTAAACCTCGCCACCAATCCCAACAAATTTCTCAACAAAGGCAACGATCTTTTGGAAAATGCTTTGTTTTTTCGTGAGATATTGCGGATTAAGCGGACTCATTTTCGGTAGGGCCTCATTTAAATCCGTACCTTGTTCGCTAGCATATCCGCGTTTTAAGGACACGTTAATATAACGCTTCGCAGCATCAATATTCAGGCCTTCACTGCTAATTAATTCGTCAGCTTCTTTCTGTTGCTCTTTTTGGGCAAATTGGAAGAAGGACTCAATAATACCGGCTTTATCGACAATGCTATCTAAGTCCGTTTGATTAATAAAATCTACGATCAAACTTTCTTTGGCTCGATTACCTAGACTCGCTCGGATTGTGGTTCGAATTTCATCAATCAGCTCAGCCTTATTTTTCATTTTTTTGTTGTGTTCAAAAATCAATTCTAAGATGTAATCTAGATTGATTTCTTGAGATTTTAATAAATCCACTTCAAACACCACATCGTCCCAATCAATGGTCGATTTTGCTTTTTCCTCGCTATCTTTTTGACGACGGAGCCAATCCCGAATATCGTTGTAAGTCGAACGGTAATTCTGAATGCTACGTTCGCTTGGCATATCAATAGGTTGCATTTCAGTAAAAGCCTCATCCGTTAAATAATATTTTTCTTTAAAGGCTTCAACGGCTTTTGCATCACTGGTATCGAGCGATTGAAATGCTTGTAAAGCAGCGAACTCATCATAGTTTTGCAGAATGTTTTCAACCCGCAAATATTCACCAAATAATTTTACAAAGTCTTTCTTGTCTTTTTCTGTTTGAATTAAATCTGGATCAGGGAAGCGTTCTTGCAATTCAGCAATAACCTCTAAATACCCACGACGGGCCACACCCGCATCGGTAAAGCCTTCCATATATTCTTGGTAACTTTTTTCTAATACGATATTGCGTGTATTGGATTTACCGAAAAGGGTAATCGCATCAATGGTATCTTGTTCCAAATCACGGAAAGTGACGATATTGCCAAAACTTTTGGTGCTGTTGTAAATGCGGTTTGTACGAGAATAAGCTTGAATCAAACCATGGTAACGTAAGTTTTTATCTACAAATAACGTGTTTAAGGTTGGGGCATCAAAACCAGTTAAAAACATTCCAACGACAATCAACAAATCCACTTCTTTGTTTTTGACGCGTTTGGCGAGATCACGATAGTAGTTTTGGAACGATTTCGCATCCACATCATAATTAGTGGCAAAATAGCCGTTGTAATCATCAATGGCAGATTTTAAAAACTCCTTCGCAGATGAGTTCATTGCCTCCACTTCAAAACTTTCATCGACAATATCGCCAATCGCATCTTGCTCTTCATTTGCGGCAAACGAAAAGATTGTTGCAATTTTAAGTGGATTTTTGACCGCACTTTGTAACTGTTTAAAAGTTTGATAATAAGCTTTGGCTGCATCCACGCTACTTACCGCAAACATCGCATTAAAGCCATTGTTACCCGCATTAAAGCGATGGGTCTTTTGCTTGAAATTATCTAGAACATATTGGGCAATTTGCTCAATACGTTTAGGTTGTAAAAAGGCTTGTTTTTTCTCGAGTTTTGTTAGCTCTTCAAGATTCTTTTCAGTTTCGATGCTCTTGAATTGTGGTCGTACATCATTGTAATCCACTTTAAATTTCAGCACTTTTTCATCACGAATCGCATCGGTAATAATATAAGAATGGAGTGGGCTTCCAAATACACTTTTTGTTGTATCCTTACCTAATGCGTTTTCTGGGAAAATCGGTGTACCAGTAAACCCAAATTGATAGTATTTTTTGAATTTTCTCGTTAGATTTTTTTGCGCTTCACCAAATTGAGAACGATGGCATTCATCAAAGATAAAAACGACCTGTTTATCGTAAATCGGTAATTTATCTTCCGATTTCATCAGGTTGTTGAGTTTTTGAATGGTGGTAACAATGATCTTATTGTCGTCTTTTTCGATATTGCGTTTTAATCCTGCCGTACTTTCTGAACCATTTACACTATCAGGTGAAAAGCGTTGGTATTCTTTCATAGTTTGATAGTCCAAATCCTTTCTATCTACCACGAAGAATACTTTTTCAATAAAGTCTAATTCCGTCGCAAGGCGTGCAGCTTTAAAGCTAGTGAGCGTTTTGCCTGAGCCCGTAGTGTGCCAAATGTAACCGCCACTGTCTGTATTGCTCCAATTTTTCGCCAGATATGAGCTCTTGATTTTCCATAAAATCCGCTCGGTGGCAGCAATTTGATATGGGCGCATAATCAATAGGGTGTCGGAAACATCAAAAACGCAGTAATTCACTAACACATTGAGCAGGGTATGTTTTTGTAGGAATGTCGCCGTAAAATCCTTTAAATCTTTAATCAGAGTATTTTTTGCCGTTGCCCAATTCATTGTGAAGTCGTAGCTGTTTTTATCGCGCTTTGTAGTGTTGGCAAAATAGCGGGTATCTGTGCCATTAGAAATGACAAAAATCTGAATATATTTAAAGAGAGAATTTTCTTTATTGAAACTTTCTTTGCTATAGCGGTGAATTTGATTAAAAGCTTCACGAATCGCCACGCCACGTTTTTTTAATTCAATATGTACAAGCGGTAAACCATTGACCAAAATGGTCACATCATAACGATTGTCATAGCTGCCAGTTTGTTCAAATTGATTGATAACTTGCACGGCGTTATTGGCAAGATTTTTCTTATCTAGCAGATAAATATTCTGAATGCGTCCATTATCAAACACAAAATCATAAATATAGTCATCATGAATTTTACGGGTTTTCTCAATCAGACTATCGCTCGGTTTATCCAAATACTCCTCTAAAAAACGTCGCCATTCCGCATCAGAGAAAACTACATTGTTCAATCGTTGTAATTGCGCCCGTAAGTTTTTAACCAACGCATCATGACTATTGATATCTTGTAAATACTCATAGCCTTGCGCCTGTAAATCACGAATAAATTCACGTTCAAGACTCCCTTCCGTTTGATAACCAGCATTGGGTTCTTCCACAACAAACTTTTTGTATTGATCTAAAACGATAAAATTATTGGATTCAGTGATGGTGGAGTAGTTGATCATAGGTTTTCCTTATCTATTTAATCCTTACCAAGTTTAATAAATTTACTTCTAAAATTATATTTTGTATTTATATGTTCGACTAAACCTTTAAGAACACGTTTGTCATTATCAGAAATGAGTATAGTTTCTTCTCCTGAATGTTTTGAATGACTTGATAGGTTAACTATACGATTCATATATGGGTCTGGTCCACTTCCATCTTGAGGAAGCATATCTTTCATTTCTTGGTATCCAAGAAATGTAGCAAGTTTTTCTAGAATGTTTCTAATTAAATTAAAATGATACTTTTCTACTTCACATTCTTTTATTTCTTTTTCTTTAAATAAGGATAGTGTAAATTTATCTCCAACATGATTTTTTCTAATATAAAAAAGACTGCTCATTGTTAGATTGCTAATCAATCTATAAAATTCAGATAGTTCATTATCATTCAATGCATCTTTTTTTAGTATGGTTTCTACTTTGTTTTTATATCCATGTTTTATTTCTTTTAGAAACTCCTGAATTTGTATTTCCTGCTTAAATATGCTTTCAAGTTTATCTATTAAGTGAACTTGATATGCAAAAGGTGAATCATTACTTTGACTACATAAATTGTGATTATTGTCTTCCATTTTTTCTAATCTAAACTTTTTACATCCTTTTTTTAAGTTCCTAAATTCGTTACATAGAATATTATAGAATAGAGGGTTATGAGTCGTGATAATGAATTTTAGATCTGACTCACTCTCTTTAATCAGGCAGGATATATTAACAGCTAGTTCAATTAAATGATTTTCATCTAAGGAGCTCACAGGGTCATCAATAAATATATATTTTAGATTATTAAAGTCTTGAGTCTCTCGTTGTGTTGGTTCAACAATATTAAGAACGGATATTATTTGTTCAAAGAGGCTATAAAAAATGCTCCAAATAAAGCAACTTTCTTCCCCTTTAGAAATTTTAATATTATCTTCTTTTACATCATTCCCTCTTTCAAATGAAAAAGTAACCTGAGAGTAGTTTTCATTGAATTTAGGAGTGAGTTTATTATTTGTGTAGCGTTGAAAATTACTAATAATATTATTTTCTTGACCTTGAACTCTTAAAATCCAGTCAGTAAATTGATTTGGTTGTATGTTTAGGGTGCGGGTAGAATCTTTCTCTAAATCATTATTCCAGAAAAATAAATCTTCTGTAAATGCACTAAAATAAATTATTTTCTTATCTTTAAAGCCAAGACTAATATCTTCTTCATTTTTAGGTGATATTAAGTTTTGAAATTCTTTTGATAATCTAGTCTTACCAGAACCATTAAATGCATAAATCAGGTTAACTTTTGAAGTTGAGTGTTTTTCTGTTAATTCCTTTGCAATATCTTCTAATTTTTTACTCATATTATAATTTTCCTTTTTTTAGAAATTTAAGAGAAGCTCTCTGTAATACTCATACCGCTTTTGGCTTTGTTCAATCGCCAAAGGCAAGCCTTCGGTGATGGAATTGGTTAAGGTTTCAAATTTGTCGAGGATTGAAACGATACGTTGTTGTTCTTTAATTGATGGAACAAAAATAGGAATCTCATTCAAAATAGCTTGTGTTAAGCTAGGTCTTCCTGAACCAGTATCTAATTTTGTTAAATCTACCGTTTTCATAAAATGATAAAAGTATTTTGGTAAAATTTGAGTTGTATCAATTTCTGTATAGTAAATTGTATCAACGTTCCAAAATGGTTCTTCAAGGTAAAATATGTTTGTAATAGTTCCTTTTCGTGGAATTAATACCGTAGGTTTATCGTATGAATATGTATCAACATACCCCATAATCCCACCTGAACCATATATTGGAATATCACCTTCCCCAAGATGTTTCCAATCTTTCCCATTTTTGATTTTAGCTACATCAATAAGTTTCTTCTTCGCCCCCCCCATATTTAATTGTTCTAAACTATCGAAAGATAACAATTTCTCCCGATAGTATTCATACTGCTTCTGGCGTAGTGTAAGCTCGCTGGTAAGCTCGCTGGTAAGCTCGCTGGTAAGCGCTGTCAATGCGTCCAAAATTCGCACGATTTCGGTTTGGACAGAGAGTGGGGGGATGGGGATTAGGATTTTTTCCATCTGGTGGCTCATTAGTTTGGGATTTCCCATACCTGAATAAACATGATTCTTTGCTTCAATTGAAAGCCAATAAAATAAAAATTTATAGTTTAGTTCAAGGTTATTTTGAATTTTTATCAAGCCACAAACATTTGTGATTGAGAATTTTCCTGACCGATAAAATACTGTTCCTGCATTAGCGCCATCAGTAGTCCAACTAACAAATTCTCCATCGAAGTCGAATGAGTTTATTTTTCCAATTTCACCATTATTGACAGTTTGAGAACTATATACCGGATAATCACCTAAATTATCAGCTAAATACTCCTTTGATATAACTCTTCCTCTTGTCAAAGAGGCTACTTTAATTAAAGGCTTCCACTCAACCTCAGCCCCATCCAATAATTTTTCTAAAAAAGTGCGGTTGTTTTTCATTGTGTTTTTGTTGTTCCTCGTAGTTCCTCGTAGGGTGGGCTTTAGCCCACCGTGTGCTATCGTAAATTGGTGGGCTGAAGCCCACCTTACGGTTTGCTGTTATTTTTCAATCTTATTGGTGGGCTAAAGCCCACCCTACATTTTATGCTTCAATCTCCGTCACAATTTTGTCAATCTCGGCACGCAAGCGGTCGATGTTGGCAACGGTTTGTTTAATTTCTGCGTTGAGTTTATCGATATCGATCACTTCTCGGGTGTCTTTTTGTTCTACATAAGAACTCACCGCAAGGTTGTAGTCATTTTTAACGATGTCTTCAAAGGATATTGATTTGGCCAAATGAGGCACATCCTCTTTATCGGCAAAGAGTTTGAGAATTTGCTCAATATGTTCCTCTTCCAAAATATTGTTGTTGGTGGCGGATTTAAATAAACCGCTGGCATCGATAAATTGGGTTTGGGTATCAGGTTTATGTTTGGAAAGCACCAAAATATTCACCGCAATACTGGTACCGAAAAAGAGATTTGGCGCAAGCGCAATCACCGTTTCTACATAGTTATTATCCACCAAATATTGACGAATTTTTTGCTCGGCACCGCCACGATAAAAAATGCCGGGGAAGGAGACTATCGCCGCACGACCTTTTGCCGAAAGATAACTTAGTGCATGTAAAATAAAGGCAAAATCCGCTTTGGATTTTGGTGCAAGCACGCCGGCGGGGGCAAAACGCTCATCATTAATCAGTGTTGGATCATCCGAGCCAATCCATTTCACGGAGTAAGGCGGATTAGAAACAATGGCATCGAAGGGTTTATCATCGCCAAATTGCGGATTCATTAAGGTGTTGCCAAGGGCGATATCAAACTTGTCGTAGTTGATGTTATGTAAAAACATATTCATACGAGCAAGGTTGTAAGTAGTGTGGTTAATTTCCTGCCCAAAGAATCCTTCTTCGATGATGTGTTCATCAAATTGTTTTTTGGCTTGCAATAATAAAGAACCCGAACCGGCCGCAGGGTCGTAAATTTTATTGACTTTGTCTTGTCCATATAAAGCCAGTCGAGCAATTAGCTTGGAAACGCATTGTGGTGTAAAGAATTCGCCACCCGATTTACCGGCATTAGCAGCATAGTTGGAAATTAAAAATTCGTAAGCATCGCCGAATAAATCGATATGATTATCTTCAAAGTCACCAAAATCTAACTCGGCAACGCCTTTTAATACGGCAGCTAGACGACTGTTTTTATCGGCAACGGTATTACCTAATCGGTTGCTGGTAGTATCAAAATCAGCAAATAAGCCTTTGATATCCTGTTCGGAAGGGTAGCCAGTAGCGGAGTTTTCGATATCAGTAAAAATGCTTTTCAGATCTGTATTTAAATTCGGATTAGTATTGGCTGTTGCGACGACATTTTTAAATAGCTGGCTTGGATAAATGAAGTAACCTTTGGTTTTTATTGCATCCGCTTTAATTTCTGGCGTGATAATATCGTCAGATAAAGTTGCATAATTTATGCTCTCATCTCCATTTTTCATGTGATTAGCAAAGTTTTCACTGATAAAACGATAGAAAAGCGTACCTAAAACATATTGTTTAAAATCCCAACCATCGACAGAACCGCGGACATCATTAGCGATTTGCCAAATACGGCGTTGAAGTTCGGCACGTTGTTGAATTGCTGCTGCCATAAAATCCTCAGAATATTTTGTGTCATTATTAAGATATAAATGCTCCAAATTATACAAGAAATAAATAATAACTAAATGAATTTCTATGGAAATTCCTCTACAATAAGAACACGCTAATGTTTCCAAAAAATAAAAAAAATGAGCCAAAAATCAACCGCACTTAATGCTATTTCATTACCCTTAAATCAAGTCAATTTAATTGAGGCCTCGGCCGGTACTGGGAAAACCTATACCATTGGTTCTATCTATCTTCGTTTACTTTTACAGGCGGGTGAGAATTGTTTTTCTCGTCCGTTGAATGTGGAAGAGATTTTGGTGGTAACCTTTACTGAAATGGCGACGGAAGATTTAAAACGCAAAATTCGGGAACGTTTAACAGCGGCAATTTTGGTTTTTTCTGAATATTATGAAAAGCAAGATAAGGCGATTTTTACTGGGGAACATCAATTTTTAGCGGAGTTGTTGCCTTATTTAGAGGATATTCCGACCACACTTCGCCGCTTAAAGCTGGCCGAACAAAATTTAGATTTAGCCTCCATTTATACCATTCACGGTTTTTGTCGCCGAATGCTGATGCAACATGCTTTCAATTCAGGCGTGCATTTCAATTTAAAACTTCTCAAAGATCAGTCTGATTTACTCAAACAATTTGCAAATGAATTTTGGCGGGAGCATTTTTATGATTTGCCTTTCCATTTGGCTGCATTTATCTCAAAAGAATTAAAGTCGCCAGAAGATGTATTGAATGATTTAGGCTCAAATATTGGGAATGATTTTTCTATAAAACTGGATAAACCAGGACTATTAGAAATGTCATTAAAAGAATTTTTGCAAAAAGATATCACTAAAAATGCGAAAGTTATTGAAAAGATTAAAGATATTTGGTTAGAAAGTGCGGCTAAAATCCGAGATCTTTTTGATGAAGAAGTCGTAAAAAAAGATGAATCTTGTTTAAATGGTAGATCATATTCAAGTAAAACGATTTTATCTTTTGTCGATGAAGTCACCTCATGGGCAAAAAATAGAGCAGATATCACCTTAAATGAAACATTAGTGAAAAAATTTACACAGTCGGCTTTAGATAACGCCATCAAAGCAGATTTTAAGAAAAAAGGGGTGAGAATAACGCATCCAGCCTTTGAAGAGATTGAAGCTTTAATTGAAGAAATTCAACCAAGTGATTTATTTAAAAAAATCATTCTCTATCACTATCGTCAAGGTATTCAAAAGAAACTTCTTGAATACAAAGCGAATCATCCTGAAAAATCCTTTGATGATTTATTACGCTTATTGAAAGAAGCATTACATGGTGAGGGCGGAGAACAGTTAGCGGAATTAATTCGTTTTCAATATCCTTTTGCCATGATTGACGAGTTCCAAGATACGGATGCGTTGCAGTATCAAATTTTCTCGAAAATTTATCACAATAAAAACGTGTCTGGTAATGTTGGCTTTATGATGATTGGCGACCCTAAACAGGCGATTTATCGTTTCCGTGGTGCCGATATTTTTACATATTTAAAAGCAGCAAAAGAAGCCAATGAACGTTTTAACTTAGGCACAAACTACCGTTCATCCCAACCTTTAGTGGACGGGGTAAATCGATTATTTGATTTTAAAAATGATCCCTTTATTTATAAAAATATTGAATTTTTAAATGTAGGTGCAGCCAAGAAGAATCTTGTTTTTCAGTTGAATAATCAACCTGAACCAGCCTTTCGTTTTTATATTAACGATAAAGACAAATCCACCCAGCAAGATTATGCGAAAGCTTGTGCAATATCGATTCAGCAATGGTTAAAAAGTGCGGCTGAAAATCCGGTTGTTTTTCCGAATGAAAGCAAAGCGGAAAATCAAACATTGCGAGCAGAAAATATTGCCGTTTTGGTGCGTGGTTATACCGAAGCGGATCTAGTGAAAAAAGAATTGCAAGCACTCGGTATTGCTTCGGTTTACCTTTCGGATAGAGGAAATGTCTTTGAGAGTAACACAGCAAAAGAACTGGCCCTGATTTTGCAAGCCTGTTTGAGTGTGACGGAACGTCCAATTTTAAATGCAATTGCGACCGCACTTTTCGGCTTAAATGCAGCTGAAATTCATCAAATTCATCATGATGAAATTCAGTGGCAACGTTGGGCTGAAAAATTTGCAGAGTATCAACAAATTTGGCAACGCCAAGGCGTATTGCCGATGTTGCACCATTTACTTTTAGCTGAAAATATCACAGAAAAACTCTTATCCAGACCTGATGGCGAGCGAAAACTGACAGATTTATTACATTTAGCTGAAATTTTACAGCAAGCAGCCGCATTAAATGAAAGTGAAGCGGCATTATTGCGCTGGTTTGAAAAGCAAATTCAAGATAATGGCCGTCAAGAAGCACAAATTCGTTTAGAAAGCGAACGTCAATTAGTGAAGATTGTGACTATCCATAAATCCAAAGGATTGGAATATGATTTGGTTTGGTTGCCATTTTTAGGTAATGAAGCAAAAGACCCAACAAAATCAGGCAAGCAGAAGAAACTGTTTAATTTATATTACGACAGTGATGAAGAGAAAACCTTGTGGGATATGCAAGATCAACACTTGGATAAATTAACAGAAGAAGTGTTTGCAGAAGAATTGCGTTTGCTTTATGTGGCATTAACCCGAGCAAAATATCAAATGGCCTTTGTGTTACCGAAAGCCTTTGATAAAAAATGGAATGCTTTATTGTATGTTTTAACGCAAGGTGAAATTGGTCGAAAACTCGATTTGCCAAATAATTGGGATACCCAACTGTTATTGGAAAAATTTAAGCAGCTTTTACCAAATGATGTAGCGATTGAATTAACCGATGTGTTACAAGCCAGTGAACCACTTACTTTAAATGTTTCTCAAGAAAATTTAAGCGCAGAAATTTTCCAAGGTGAAATTGAACAAGATTGGCGAGTGACGAGCTTTAGTGGCATAGAACAAACACATCAACGCAAAGCTTATTTGAATGAAAGTGCGGTGAAAAAATCGCTCATTTTTGATGATGCGAAAGATTATGATGCGTCGATTTCAACAGAAAATATCACTGAAAATCTGGCCGCACTTGCTCATGGTAACGATGAAATGGTTTTAGATTTTCCACGGGGAACACAAATCGGTACTTTGTTACATCGTTATTTTGAAAAGGTGCCTTTTGCACAACTGACTGAGAAAGAAAACATTGAAAAGTTATGTCAGGATTTGAATCTTGCCGAAGAGCAATTTGCAGCAGTTCAACAGTGGTTTGTACAAATACTCAGTACACCAATTTTGCCAAATAATGATCTTACCCTTGCTCAGATTAACGAAAAACAATGCTTAAAAGAGTTGGCATTTTATCTCAATATTTCAAGCCATTTTGATGTCGCTGGTTTTAACCGAGCGTTAGCAACCTTACATCATTTGCCGTCAGAACCGTTACAGTTTGATGATATTCAAGGCATGCTGCGAGGCACAATGGACTTAGTTTTCAGTTATCAAGATAAATATTATTTGCTTGATTACAAATCGAATTTCTTAGGTGAGACGTTAAAGGATTACGATCAAGCTGCATTGAAAAAAGCCATGTTAGAGCATCATTATGATTGGCAATACTTGTTGTATGTGGTGGCATTACACCGTTATTTAAAAACACGTTTACCTCACTACGATTACGACCGAGATTTTGGTGGTGTGGTCTATGCATTTTTACGAGGAATGAATGGTTTGCCACAATCGGGCATCTTTTTTGATAAACCAGATTGGCAATTAATCCAACAATTAGAGGAATTATTTTAATGTTAAGCCTATTAAAATCCTTGCAAGAACAAGGTGTGATTACTCAAGGCGATTATTATTTTGCTCAATTAATTGCGGATAAACAAAAAGATAAAGGCTATGCCGAACCCGTACAAAATTTAGCGATTTTATTAGCCGCACTTTGCAACTGGAGCTATACACAAGGCAATACTTGTTGTGTGTTAGATCGCTTTTTAGAACGTAATTTATTTGGTTTGGCTTATCGTCATACTGAAACGAATTTTTTAGCGCTTATCGATGAAAAGATCGGTTCGCTTCCGGTATCAAAATGGCAATCAGCCTTAGCGGGGCATATTGCTTTTACACAAGATCCTAAAAATCAGATTGCGCCTCTTGCGTTTCAATTTGGGGCGATTTATTTCTATCGAGCTTGGCAAGATGAATTCCGCGTTGCGCAATATATTAAAAATGCATTGAAAAATGACCGCACTTTATCGGTGGAACCGCAACAAATTCGAACCTTATTAGATCGTTATTTTCCTCAGCAACAAGCGCAAGTTGATTGGCAAAAAGTAGCAGTCGCAACGGCAGTGAAAAGCCCATTTTCTGTGATTACAGGTGGCCCTGGAACAGGGAAAACCACGACAGTCACTCGCTTGTTATGCGTATTACAAGAATTATTTAGTGGCAAGCTTCATATTAAATTGGTTGCGCCAACAGGAAAAGCCGCGGCGCGTTTAACAGAATCTATCGAAAACGCTTTGGCACAAATGCCGATTTCAGATGAGTTACGCGCATCTATTCCTCAAACCGCAGAAACGTTACATCGCTTACTAGGCGTTCGACCTTTTACCGATAGCGTAAAATATCATGCACATAATCCACTGCAAATTGATGTATTAGTGGTGGATGAAACCTCAATGATTGATTTGCCTATGATGGCGAAGCTTGTGCAAGCATTGAAACCCGAAACGCGTTTAATTTTATTGGGTGACCAAGCACAATTAGCTTCAGTAGAAGCGGGAGCAGTATTAGGGGAAATTGCACAATTTTTAACGCAAGATTATAGCCCGGCTCAAGCCGATTATATTCATGCAACAACGGGCTATACTGTGCCAACTGAAGGCGAACATAGTCCGTTGCGTGATGCCATTT
Organism: Haemophilus sp. 27098_8_127; assembly: GCF_041433495.1. Taxonomy (NCBI): domain Bacteria; kingdom Pseudomonadati; phylum Pseudomonadota; class Gammaproteobacteria; order Pasteurellales; family Pasteurellaceae; genus Haemophilus; species Haemophilus sp. 27098_8_127. The sequence goes on from NZ_JAPWBP010000001.1 coordinate 386,440, forward strand.
GCCATTTAACCTTTAGTCGTCGTTTCCGAGATGATTCGGGCATTAAACAACTTGCTGAGCAAATTCAACAAGGAAAAGGTGAGGGGAGTTTAGCGACTTTTGCGGAATATCCACAAGAGTTGCATTTCCATCATTTTGATGAAGAACAAGACGTTAAAGAATCTGTTCGACAAGTGGTGAAAAGTGCGGTTGAAAATTACCGTGTTTATTTAACCCAACTTCAAACTTATTTTGCTCAGAAGAAAGATCTCAATGCAAAATTTATAGATGAAAAGGGCAACGAGAAAACTTATGCAGAAGCGATTTTAGACAGTTTTAATTCGGTGAGATTTTTGACCGCACTTCGAGCTTCGGCATTAGGTGTGGAAGAATTAAATCGTGAAATTTCTTTAGCATTACGAGCGGAGAAATTACTTTGGTTCCGTCAAGAAGATGATTGGTATATTGGTAAGCCAATTATGATTACCGAAAACGATCATAATGTGAAACTGTATAACGGTGATATTGGCTTATGTTTAGCTAAAGGCAAAGTGTGGTTTGGCAATCGAGAAGTCTCTACCAGTCGTATTCCCGCTCACGAGCCCGCGTTTATGATGACGATTCATAAATCCCAAGGTTCGGAGTTTGATCATACCGTCATGGTGTTACCAACAGAACCTAATCCAGTGCTTTCTCGAGAGCTGGTCTTTACCGGTGTTACCCGTGCGAAAAATCAGCTTTCCGTATTTGCCAATGAAAAAATCTGGCAAAGTGCGGTCAGAAATACCGTAAAACGACAAAGTGGATTAGGAAAGTTATTACAGGAAAAAGAGGAGTAAAAAATGAAATTATATGTTTACGATCATTGCCCGTTTTGTGTGCGAGCTCGCATGATTTTCGGTTTAAAAAATTTGCCGGTAGAACTTGTAGTGCTCGCGAATGATGATGAAGCTACGCCGATTGGTTTAGTGGGCAAAAAAGTAGTGCCAATTCTTGTCAAAGAGGATGGTACCGCGATGCCGGAAAGTTTGGATATCGTGCATTATGTCGATGAACATTTTGGTGAAAAAATCTTATCTGAACAAGTTCGTCCAGAAATTGAAGCATGGTTAAAAGAAGTCGGCAGTTATTATGGTCATCTTACGACTGCACGCTTTACGCAAATTGGTTTAGCCGAATTTGAAACCCAAAGTGCGGTCGATTATTTCACTAAAAAGAAAACGGAATTTATTGGGGATTTTGCTAAAAATATCGCGAAGACAGAAACCTATCTTACTCGCTTAAAAGGCGATTTAGAGAAATTAGCGGTATTAATTCAATCTGAAAATGCCTTAAACGGCCAACTTTCTCTTGAAGATATTATCGTTTTCCCGGTATTACGAAATCTTACTTGTGTGAAAGGCATCGAATTCCCACCAGCGGTTTTAGCTTATATCACGAATATGGCTAAGTTAAGCAATGTGCCGCTGTATTTTGATAAAGCCATTTAATCTCTGTTAAGTCATAGGCTTTGGAGATACTGAACTTTTGACTTGGATCATAGATACGGTCATTTTTTCAGTATTTTTTATTCATCGGTCTATAATCTCTAAGGTTTACTTTATAAGAGCGCAGAGATATGGATCAGGAATACCAACGAGCGGTTACCCGTATTTGTGTGGAAACCGCTTTGTTATTATTACAGCATGGGGCAGAAAGTGCTGTCGTCGTACAAATGGCTCAGCGATTAGGTGTAGCTTTAGGCATTGAAAGCGTGGAGTGTGCTTTGACGGCAAATGCCGTCTTATTGACCACACTTTCTAAGCAACATTGTATTACTACTGTGCGGAAGAATGTCGATAAAGGCATTAATATGCAAATCGTTACGGATGTTCAGCACATTGTGGTTGCCGTAGAGCATCACTTGTATGATTTGTCTATGGCACAAAAGAAATTGGATAAGTTAAAACCACTAAAATATAACCGTTATTTGGTGGTGTTTATGATTGGTTTATCTTGTGCCTCTTTTGCTCACCTTTCTGGCGGAGATATGACAATTTGTGCGATCACCTTTATTGCTTCTGCCATTGCCATGTTTGTTCGACAAGAAATTTCTAAACGTCATTACAATCCACTCATCGTTTTTGCCATTACCGCTTTTGTCGCCTCACTGATTTCCGGTGTCAGTTTGAAATATAGTTTAGGAAATGATCCTCATATCGCATTAGCTTCTAGCGTTTTATTACTCGTTCCAGGATTCCCATTAATTAATTCACTTGCGGATATTTTAAAAGGGTATGTCAATATGGGAATAGGACGCTGGACCATCGCTACGGTTCTCACTTTTGGTGCTTGTTTAGGTATTGTCTTTGCGTTAAATCTTTTAAATATTGTTTCTTGGGTGGGGTAATAAGATGTTTTTACTGAATTTACTCGATGATATGCTTTTTGCTGCCATCCCCGCAGTAGGATTTGCTTTAGTATTTAATGTTCCGCCTAAAGCCTTAAAGTATTGTGCGATTTTAGGTGCACTTGGACATGTCACACGAACTTTATTACTACACTTTGGTGTCCCAATTGTTTTTGCCACTTTTTTCGCCACTTGTGTGATTGGTTTTATTGGGGTGCATTTATCTCATCGTTATTTAGCCCATCCGAAAGTCTTTACTGTTGCGGCAATTATTCCAATGATTCCAGGTGTTCATGCTTATAAAGCGATGATTGCTATCGTACAAATTCACCATTATGGCTTTTCCGATAAATTATTTGAGCAAATGATCAGCTCTTTTATCAATACCAGCTTTATTTTGGGCGCTCTTGTTTTAGGCTTAGCCTTACCAGGACTATTGTTCTATCGACAAAAACCGGTCGTATAGAAAATAAAAAAGCCGACATCAGTCGGCTTTCGTATTTAATCAATATTTAATTAAGCATGGCAAGTTTGGCAAGCAGCTTGGAACATCCAAACAAGTTTTTCTTGTTCTTTGATGTAGTCGCTCATTTGAGAAGCCGTACCTTCATCATCAGACTCACCCGCTAATTCAAGAATTTCACGTTGTTGTTCAAGTAATACTTTTAATCCTTCTAATGTGCCTTCTAAGCAAGATTGCGCATCACTTACCCCTAACTCTTCTTTAATACGTGAGTGTTGGAAGTATTGTGAATAACCGTTATGCGGTGTGTAACCTAAAGTTAAGATACGTTCTGCCACTTCATCGACTTTTTCCACTAAATCAGTGTAGATTTCTTCAAATTTGGCGTGTAATTCAAAGAAGTTTACCCCTTTAATGTTCCAGTGGTAACCGCGCACGTTGGTATAGAATACCTGATAGGTTGCTAATAATTCATTTAATTTTGCTGCTAATTTTTCAGATGCTTTTTTATCTAAACCGATTGATGTTTTTGGCATAGTATTTTCCTCTTTGTTGTTGATTAAAATATTGTTCCCTTGCTTGGGAATTGCGGTCATTATAGCATAGTTTTTTCTGATAGCTATTTCATATTACCTAGTGATTTAATAGACAAAAACTATCTATAATAAATTATACATAGCTAAAAACTTTTATGCTGAATTGCGAAAAAAACTCTGTGAAGTAGATCACACATTCAATATTTCCTCTTTGACAGAATGAAGCGAAGATGATTATGATTGATGCAAATCATTTTATTCTAAGATTTGATTGCTTTACTTCATTTTCGAATGAAATGTTTGGCTAGGTTTAAAAACCAAAAATATGATTTTATTACTCATCAGGAGTTTTTAGTATGACAAAGCATTTTTCCTTTGAAACGAATGAATCTCGTCGTCATTTTATGAAACTTATGGCTGGCGTAGGGGCAGGTCTTGCATTTAGTGGTACGTTAGGCACATTTGCACCAAAAGCCTTTGCTGCAGACATTAAAGGTAAAACTATTGAAGCGGGGATTGCTTATCCGCTTTCTACCGGTTTTGACCCAATGACATCAAGTGGTGCTTCACCTTATGCAGCAAACTTGCACATTTTTGAAGGTTTGGTGGATTTGCATCCTGCAACTCGTGAACCTTATCTTGCTTTAGCAGGAAAAGAGCCAGAACAAGTTGATGAAACAACCTGGCGAATTACTTTACGTGAAGGCGCAACGTTCCACGATGGCGCACCAGTCACCACTGAAGACGTTGTGTATTCTTTCAATCGTATTATGGATCCAGCCAATAAATCTTTATTCGTGATGTTTATTGATTTCATTGAAAGTGTGAAAGCAGTGGATGATAAAGTGGTGGAATTTAAATTGAAATATCCATTTGCTTTATTTGCTAACCGTTTAACTTGCGTGAAAATTGTACCGAAACACGTGATCGACAAAGTAGGACAATCTGCATTTGATGCACACCCAGTTGGTTCTGGTCCATTCAAATTTGTTTCAGCGGTGAAAGATGACAAAATCGTCTTTGAAGCGTATGAACCTTACAATGGTAAATATCCAGCGCAAGTTGAAAAAATGTCTTGGTTATTACTTTCTGATGCCGCAGCTCGTGTGACTGCACAAGAGTCTAAACGTACTCAAGCAATGGAAAGTGTGCCTTATTTAGACATTAGTCGCTTGAAAAACAAAAAACAACAAGTGCAATCCGTTCAATCTTTCGGCTTGCTATTCTTAATGTTTAACTGTGAGAAAGCTCCGTTTAACAATCCAAAAGTACGTCAAGCGTTACACTATGGTTTAAACACTGACAAACTTGTTGATATTGTATTTGATGGTAATGCAGAAGCTGCAACATCATACTTACAAACAACTCACCCAGATTATATTAAGGCATCAACTCAATATCCTTATGATCCGGAAAAAGCAGCAGCATTACTAAAAGAAGCTGGTGTGACTGAGCTTAAATTTGAATTGCTCGCAACCGACCATGACTGGGTGAAAGAATCTGCACCGTTAATTTTAGAGTCTTGGAACAAGATTCCAGGTGTGAAAGTGACTTTACAACACTTACAATCAGGTGCGTTATACAGCAACAACGTGGATCCAGGTGTGTATGAAGTGGCAATCGCTCCAGGTGACCCATCAGTGTTCGGTGATGACTTAGACTTGCTTTTAAGCTGGTGGTATCGTGGTGATGTATGGCCGAAACGTCGTTTCCGCTGGAGCAACACCCCTGAATTTGCGAAAGTGACTGAATTACTCAATGCAGCTGTGAGAGCAAAAGATCACGCTGAAGCGAAAAAATCATGGGAAGAAGCGATTAATATCATTGCGGCTGAAGTACCACTTTATCCGATTGTTCATCGTAAACTTCCTTCTGCATGGGATGATAGTAGCCTTGAAGGCTATCAACCATTGGCAACAACCGGTTTATCTTTCCTCGGTGTGGGCCGTAAATAAAAGCACTTTTTAATTTAATGTTTTGGCTGTTGAGCAATCAACAGCCTTTTTTCTTTCTTTTTAACACCAAAGTGCGGTCATTTTTCTCTCTATTTTTCAATCATTTTTTCTCTCAATTTCATTTCAAAAAAATCTTTGTGAAGCCGATCACAGATTTGAATTTTGCCCTAGGTACTTGGATTGACAGGGTATAGAGCGGATATTATGATTTGTATAAATCATTTTGTTTTTTAATTTGATTGTTTCACTTCATTTTTAATTTAATGAATTTCTCAAAATAGAATAGGAGAGGTCAGATGGAAATGATACTTCGATTATTGTTACGCCGATTGATGGCTTTGCCGGTCATGATACTTGGTGTAACAGCACTCGTCTTTGTAGTGCTTCAATTCACGCCGGGTGATCCTGCTACAGTGGCATTAGGCGAAAGTGCTAGTGAAGCGGCAAAACAACTTTACCGCGAATCACATGGCTTAAATGATCCACTCTTTGTTCAATATTTTCGTTTCTTAGGCAACTTACTTGTATTGGATTTTGGTGTGACGATGCCACCAGAATTACCGATTAGTAGCATGTTAGCGAAATCTTTCCCAATCACGTTACAACTTACCTTAATTGGTGTGGTGTTTGCGGCAGTGGTGTCTTTCTCATTAGGTGTACTAGCCGCGCTTTATCGTGATAGCTGGGTAGACCAAGTGATTCGTTTAATCTCTGTAGCAGCGGTTGCAACACCATCATTCTGGTTAGGTATCTTACTTATTCAATGGTTCTCTTTGGAATTAGATTGGTTGCCTTCTGGTGGTTTTGTGCCATTCAGCGAAAGCCCAATGGGGTATATCAATTCCATGATTTTGCCATCTCTTGCACTTGCTGTGCCGGTATGTGCGTCATTAATTCGTGTGGTACGTACAACCATGGTAGAAGAAATGGATAAAGACTATGTGAGAACGGCGATTGGTAACGGTGTACCTTATGCAACTGTTATTCGCCACAACGTATTACGTAATGCCTTAATTACACCAGTGACTGTATTAGGTTTACGCGTAGGATACTTACTTGGTGGTGCGGTAGTTATCGAACAAATCTTTGACTTACCAGGCATGGGGAAATTGATTTTTAACGGTATCGTCAACCATGACTTGCACTTAGTACAAGGTGTGGTACTAACAATCGCCTTTACCTTCGTTTTAGTGAATATTATCGTTGATATTCTCTATGTGTTGATTAACCCTAAAATTCGGAGTCTATAATGTTTCGTCAAGGTTTAGCAGATCGATTAGCTGCAAGCGGTGCGAGATTCCGAGCACTTTCCACCGCATCAAAAATTTCATTATTATTCTTAGTTTTCGTTGCTTTAGTGGCGGTGTTTGCCCCTTGGGTCGCAACACATGATCCATTAGAAGTGATCGCACGTATGCGTGCTCCAAGTGCGGAATATTGGTTTGGGACTGATCGACTTGGTCGTGATATTTTCTCTCGTATTGTTTACGGCGCCCAAACGTCCTTATTTATCGGTTTAGGTGCGGTAGCTTGTGCCATTCTTTTCGGTAGTATTTTAGGTGCAACTGCAGCCACATCCGATAAATGGGGTAATGAAATCATCATGCGCTTAATGGATATTTTAATGGCTTTCCCGGGTATCGCATTAGCCGCAGTGTTATTAGCAACCTTTGGTAATTCTGTACCGGTTATTATTATCACCATTGCCGTGGTTTATACCCCGCAGCTTGCTCGAGTGGTTCGTGCGAACGTGGTATCACAATGGGATGAAGACTATGTGCGTGCTGAACGCGTGATTGGTGGTAGCCGTACTTATATTCTTCTCAAACACGTTGTACGCAATACCGCTGCACCGGTTTTAGTCTTCGCAACCGTAATGGTGGCAGATGCCATTGTATTCGAAGCCTCGCTTTCTTTCTTGGGCGCAGGTGTACAACCACCGCATCCTTCATGGGGTAATATTCTTTCTGAAGGTCGTAATATCGTATTAAACGGTGCATGGTGGGCGACAACCTTTGCGGGTGTCATGATTCTTTTAACCGTATTAGCCTTAAATATCTTGGCGGAAGGTCTTACTGATGCCTTGGTTAATCCGCGCTTAAAAGGCGGTAAAAAACCAGAAGGCAAATCAGATGAACGTCTTTCTACTGACGTACAAGAAGCGCTTTCTGAGGGGCTTGCGTTAAAACGTTACTTACTCAAATTACATGAAAAAGAAATCACACGTACTAATCGTATGCAATTAGATCCAAATGCAAAACCGATTTTACAAGTGAAAAACTTATCTATTCGTTTCCCGAATCGTTATGGTGAAATTCCATTAGTAGATAATATCAGCTTCACCGTAAATGAAGGGGAAACCATGGGGTTAGTCGGTGAGTCTGGTTGTGGTAAATCCATTACAGCATTCTCTATCATGGGCTTGTTACCAAAAACAGCAAAAATCACTGGGGAAGTGCTTTTCACCGACCGTAGCGGTAAACAACACAGCTTGCTCAATTCTAATAATTTAAGTGAATTGCGTGGTTCTGAAATTGCGATGATTTACCAAGACTCTTTAAGTGCGTTAAACCCATCAATGCGTATTAAAGATCAAATGGCACAGCTCATTAAACGTGGCAGCCACCATACCGCAGAAAAATTGTTGGAATGGGTACACCTTGATCCTGAAAAAGTATTGAACCGTTATCCGCATGAACTTTCTGGTGGTCAACGTCAACGTGTGGTGATTGCAATGGCATTAACTCGTGAGCCGAAATTATTAATCGCCGATGAACCAACAACCGCATTAGACGTAACCGTTCAAGCAGAAGTAGTGAAATTATTGAATGAATTACGTGAAAAACTGGGTTTTGCGATGGTGTTTGTCAGCCACGATTTAGCATTGGTTGCCCAATTAGCTCACCACATTACGGTAATGTATGCGGGTCAAGTGGTTGAAATGGCGCCAACATCCTTATTGCTTGCTAATCCAACACACGAATATACCCGTGGCTTATTGGGTTCTGTCCTTTCAACTGAAGTCCGTGCGAAACGTTTATATCAAATTCCGGGCAGTGTACCATCACCTTACGATTTTGCTACAGGTGACCGTTTTGCAAGTCGTTCATTACGACCAGATGCAAATCCGGATCAAAAATTGATATTAACCGCCGTGGAGGGCGAGCCATCTCACTTGTGGGCTTCTCATTTAGCTGAGCCTGTAACGGAAGCGAAAGGAGCATAATATGAGCAGTAGTATTAAAGTCATTAAAGAACAAAACATCATTGATTTAGAAAATATCGTGGTGCAATTTCCTTCTCGCGACGGTTCGTTGTTTGGACGTAAAAAATTCACTGCGGTGAACAATGTGAGTCTTGGCATCAAAGCAGGGGAAACCATTGGTTTAGTAGGGGAGTCCGGCTGCGGTAAATCTACCTTAGCCAACGTGATCATAGGGCTTCTTAAACCGACATCCGGTTTAGTGAAATTCAACGGTTTACAAATGCAATATGGCAGCTCAGAAGCAAGAAAACAATTCGGCCGCCAAGTGTCGGTCATTTTCCAAGACCCAGCAACAGCGTTGAATCCTCGTATGAAAGTGTTAGATATTTTGCGTGACCCAATGGATATTCACAATGTGTTACAACCCCATGAGCGGGAAAAACGTGTGTATGACTTGCTTTCTCGCGTAGGTTTACCACGTTCTGCAGCACAAGTTGAGCCAACTCGTTTATCAGGTGGACAAAAACAACGTGTGGCGATTGCACGTGCCTTAGCGCTGAATCCCAAACTGATTGTGGCGGATGAACCGACTTCTGCATTAGACGTATCCGTTCGTGCTCAGGTATTAAACTTATTGGCGGATTTGAAAAAAGAACTCAATCTTGCCATGGTGTTTATCTCTCATGATATCCAAACCGTACGCCAAGTCTCTGATCGCATTGTCGTGATGTACGGCGGTCAAATTTTGGAAACAGGTAGTACAGAAGATATTTTCAATCACCCTACAGTGGATTACACCCGGAAACTACTTGGTGTGGCTCCATCATTGTTATAAAACGAGTAAATAAAATATCTTAATTTATGACCGCACTTTTAAAGTGCGGTTATTTTTTTATGATTTTTCTTGCATAGACTTGAAAACTTAGATAAAAGATTACTTATTTTTACTGATGAATTGTAATTGTGGAGCAATTATGCAAACTAAATTTAATTTATATCCCAAAGAACAATTACCTGAAAACTTTAAGTTTCCTCAGTCTTATATTGATTTATCGAGTAATATGGAAAAGATAAATGAATTGGAATATTTTCCTTGGTGGTTTGAAGATCCTGATTATGAGAATTCAGAGATAGAGGACAGTGTTTATCTTTATAGTAAAGCAATAGAAAAACTGACAGGGGTAGCTGATTTAATATCATTTGCTAGAGATGGTGATTGGGCAGCTTGTTTCAAATTGACGGATTACTCTGGAAATCCGAGAGTTTATGTTCATGATCTTGGTAATAAAGACAATAAATATGAATGTAAGGATTTTGATGAGTGGTTAGCGGATGAAATCAAAAGTGCAAAAGAGTATTAAAATGGACTATTTAAATTTAAGTAAAGAAGTTTCCTATGCGCTTCGTCATGCTCCATGGGAATATGAATTAGAACTGGATTCTGAAGGTTGGGTTTCTGTTGAACAATTAATTTCATCATTTAGAAATAGTGATGAAAAATGGAATACGTTAACCGAAGACGATTTAGTTAAAATGATCGACTTATCGGAAAAGAAAAGACATGAGATTAAAAATGGAAAAATAAGAGCTTTCTATGGGCATTCAATTCCAATGAAAATTTCTAAAGAAATTGGTTATCCACCAAAGTATTTATACCATGGGACAAGTATAAATTATTTAGATGATATTAAATCAAATGGATTGAAGCCGATGTCTCGTCAATATGTACATTTATCTGAGGATGTTGAGACCGCAACATTGGTTGGAAATAGAAAAAAAGGGGAGACAATTCTTCTAAAAATTGATACAGAACTAGCACAATCTAAGGGTATCAAATTTTATATTGGCAATGAAAAAGTCTGGTTATCAGATTACATTTCGCCTGAGTTTATAAAAGATAATTAATGATTAAGCATATTTTCATTATGTGATCATTTTTGCGGTGAAGTTCCTCCAAATAGCGTAGAATGGGCATATAAAAATAAGGAGATTTAACATGCAACAAAAAATTCGACAAGCATTATCCGATTCGCCACTTTCAAATGCAATTCTTTCTGCATTAGAAGAACAAGAATGGAAAGGTTTTTTACCGGCTGAAAAAGTGCGGTCAATTTGTGATGAATTTAAGCTTACGCCTGTTCAATTAGGTTTGGCGCTTTTGCCCGTAGCGGCTTGTTATAGTCATACACCCATTTCAGAATTTCATGTTGGAGCGATTGCGATTGGTGAAAGTGGTGATTTTTACTTTGGTGCGAATCAAGAATTTCAGGGTAGTAGCATGGCTCAAACCATCCATGCTGAACAAAGTGCGATTAGCCATGCATGGTTACGTAATGAATCTCGAATCACCGATATCGTGGTGAATTACACGCCTTGTGGCCACTGCCGTCAATTTATGAATGAGCTTTATCAAGCGGAAGATTTAAAGATTCATTTGCCACATAGCCAAAATAATCCACTTCCTCAATATTTACCCGATAGCTTTGGCCCGAAAGATTTAGGCGTTGATTTGCTTCTATTAAACAAAGAAGAACAAGGTTTCACTTTGACGACGGAAGATGAAGTGGCAAATAAAGCGATTTTAGGGGCAAACCGAGCTCATTCACCTTATTCTAAAAGCCCTCATGGTGTAGGCATTTTATTTAAAAATGGAGAAATGATTTGTGGTCGATATGCAGAAAATGCGGCATTTAACCCAAGCTTACCCGCTATGCAAACAGCGATTAATTTTGCTTACTTAAATCAATTGGATGTATCAAAAATTGAGCGTGTAGTATTTGCAGAGAAACCATTGCGTTTAAGTCACCGCAAGATGGCAGAGCAGTTATTGAAGAGCCTCTGCAAGGTGAAAATGGAATATATTAGCCTGTAAGTGCGGTCAAAAATGAATTAGTTTTTTTAACTAAAAGAAAAGGCGAACAGAGATAATCTCTCATGTTCGCCTTTCTTTTTACTGATTTTATGCTAATTCAGCACGTAATTTTTTCGTAACATCAACCATCACTTTTAATGCCGCAATTGTTTCTGGCCAACCGCGTGTTTTCAAACCACAGTCTGGGTTTACCCATAAACGTTCTTTCGGCACCACTTGTAATGCTTTGCGAAGAAGATGTTCAATTTCTTCTGCTGCAGGCACGCGTGGACTGTGAATATCATATACACCTGGGCCAATATCATTCGGGTATTTGAAATCACCAAATGCGGTGAGTAATTCCATGTCAGAACGCGAGGTTTCGATAGTAATGACATCGGCATCTAAGGCTGCAATAGCCGGTAGAATGTCGTTAAATTCGGAATAACACATGTGCGTGTGAATTTGGGTATCATCTTGGCAACCCATTGAGCTTAAACGGAAGGCTTCGCCCGCCCATTTCAAATAAGCATCCCAATCTGCACGTTTTAATGGTAAACCTTCACGAATAGCTGGCTCATCAATTTGAATCACTTTGATGCCAGCTTTTTCTAAATCTAATACTTCATCAGAAAGTGCAACAGCAATTTGTTTACAAACGGTTTCACGAGGAATATCGTTACGCACAAAAGACCATTGTAAGATCGTGACTGGCCCCGTCAGCATGCCTTTCATCACTTTATTGGTAAGGCTTTGGGCATATTGCGACCAACGTACCGTCATTGGTTCTGGACGAGTAACATCACCGTAAATCACAGGCGGTTTCACGCAACGTGAACCGTAACTTTGTACCCAGCCAAATTTAGTGAAAGCAAAACCATCAAGTAGTTCGCCGAAGTATTCCACCATATCGTTACGTTCTGCTTCGCCATGTACCAATACATCTAAGTCTAATTTTTCTTGCTCACGTACAACAAATTCAATTTCTTTTTTCATTGCTGCTTCGTAATCCGCTAAGCTGAGTTCGCCTTTTTTGAAGGCTGCACGTGCATGACGAATTGCTGTCGTTTGTGGGAAAGAACCAATGTTTGTAGTTGGCAGAAGTGGCAGATTTAACCACGCATTTTGTAATTTAATGCGTTCCGCAAATGGTGATTTACGTTGGTCGGCATTTTTCGGTAAGTTTGCTAATCGTTCTGCGACACAAGTGCGGTGAATTTCACGTGAGTTTTTACGTGCATCCGCAGCAGCTTGAGAAGCCGCTAATTCAGCTTGAACCGCTTCACGGCCTTGCTCTAGTGCAGTCTTAATAACGCGTAATTCTTGAATTTTTTGTAACGTGAAAGCCAACCATTGATAAAGCTCAGGCTTATTGGCTTGTAGCTGTGTTTCGACTTCTAAATCATAAGGTGTATGAAGGAGAGAGCAGCTTGGCGCAATCCATAAACGATCACCTAATTTCGCTTTTAATGGCTCAACTACATCTAACACTTGATTTAAGTTTGCACGCCAAATATTACGGCCATCAATGATGCCGACAGATAAGATTTTGTCGTAATCCGCAAAGGCAACAAGTTGTTCAGGTGCACGAACTAAGTCGATATGTAAACCTGTAACAGGCAAGGCTTTTAACAAATCAGCATGTTCTGCTACAGAGCCGAAATAAGTCGCAAGCAATAATTTCGCTTTCACTTGTTCAGCAAAAGTGGCGTAAATCGCTTTATAAGCGGCAATCCATTCAGCCGGTAAATCTAAGGTGAGAGCGGGTTCATCAATTTGAATATATTCTACGCCTTCTGCAGCTAACGCATTTAAAATTTCAACATAAACTGGCACGAGTTTTGCTAATAAATCAAAGCGATTAAATGCAGCGCCTTTTTCTTTTCCTAACCAAAGGAAGGTGAGTGGCCCAACGATTGTTGGTTTAACTTGGTACCCAAGCGCTTTAGCTTCACGGATTTGTGTCACATAATGTGCTGGGTTTGCTTTAAATTGTGTCTCTTTATGGAATTCTGGTACAAGATAGTGATAGTTGGTATCGAACCATTTTGTCATTTCAATCGCAAATTGGGTTTTATTACCGCGCGCTAATTGGAAATATTGATCGAGTGTTAAGTTTTGGCTATCGAAACCAAAGCGAGCAGGAATTGCACCTGTTGCCACTTGTAAATCTAAAATATGATCATAAAGCGTGAAATCAGCCACTGCAACAAAATCGGCATTTGCCTTGGCTTGGTGTTGCCAGTTTAGTTCACGTAATCTTTTTGCAATATCTAATAAATCCGCTTCCACAATTTCGCCACGCCAGTAACGCTCTTGAGCAAATTTAAGTTCACGCTTTGCGCCTACACGCGGAAATCCAGCCAAATGAAATGTTGTCATAATTAATCCTTCTATTGTTTTATTGGTTTAGACGTCTAAACGTCTGTTCGTTTATAGAATGCAACAGAAAAGAAAATTATACAACTTCATAATTTTCAGCTTTTAAATGAATTAAATTAATAAATAAAAAGACCGCACTTTAAGATTTCTAAAAAGTGCGGTCTTTTTTGTATGAGGTTTTATAGTGTTATAAGGCGGTAACGAAAGTAATCAAACCAAGTATGACACCAGGCGCATTTGCTAATGAAATAGGCAGATCGCGTTTTTCTTTTAGCAAGCCATAAGCCACCCATAAACTACAGTTAATCATCGTGGCAAAAGGTTGTAACCAGCCACCTTTTTGACCAGATAAATTTAGACCAATTTGTTGCAAGTAAGAAACATACATACAAACTGAAGTAAATGTTGCGACATAGCCTAAAATGGTAATAAAACGTTGGTTTGTCATTTGCCCTCCTAATGTTTAACAAAATAATTCTAAATTAGATTATTAACTAAAAATTGATAATATATGTATATTTTACAGTATATTTAATTAAAAGTCAATGAATGGGAGGTTGTATAAAGATTATTTCATTTTAGTTAAGGATAAAATGCGTTTTGAGGAGAGTATGAAGAGAATTGGGTGAAACAAGACAAAAAAATAACCGCACTTTTAAAGTGCGGCTACATATGAGATTCTGAACAGTGTAGTTGAGATTATTCAACACCAACCATTACAGAAGTTGCTTTGATAATCGCATATGCTTCTTTACCAACTGCTAAACCTAATTCTTTTACTGCATCGATAGAGATAGTAGAAGAAATTACGTTACCGTTACCGATATCAATGTGTACGATTGCGTTCACAGAACCGGTTTCGATTGATTTTACAGTACCTTTAAGTTGGTTTCTTGCACTAATTTTCATCAAGTATTTCCTTATGTTTGAGTTAAAAAAGAACGTACATTATAACGATAAATGCTTTAAATGAAAATACTACTTAAGAGGTGCTAAGCCTTTCAAGATTTGCTCGGCATTTTCTTTGCTTAACGCATAACCATAATATTTTTTATAGAAAGCTTGTGTTTTCTCTACCATGTTTAAATCTTTAAATTGCTCAGGATGGAAAAGTTGAGCCGCCCAAAGAATTTGTAAGGCTTCTTCTGCACTATAGCGATCCCATGGGAACGTGCCAGTTGGGTTGGCATAAATACGATTATTTTTGACCGCACTTATTGATTGCCATGCTGGGTCAGCTTTAATTTTTTCGATTGCTGCTTGCGCTTTATTACCGCTGCTGCCGATAATAATGACATCAGGATTCGCTTGAATAATGCTTTCTACTGTCACGGTCACCATATTGGCTTCATCAGGTAAGACACTTTTACCGCCAGCTAATTTAATCCATTCACCAATCATCGATTTTCCGCCGTCAATCATCAATAAGTCTGAGCCTTTAGTGATATGTAACACCGTTGGGCGTTGTTCATCTTTTAAGCCTTTAAGACGACTTTCCACAAATTGAATGTTGCCTTCTAATTCTTTGATATAGTTTTCTGCGATTTCAGGGGCTTCATCACCTAACACTTCAGCCGTGATACGTACGGTTTTCTTCAAACCATCAAAATCTTGGAAACTCACTCGTACGCCTTTTAAGCCTGCTTGTTCCACTTCAGTTAACATGGATTTTTTCGAGAGCAATACTGCATCTGGTTTATGACTTAACAGTTCTTCCGTTTGAATGGTTTCACCGTTGGTTAATACCGGTACATTTTTGATATTTGGATATACTTCGCTATACCAAGGATTGGCTGCGATAGATGTGGTCGTGCCAACCAGTTTATTGGCACCGCCTAATAGTAAGACAATTTGGTTATTCGCATGCCAAAGATCAGCGACGCGTTGAACGTTGTCCGGTAATTCAATTTTATTACCTTCAACATCCGTCACGATTTTTGCTTGCAAAGGCAGAGCAAAACAAGCTGCTAGGGAGAGGGCAATTAAGCCTTTTTTCAGAGAGTGTTTTAACATATGAATGTCCTTCTAGTGGGGTTATAAATGGGTAATCGCACAGATTTGTCGTTGTAGTGCAGGTACATCAACTAAGCGCAAATCGGTTTGATAAAGTGCTTTCAAGTTGGCTTCGGTAATGATTTCCGGTGCCAAACCTGTTTGTAATTTGCCGTGCTCGTTTAAGATGCTTACACGGCTATGGGACAGTGCGCTATGTAACAACATGGGATGATCGGGATTGTGTGTTGTCATGATAATGGTAAAGCCTTGCAGTGAGAGCTCTTTTATTAGGCTTAAGGTTTTAAACACATTGCCGTAATCTAATGCCGAAGTAGGTTCATCAAATAAAATCAGTTGCGGTTGTTGTACCAAAATACGCGCAAGATTGACCAGTTGCTTTTCACCGCCACTCATTTGCATATAAATTCGGTCTGCAAAATGACTGATGCCAAGTTTATTTAAAGCCTCATCAACTAATGCAAAATCAGCTTCACTTGGCTTATCAAAAACACCTAAATGCGCCGCGCGACCGAGTACTACATAATCACGCACGCGATATTGATAGGTTTGTGGGCTGTGTTGCGAGACATAAGCAATTTTCTGAGCAATTTGCTTACTGTTCATTTCGCTTAATTTGCAATTATCTAGCAAAATCTGACCGCTCTTTGGTTTCAAAAGCCCCGCGATACAGTTTAATAACGTTGATTTACCACGACCATTTGCACCAAGAATAGTCAGCAATTCGCCTTTTTTTAAGGTTAGATCAATACCATTGAGTAGCGAATGTTCAACATTGTGCCAGTAATACAGATTATCAATTTTCAGCATTAGTCCACCACCTTTTGTTTAATCAGAACCCAAGCAAAAAATGGCGCACCGATAAAGCCGGTGAGAATGCCGAGCGGAATTTCTTGAATGTATAAATTGCGGGCGAGAGTGTCGATAACGAGTAAAAAAATCGCACCGATAAGTCCGGCTAGCGGTAAACTTTTGACATTGTTATCACCAATGAAAAGCCGCGCTAAATGCGGAATCACTAAACCAAGCCAACCAATTGTCCCGCTTAAGCAAACCGATGAAGCCGTCAGCAACGTGGCACAAACTACCATTAAACCTCGTTCTAATCGGATATTGGCTCCGATTAATTTAGCCTCACGATCACCTAATGAAAGCACATTGATACGCCAACGCATTAAAAATAAGCCAAGGGTAGTGAGCAAAATGATAGGAGAAAGGATAAGCAAGTTGTCGTAGTTAGATTTGGTTAGGCTACCTAATTGCCAGTAAACGATATCAGCCAGCTGAGTTTCAGGATCAGCAAGATATTTCAATAGGCCTAATGTCGCCATCATAAAGCCCGAAACAATAATGCCAGAAAGCACTAAAACAATGGTGGAGTCGCGCTGAATTAGACGCGGTAAATTCATGGTGAGCAAGACGGCAATCAAACCACCAACAAAGGCAAAGGCTTGAATGCCCAGCATCCCCGAACCGATTAAAATCGCCAATGCAGCACCAACACAAGCGCCATTAGATACCCCTAAAATATCAGGTGAAACCAATGGATTACGGAAAATACCTTGATACACAACACCCGCAATAGCTAATGAAGCACCCACAAGTATAGCTGCAATTACACGAGGCAAACGAAGATTAAAAATGATGTTGTTTTGCACATCATTGGCGTTACTGCCAATAAGACTTTGTACCACATTCTCAAGTGGAATCGCAAAACGTCCCCAAGAGAGTGAAAATAAAACCAACCCGATAAGGAGACAAAGTAAAAGAGGAAAAGTAAGAGAAGATTTGTTCATATAACTCAAAATTCGCTGTTTTTGTAAGTATATAGCGATTGTATTTTTTTGTATATAGCGAAATTTGAGTAAAAAAATAACCGCACTTTATCGCGCGGTTACGTTATTTTATAAGCATTTAGCCGGTTTTGGCAGACCAGCCAGTTTAGTTGCTTGTTTAGCTGGTCCGTCAGGGAAGAGTCGTTGCAAATGGCGGCTATTGCCTTTATCGGCGCCTAATTTTTCTGACATTGCTTTTACCAGCATTCTAATCGCAGGGGAGGTGTTATATTCTTGATAGAAATCACGCACAAAATAAATCACTTCCCAGTGAGCTTCGGTCAGTTCTACATCTTCTAGCTGAGCAATGTGTTTTGCTACATCCTCATTCCAATCAGCAATATTAAGTAAATAGCCAAAGGCGTCGGTTTCGATTTGTTTTCCTTGTACGGTAATCATATTAATTCACTTCTTTAAAGCTGATCATTTCGTTATCAGAGTAGTCAGACGTATCTTCATCATCAAATTTCATTGGTTCGATGCGTTCTTCATCAAATGCGGTATCCCCTTCAATGCCATCAAGCGATTGGCCATGTTTAATGCCTTTGAAATCGAAGAGTTTTGGGTCACATAAGTGTGACAACGTAATGTTTTGCATCGCACTAAACATGGTTTCTAAGCGTCCAGGATATTGACGATCCCAGGTATTCAGCATTTCTTTCACTACTTGACGTTGTAAATTAGGTTGAGAACCACATAAATTACAAGGGATAATTGGGAATTCTTTGGCTACGGCATACTTTTCAATATCTTTTTCTTTACAATAAGCCAATGGACGAATCACAATTTGCTTGCCGTCATCTGAAATTAATTTCGGTGGCATCGATTTTAGTTTCCCACCGTAGAACATATTCAGAAACAGGGTAGCCAACATAT
Source organism: Haemophilus sp. 27098_8_127 (assembly GCF_041433495.1). NCBI lineage: Bacteria > Pseudomonadati > Pseudomonadota > Gammaproteobacteria > Pasteurellales > Pasteurellaceae > Haemophilus > Haemophilus sp. 27098_8_127. The sequence goes on from NZ_JAPWBP010000001.1 coordinate 404,924, forward strand.
CATCACGATGGTGCCCAAGTGCAATTTTTGTTGCACCAAGTTCGGTTGCTGTACGGTATAAAATACCACGACGTAGGCGAGAGCAGAGAGAACACGTTGTTTTACCTTCTGGAATTTTCTCTTTTACAATACCATAAGTATTTTCTTCAACGATTTTATAATCCACACCAATACTTTGCAGATATTCAGGTAAAACATGCTCGGGAAAACCTGGTTGCTTTTGGTCTAAATTAACTGCAACGATATCAAATTTAATCGGTGCGCTTTGTTGTAAATTTAATAAAATATCGAGAAGCGTATAGCTGTCTTTGCCACCAGAAAGACAAACCATCACTTTATCACCATCTTCAATCATACCGAAATCAGCAATTGCATTACCTACATTACGGCGAAGACGTTTTTGTAGCTTATTGAAATTATAAGTCTGTTTTTTATCTTGGTTTTGTTCTGTCATATTGATTAACTTATAGCTAATAAAAAAGCCCTGAATAACTTCAGAGCTTATAAATTCTGTGGTGCCTAGGGTCGGACTCGAACCGACACGGTTATTCACCGGCGGATTTTGAATCCGCTGCGTCTACCAATTTCGCCACCCAGGCATTTGGGTTGTTCTGAATTATACGTTTATCTTACTTCGTTGCAAGTAAAATTTCATTAAAAACGTGTGGTTGTTTTAAATTTCATCAACTTGTATTCAAAGATGAAAGGGAAGTTTAAAATATTTGATACGTTGTCACAAACAATGGGTAAAATAAAAGCTTAGTATTTCTACTAAGCTTTATGATTATCTAATTAAGCGGTTTGACCAGCAAGGTTACCTAAATCTTTATCGATTAAGAATAAGCCTTTGCCATCTTCGCCAAGAAGATTTAATTTGTCTAAAATACCGCTGAATAATTTCTCTTCTTCGTGTTGTTCTGCAACATACCATTGTAAGAAATTGAATGCAGAGTAGTCTTTTTCTTCAAAAGTTTTACCCACTAATTCATTAATTTTACTTGTGATCAATTTTTCGTGTTCATAAGTTAATTCAATGATTTCTTTTAATGATTTGTACTCATGCGCAGGCGCTTCAATTGCAGTGATTACCGCTAATGCACCAGTTTCGTTTAAATAAGTGAATAATTTACGCATGTGTTGCATTTCTTCTGCAGCGTGTTCTGATAAGAATTTAGCTGCACCTTCAAAACCATTTTGTTCGCACCATGCACTCATTTGTAAGTAAAGGTTTGAAGAGTAGAACTCAAGGTTCATTTGATCATTTAATAATTTGATTACGTTTGCTGATAACATTTTGTATTCTCCTTCTAAAATTATAATGTTGCTAAATCACGATCGATAAAGTAAAGCGAACGACCATCTTCACCCAGCAAGTTAAATTTATCAATAATGCTATTGAATAATTTTTCTTCTTCGTGTTGTTCTGCAACATACCACTGTAAGAAGTTAAAAGTAGAATAGTCTTTGTTTGCAAAAGTCACTTCAACTAATTCGTTAATTTTAGAAGTAACGAGTTTTTCATGTTCAAGTGTAGTTTCAAATACTTCTTTAAGTGATTTGTAGTCATTTTTAGGTGCATCAATTTTACCTAAAAGTGGCATACCGCTTGTTTCACTCACATATTTGAATAATTTTTGCATGTGTTCTAATTCTTCATCAGCATGACGAAGTAAGAATGCTGCAGCACCTTCGTAACCGTGCTTGCTACACCAAGAACTCATTTGTAAATAAACATTAGAAGAGTAGAACTCTAAATTGATTTGTTCATTTAACTTATCTGCGATTGCTTTATTAAGCATAACCAACTCCTTTCCTTATTAAGTAGAGATTAAAAATAAAAACAAGACTGCTTAACTTGTCATCGGTGTGCATTCTAACCTCGCAAATGAGAATAATCAAGCATTTTTTTAAAATTATTTTTATAAACTACTAATAATAAAAGAAAAATCAATGTTAATTATTCTCATTTATGTGATATGTGTAAAATAAATTCTCATTATCAGATCAAAAATGATGAAATCTGGTGAATTGATGTACGCAATTGTATTCAGAATTCACGTAGCGTTATCTCAAAAATTCATTCTAATTTAATTATTCCATCTCAAAGACATTCTTTTATTTCTTTTATATCCATAATCAAAAATCACCTTATTTTGACCTATGCATGAAAGTAGGATAGTTATCCGTTTTGATTTGTGACGTATTCACATATTTAATTTAACATAATATACATTATGCGAAATCAATTACAAGGTTAGTGAAAGCTACGTATTAATAAAATCACAAAGTTATGCACAGGTTGCAAATACCACTTAAGCGATGCAGAATCTAGCCTTACAACACCCTACAATAAGATTAAATAATGATTTATACACTCTAAAGTTGTTATGTAAGGAAAAAATAAAGAAGTTTATATGTGTCAAAATAATGGCAACGCTACGTGAATTCTGCGTTATTTTATGAGGTGAATATCATCAGATTTAAAAAAGAAAAACGTAAATCTCATGGATAAGATTTACGTTTTTGATGATTGGCATTTGTGTGACTATGTCACGATGTGTATAAGGTTAAGATAACAGTTTTGTTCCGTATTCATAAACCTGTTGTAGTAAATTCAGTTTGGTTGGATTATCCGAATATTCCTCCGCTAACCGTTGTAGACTTTCCTCAAATTTAACCGCACTTTGTTCTAATTTACGTTGGCGATATTTTTGCCATTTGATTTGTTCTGCACGATTTAGAGTTTTGTAGAAATGTCTTGCTCGATAATGGAATAACAGTTCAGGAATTCGTTTATCTTCAAATGCTAAACCATGCTCAGCTAATTTTTCAGGCGGTAAATCGCGTAAAATAGCCATATTGTTTTTATCGGCATTGCTAAAGAAACCGTTATAAAGTTCAGTTTCTACATTATCACTTGGCTCAAATTTGCGCTCTTCTGAGAAGATTTCAATAACTTTCTCGCGTATATCTAAGGATTGACGTAATTTTGCTAAATTATCTAAGCATTGTTGTCTGTCTATCCCTAAACGAGCTGCATTTTCTGGCAGTAATGTTTTTGCAGGCGCCAAAATTGGGCATTTATTAATATGAACCAATTTTAATGGAACTGATGAAACTCCCCTTTCTTCTAGCTCACTTTTCTTGGTATATAAATCTTGGCGTAAATCAACCGCACTTTTACTGAGTAAATTATCAATATCACCTGATAAATCACAGACGATTACGGCATTTTGATTAGTTGGATGCCATGCTAATGGTGCTACCCAAGCACAATTGCCGCGATAATTGCCTAGCATGCCCGAAACGTGCACTAATGGTGTCATTTCAGCGGTGTCGATCAGTTTCTCAATTTCCTTTTTACCTCTATGTTCAAAGAAGAATTGAAATAATTTAGGCTGCTTTTCTTTGATTAATTTAGCCATGGCGATGGTTGCATACACATCCGCCATCGCATCATGGGCATTTTCATGCTCAATACCATTTGCTTTGGTTAGTTTTTCTAAGCGAAAGCTTGGCATACCATCATCGTCATAAGCCCAATTTATCCCTTCTGGACGCAGTGCATAGCAAGCTCGGACCAAATCCAGTAAATCCCAACGAGAATTACCATTTTTCCAGCTATATTCATAGGGATCAATGAAGTTACGGTAAAAGGTATAACGAGTCATTTCATCGTCATAACGAATATTGTTGTAGCCCATCACACAAGTATTAGGTTGTGAAAACTCAGCTAGAATTTTTGCGGCAAATTCAGGTTCAGGAATCCCCTTTTCATTACACTCTTGTGGTGTAATTCCTGTGACCATTACGGCTTCCGGGGCTGGCAAATAATCATTGGTTTGCTTGCAATACAACATAACAGGCTCGCCAATAATATTAAAATCTGCATCGGTACGAATACCGGCAAATTGAGCTGGACGATCACTTGCCGGATTGATACCAAAACTTTCGTAATCGTAGATAAAAAAACTAAAATCGTTTGCCATAATTAAGCCAAAATTTTATCTAAATAATATAAACAGAAAATTGCTGAAAGACTGATAAGTACGCCAAACCAGTTTATTTTGCTGATTTTTTCTTTAAAGAAAAATGCGCCGGTGATGGTACCTAAACAAATGACACCAATGTTCATTCCCGCAAAAACTAAGGTTGGATTTTGTCCGAAACTTTGGTGCGCTTTAATGTAAAACAGGATGTTGAAGAAATTCAATACACCTAAAATAATTCCACCAATAAAGCTTGGCACAGTCCATTGAGTGCGTTTTAGGAATAAATACAGGAACATGACACAAGCGGCTAATGAGAAAGCGATGAATAATGTGGTTGGGAATGCTCCCCCGCTTTTGGCTACTTGTTTGAATAAGATATCAATGGTGCCATAACCAAACCAAACACCGATTAAGCCTAAAATACCTTTAAAAGTGACCGCACTTTGCTCATTCGATTTATTCAAGATACAGAATAAACCAATGAATGCCAAAATAATGCCAACAACTTTTGGCTGACTTAATGTTTCATGGAAGATAATAAAAGAGGCAACAATCGGTAGAAATAACGATAAGCGTTGTGCTGCATCTGAACGCACAATACCCGCAAATTCAACGGCTTTAGACATAATGATAAATACGGTTGGTAATAAAATACCTAATGCTAGGAAGATAGGTGTGCTATCACTTTGTGCCAAATATTCGGTAAATTCTAATCCTTTAAAATCAGGCTTGAGTAAGAAATAGCTTAATGAAATGGCGACGATATAGTTAAACGCAATGGCTTGTTCAATAATGATATTTTTCTTGCGAGCAACTTTAAGTAACACCGATACGGCAACACTACATAGAATGGCAAAAATAAGATTGTGCATAATTCGTCCTAAATTCTCATAAAAATAACAATGAAAAAAGCGGCCAATGCTTTGACCGCTTTAAAAAACTACTCTGTTGCGCCAAAGCCACGCAAACCAACCACATGAACTTGTTCTTGGTTGCCGGCAATTTTACGCACCAGTTTATAGGTTGTCCCTTTTTCAGGGCTGATATTCTCTGGCGCGGCGATAAGTAATTGCATATCCAAACGTTCGCAAAGTTCGAACAAGGTGGAAATGGATTTACCATCCAAACGCGCCGCTTCATCCAAGAATAGCAAACGACATGGTACGATATCTTTTCCGCGAATACGGCGGCTTTCCTCTTCCCAGCTTTGTACAACCATTAATAGGATTGACATACCCGTACCGATCGCTTCACCTGTCGATAATGCGCCACTTTCAGCACGTAACCAGCCATCTGCACCACGGAAAACTTCAACTTCTAACTCGAGGTAATTACGATAATCTAATAATTCTTCACCGATAGTTTGTGCTGTGCGTTGGCCCATATCAATATGCGGGTTAATGCGTTGATAAAGTTTCGCAATGGCTTCAGAGAAAGTAATACGATTATCGCTGAATAAATCTTGATATTCTTCCTGTTTACCAGATAGCGCATCAAGCAACATCGCATGTGTATCACGAATATTGACCACTAAACGTACCGATTTCACCTGACCGAATGCAATATTTTGTAGACCTTGGTTCAACATGCGAATACGGTTCTGTTCACGTTGAATGGTTTTACGCATAATATTCGCCACACTTTCAGAACTGATCGCCAATTTTTTCTCACGGCCAGTCAATTCTTCTGTTAAGCGATTAAGCTCAATTTCCATTTGCTCAATTGCATCAATCGGATCATCTGTTTTTATAATATCCTGACGAATACGTTCACGAAGATGTTGATACACGGCAATAAAGAAGCGAACTTTATTTTCCGGTTTACGGCTGTCTTCAGAAATACGCAATGCATCGCGGAGATATTCATTATCTGCCACCGCAGTACGTAGCGCACCTAAGGCTTTATCCGACATTGAACGTAGTTCATCAGCAGATAAATAAGCTAATTCACGGCGATTGAGTCGTTTTTCCACATCGGAATTACGAGATAAACGGAGAACCACGCACCAGCTGACTTTCGCAGCTACAACCAATTCACGTTGAGTTTTATAATCACGTTCTGCTTTACGAATACGTTTATTTAAGTTATCCGCTTCACTTTCAATGAGTGTTAATTGTTTTTCGACATAAGAACGACGTTGACGGATGGTTGAAAGCTGTTGATACAACTCATCACGGCGATTTCTTGCACGTTCCTCTGCTCCTTCATCAGCACGTACGCCCAATTCACTAATCTCAGCAATTAATTCTTTCAACAATTGATTTTTACTGTCGTAAGAACTTTGCAATTGAATAAATACTTGATTGTATTGTGCAAATTGGCTTTGTTTTTGACGTAATTGTTCACGTTGAGCATCACGTTGCGCCTGCAATTGCTCCAAACGTTGACGAAGTTGCTCATTAAGCTCTGAGGTTTCAGCTTGACCCGCATCTTCATAGCTAAAGTGATTTTTACGTTGTACTACATCCGCTAAAGCAAATACACGTTGCTGTACTTGTTTTTGACGTTCAACCGCTTGGGTTAAATCAGCTTTTAAACGTTCATAGTTTTCTGGATCACTTTGTAAGGTATTGGCAATCGGTTCTAATTGTGACAACGCAACGCCATGTTGACGAATGAAGCTTTCATCTTGTTCCGCAATATCTAATTGTTCACGGCATTCTTCAATGCGATCAAGTAATTCTTCATCAGCAAGTAAGTTAAGCTGCGGCATTAACTTATTCAACAATTGCATTTTTTCTTTGGCATTATCCAATTTAATGCGAATTTGTTGCTCAGTACTTGAGAATTGATTGAGTTCGCGATCAATTTCATTGCGTTCTTGATTGATTTCCGCCATCACCTCTTCAGGGTTTGGTTGGAACGCAAGCGCTAAATGTAAGCCAACAAATTGACTAAAGTGTTCGTGTAAACGTTGACATTTTTGTACATCAAAGGCGATTTGTGCGTATTCTTCCGCAATCTCATCACGTTTAGCTTGTAATTCTTCTAAATGTTTTTCACGTGCAGCACGGCCGAATAATGGAATTTGCGGGAATTTTGAATAACGCAATTCACGATCAGACACTTGCACCACAACGCCCATTTCAAGTTCTTGGGCTGAAAGTACGCTGTCATCAAAGGCATTTGGGTCACCTTCGATTAAATATAAATCGTCTGGACAATCTTCTAAATTAGCTAATTGTTCACGTACCGTGTTGAGATCACGCACAACAATAGCATGACGAGCTGGACCATAAAGTGCCGAGAAATAAGGTGCATCTTCAATTGGTACATCATCATATAATTCAGAAAGCAATACCCCACCAAAACGTTCTGCAAGCACATTTAAGCGAGCATCTTCAGAACCATCTGGTTGGCTTAGACGAGAAATTTGCTCGTCTAATTGTTGACGTTGTTTTTCTAAATTGTCACGTTGAATAGTCAGTTCACGTTCTTTCACCAATTGTGATTGCATAAAATGCATCACATCTTGGTTATGTTCAAAGGTTTCACCACTTTGCTCTTGTAAGCGTTCTAAAGCGGCTTGAGCAGTCAACCAAGCAGGTGCTTTACGAGCATTTTCTTCGTAAAGTGCGGTCAAACTTTCACGTTTTTGACGCAAGGTTGAACGGTTTTCTACTTGCTCAGCAAGTTCTTCATTCAAGCTTTCAATGAGTTCTTCTTGTTCTGCGTGGTATGCTTCAAGTTCATCAGCGGTTTCTAAAGATAAATCAGCACGTTGATTAAAATCAGCCAATAATTTAACCGCACTTTGTTGTTGAGCATAGCGCTGCTCTAACTCATGTAATTTTGCGCGTAATTGAGGAGTTTGTTGCGCTTGAATTTTTTGTGTTGGATATTCACGCAATAATTCTTTAGCACTTTCCCAAGCACTTGAACGTGGCACATCACCGGCAATTTTGCAAACTAACTGATAGGCCTTATCAAATTGTGATTTTGCCGCTTCAGAAATAGACATCTTATGCTCTAACTCAAGCACTTGCTCGGTAAGACTTTCTGCATGGGCAGCAAATTCCGCTTGGTAGTCTTCCGCATTTTTCACGCTTAAATCCGCTAAACCACATAAGGTTTTCGCTTTTTCAAGTGCGGCAATCGCTTGTTGATATTGCAATGCACGGGTTTGTTGAGCATCTAATGCTTGTTGGTAGTCCGCAAGTTGCGCACGTACTTGGTCAATTTCAAGTTCCGTTTGCTCAAATTGTGCTTGGCTTTCTTCAAGCTGTTCGGTTGCGGTTTCCACAACCATTTTTTGTTCTTCTAATTTTTCTGTAAGCTCAGCTACGTCTTCTTGATAGCGCGATACTTTTTCTTGATGACGTAACGCATTTAATACCAAGTTCAAGTGGTCTGCCGCACTTTGGTGATCGACTTCTAAAGTACGTTCATTTTCTGCCAATTCTGCAGCTTCACGGCTTAAATCAATTAGTCGATGTTGTGATAACGCTTGCTCAGCTTTTGCTTTATACCAATCACGACGGAAACCCAAAGCCGCTTCGATATTACCGCGGCGTTCATTGGCATTACGCATATAATCTGATGCCACATAATTAGTGGTTTCGGTGATTAAATGTTTGAATAAATCACGGTCAGATTGGGTGACTTTAATTGCTTCAAGGGTCATACGGTTTTCACGTAACGCACTTTCCATATCTTGGAAGGCTTTGCGCACACCAAGGTTTTCTGGCAATAAGTAATCACGTAAAGAACGAGTAATAGCACTGGAAATACCGCCGTATAAAGACGCTTCGATTAATTTATAGAATTTGCTACGATCAGAGGCACTACGTAAGCGTTTTGGAATAATACCCAAATCAAACATCATGCCGTGATAATCGGTGATGGAATGATATTGCTTAAATTGCGCACCAAGATTTTCAATTTTGTCTTTTAATTCATTTAAATTGAGTACACGTGCTTGACGCTCACCGACTGTTTCGGTGAAAAGTGCGGTCGGATTTAAGGATAATTCTACACCTTGAATCGAGAACGTTTTTAAATCGACTTTCTTATCACGACCTGCGATTTGTTGCAGACGCACACCTACGAGAATTCGTTGGTGACGGGAATTGATGGTATCCAATACTGCATAACACACACCTGGACGTAATTTACCGTGTAAGCCTTTATCACGAGAGCCGCCTGTCGAGCCGGCTTCTGTGGTATTACGGAAATGTAATAAGGTTAAGTCTGGAATCAACGCTGTCACAAAACCAGCCATGGTTGTGGATTTACCAGCACCGTTACCGCCGGAAAGTGTTGTCACCAATTCATCCAAATCAAAGGTGCGGGCAAAGAAACCATTCCAGTTAATTAAGGTGAGTGAACGGAATTTACCACGTTCTACCCCATTATGTTGGTTTAATACAGGAGCAATAAATTCTTCTTCAACCTGTTCGGTTGATTGCTCAGGTTCGTCTTGATAGATTTCGTTTTTAAGTTCTAATACATCAGACATTATTCTTGTTCTCCTGCATCATCAAATTCTTCATCAATTTCGACCGCACTTTCTTCATCATCGAGGTCATCAGCATGACTTGCCGCTTTTGCTTGTTTTTCCAATTCAAGAGATTGCGGTGTGGCTGCTTCCCCATCACGAATTAAGCGAGCTTGTGCTTCTAACGGGTCATCACCAGAACGGACTTCAGCCCCAAAACGGAAAACTGATTCTGAAATAGTAAATTTACCGCTATGCTGTTCGCCCACAGTATGAATCATGCCTAAACGGCGTAAACGACCGATCGCCGCACGTACTTTTTCAGATAATTTTTGCTTATCTAAATCTGAACCGCTGGAACGTTGATTGACGGCTTTCAATAATTTGCCTTCGTCCGCCAAGTTGAGTAATTCATCATAAACCTCTTGCGTACTGAAGATACCTTGCTGTGCCAAACGTTCTGGACTTAAATATAAATAGCAAAGTACCTTACCTACTAACATTTCTAATTCGGAAAGCACTGAACGGGCAATTAAGGTCGTGGCTTTCGGACGCAAATAGAAAAAACCTTCTGGAGCTCGGATTAATTCCACGTTGTAACGGCGGTAAAAGCCATCTAACTCATTTTGGAAATCCATCAAAAAAGCATGATTATCTAATTGATCTGTGCTGATATGGCGACCTGAGCGCAATAAACTGTCCACTGTAGGAAAAATAGGATTAGCAATGGCATTTGCTAATTTCGGGGAAATTACATCTTGAATATCTGTCATGGTTAATTTCTCATTTTATGAATTCATTTTTGGGTAAGCCACGAAATTAATATTTATCAATTACATGCGCTTGCACTTCTGCGCCGTAATCGTTAATTTCCTGCCATTGCGGATAAAGACCGGCTAAATCATCATTTGCCATACCTAAACGCACTGCTTGATCCACAATAATACGCGCCACATCAAAATGACGGGAAAGTGGATAAGCCTCTAATTGTTCTTTTAAGACCAAACTTAAATCGATTGGACGATTGTTTTCACGGTATTGAATTAATAAGCCTTGCATATGTTCGACGATTTGATCATGTAAATCAGCCAAAGACTCATATTGCAATTCTTCAGGTAACTCACCCAATGCATCATCTTCACGTAATGCCATTTCTTCATCACGCAGATCGACCAAACGTTCCGCTTGAGCAGTCCACAAGAACCAAGGATGATCGAAATAGCTGTGGATAGAATTACGCAAGCGTTGTGAGAATACACGGTTTTTATCCATATCAATGGCGGTACGGATAAATTTATGCACGTGACGGTCATAACCAATCCATAAATCGATGGCTTGTTGTCCCCAGCTAATAATGCGGTCAAGCTTGGATTGTAAATCAGTAATTAATTGTTCAATAAAATACAGCTCATCATGACCAATTACACAATCTTGAATACGTAATAATTGAGCCTGTAACTTATCACCTGCGGCATTTAAAGTATCTTGTAACTCACGTAAATTGCCTGAGGTTTCATCTAATAAACGTTCACAGCTGGAAATTGCTGCCTGCCAATCTTTGGTAAGTAAATTCGCAATTTCTTCTTTAATGCTTTGCTGATTTTCATCCATCACACGTTGTGATAAATCAATACTATCGAAAATTTCTGCCACAGAATATTTTAACGGAGCAAAAACATTCCGACGCCAAAAGTGCTCACTCTCCCCTTTTGTTGCACCTTCTTCTGCTGCATCGGATGCACGCTGAATTTCATCAGCCACAATAGAGAGCTGTACAGAAAGACGCAATGCAGAAAATTCACGCTGACGAATATAATAATCTGATACGCCTACACCTAGTGGGGTGAGACGATAAATGGAAAGTCCTTCAGTAAATTCACTGCTGAAACGATTAAGAAAACGCTGTTTCACCAATTCATTGATAGCATTATTGGCACGAGTGGCAATCGCATCCGTTGATTGGTCAAAAGCATTGGCTGTATGGCGGAAAATATCCACTAAATCAGCTTCTAGCATTTCACCGTCCAAACGTTCGTTGTTATAGATGGCGATTGCCAATAAAAACACCAAACGCTCTGTTGGCAGATTTAACGAAAATTCCCGCTCTTTCGCCCATGAGACGAGTTCAGGAATGGTTTGTGAAGTTTCGATCATTCGGTTACAAAAGCTTAAAATTGAACAAAAAATTTTTGAGATTATACAGGATTTTTTCTCAATCTTGAAAATCTTCTTGCAAATTGACCGCACTTTTTAAATTTAAAATATCCTTAACTTAAATAAGGAAATATATTTTCTAATAATCGAACAATATTCAGACAAAATTTACAATTCTTTACAAAATAACCATACTCATTTGCTTTTCTATACAAAAAAACCTATCTATAATCGTTGCCTAGGTACGCAATCGTTTACTGAATAGAGAGAAATGACATTTGCAATCTCTAATAAGACATTACAAATCATATAGTTAATCCATTCTTCAAGGCGTCCTATTATAGTATTTATGTATATTTACACTGCTCTAATGAAATTCTTTTATCACATTTATGTAATTAAAGAAGAAACTCAAGCGAGGACATTATGAAAAATTTTAAATTTAATGCTATCACGGCATTAATTATTGGGGTGAATGTTGCTGTAGCGAATGCTGCTGATGGAAACATTCTGAATATCACGACACAAGACGCTGTTAATGCAAACAAAACAATAGAAGCGACTAACGTTAAAGGTCCTGGACATACAGCTATTGGTCAGCAAAACCAAATCTATTCTATTTCTGCTGCTGAAGCTGAAGAAAGCCAGGGTTCAAGTTCTGCCATCGGTAATCAAAATGTGGTAAAAGGTGAACAAGCAAATGCGATTGGTGATGGGAATGATGCATATGGTCATTTTACCCAAAGTGTTGGTGATAATAACAAAGTTTATGCCGATCATTCTCTTGGATATGGTGCACATAATAAAGTAGGTGCTCAGCGTGCAATCGGCACTCCAGAAAAAGATGTTGTTGTGGATAAAAACACAAATAAAGCAAGCGTATTTGGTTTAAATAATGAAGTCGTTGGCAAAAACGTTTTTGTTGCTGGTAATGATAATAAAATTACAGACACATCAACTTCAAATGCAACTGTAATTGGCTTCGGTGCAACTGCAAGCTCAGCTAATGCAACTGCAATTGGTACTGCTGCTAGTGCATTAGCAAACGAAACTGTTGCAATTGGTCAAGCAGCAAAAGCAAGTGGTCAAAATAGTAATGCTTATGGTTCACAAGCGAATGCTAGTGGTACAAGCTCATTGGCTGTAGGTACTGGTTCTGTAGCCTCTGGCGATTCAGCTGTAGCGATTGGTAACGATTCAACTGTTACAGGTGGCTCTGCTGTTGCTATTGGTGCATCAGCAACATCTACAGGTAAATGGTCTACTGCACTAGGCGATTCAGCTAATGCTAAAGGCGAAAAAAGCGTAGCCTTATCGAAAGACTCTTATGCAAAAGATGATAACTCTGTTGCCTTAGGCTCTGGCACTATTACTCGTTCAGCAACACAAGAAAATACTGCAACAGTTAACGGTATTACATACAGTGGTTTTGCAGGTAACACGCCTGTAGCTGTTGTTTCTGTTGGTTCAGACAAAACTGAAACTTACACGCCACCAGATCACTCAACTCCAGGTCGTACAGTAACCATTACGCCACATACACGCCAAATTATTAACGTAGGTGCAGGTGAGATTTCTGCTACTTCTACTGATGCAATCAACGGTTCTCAACTTTATATGGTTGCTGACCAAGTAGGCAAAAATAAAACGCGTATTGATAATATTCGTCAACGTACATCTGACGTAAAAGTAAAAGCTGGCGATAACATTGATGTAAAAGAAGTTTACGATGATGCTAACCAAGTCAAAACTTATACTGTTAGTACCAAAAAAGACATCAAAGCAAATTCTTATACCATTAATAATTCCAATATCAAAATTGATCAAAATGGAATTAATGCAGGTAACAAAAAAGTTATCAACGTCGCAAATGGTGAAAATGATAACGATGCGGTTAATGTTTCACAATTAAATAAAGTGAAAAATGATGTGGCTAACAATACTAAAAATATTGCTACCAACACTCAAAACATCGCTAACAATGCTAAAGCAATTAATACTTTAAATAAGAAAGTTAATGATGTTGACCGTAAATCTCGCGCAGGCATTGCAGGCGTTGCAGCTATCGCTTCTGCTCCATCTGCACGTAAAGATGGCAAGAGCATGGTATCAACCGGCGTAGCTCATCACCGCGGTGAAAGTGCAATTGCAATTAAAGCATCTCGTAACTCTGATAATGGTCACTGGTCAACCAACGTGAACGGTGCTGCAGATACTCGCGGTCAATTTACTGTGGGTGCGGGTGTCGGTTACGAATGGTAATCTGGCTTAAACTTTAAAACAAAGAGCCACAAAATCGTGGCTCTTTTTTATACGCTAAAATAATGAAAAATTTGACCGCACTTATTGCAATATATATCGCCAAACAAATGCACTGACCAAAATAATCAACATGATAATAATTTGTATTAAACGTTTTTTGGTTAATTTTTCTGCTGCCATACCTATTTACTCGTAGATAACTTCTTAAATTGACTATTTAGTGGTAGAATAATTGCGTTAGATCAATTTTACACTATATTTATCGATTTGAGGAACTAATGAAGAATTTCGTTTCAGAAACCAAATCAGGGCGCAGAGTTCAATCTGGTGGTTGTGCGATTCACTGCCAAGATTGCAGCATTAGTCAACTTTGTATTCCTTTCACATTGAACGAACATGAGCTCGATCAGCTTGATAACATCATCGAGCGTAAAAAACCCATCCAAAAATCTCAAGTCCTTTTTAAAGCCGGTGACACACTGAATTCCATTTATGCGATTCGCTCCGGTACCATCAAAACTTATACCATTAGTGAAGCCGGTGAAGAACAAATTACCTCTTTCCACTTGCCTGGCGATTTAGTGGGCTTTGATGCGATTACTAATATGCAACATCCAAGTTTTGCACAAGCTTTGGAAACCGCCATGGTGTGTGAAATTCCATTTGATATCTTAGATGACTTATCTGGAAAAATGCCTAAGCTTCGTCAGCAAATTATGCGTTTAATGAGTAGTGAAATCAAAAGTGATCAAGAAATGATTTTATTACTGTCTAAAATGAATGCTGAAGAACGTTTAGCGGCATTTATTCACAATCTATCAAAACGTTATTCTGCTCGTGGTTTCTCTGCGAAAGAATTCCGCTTAACCATGACCCGTAGCGATATCGGTAACTATCTTGGTTTAACTGTTGAAACCATCAGTCGTTTACTTGGCCGTTTCCAAAAACTGGGTGTACTCTCTGTTCAAGGTAAATATATTACGATTAATGATATTAATGCCTTGATTGATTTAACCGGTGTACATAAAACCAAAATCCAATTAGCAGAATAAATTAAAAGCGTGAGTCTTCACGCTTTTTTAACATTTGAAACAAAAAAACTTGCACGAGATCACTTTTTTGATAATCGGTTCTTGTCATCGTTTAAAATCTTTTCTATCCTATTGATATCTCATATCTTGGAGGTTTTATGAAATTTAATAATATTCTTGTTGTACTCAATCCTGATAACGAAAAACAATATGCGCTTGCTCGTGCCGTTCGTCTTGTTAAAGAACAGCAAAATGAAACAAAGGTAAAAATCACCACCCTTTTGAGTGTTTATGACTTATCGTATGAGATGTCAGCCCTTCTTTCTTCTGAAGAACGCAGCGAAATGCATAAAACAGCCGTTGAACAACAACGTCAAGCCGTACAATTTTATTTAGATAAATATGCCGATCCAGAAATTGAGTTTGAATCTCATATTGTATGGAGCAGTAATGAAGCGGATGCAATTCGTGAAGAAGTTGAAAAAAATCAATACGACCTCGTTGTAAAATACACCAAAGATGAAGAAAGTTTCACTTCATTGATTTTCACACCAGTAGATTGGCAATTATTACGTAAATCTCCAATCCCAGTATTAATGGTACGTGATGGCGACTGGAAACACCAACGCCGTATTTTAGTCGCTGTTAATGTATCTGGTGAGCAAGAATATCAAGATGAATTCAATCAAGAATTAGTTTCAACAGGCATGAATTTAGCGGAAAACTTAAACCGTGGTAACGTACATTTAGTAGCAGCCTACCCTGTTGCGCCAATTAATATGGCGATTGATTTACCTGAATTTAATACTTCCGGTTATGAAAATGGCATTCGTGGCCAACACCTCATCAATATGAAAGCCTTACGACAAAAATTTGGTATTGATGAAGATCATACCCATGTACGCGAAGGTTTCCCTGAAGAGGTGATTCCTGAAGTGGCGAAAGAAATTGAAGCTGAATTAGTGATTTTAGGTACAGTGGGACGAACAGGTTTATCTGCAGCGTTATTAGGTAATACGGCTGAACATGTAATTAGTAAATTAAGTTGCAATTTATTAGCCATTAAACCATCTAAAAAATAAGCCTATTTAGCTTTTTATTTAAAACAAGTGCGGTCAGAAAAACAATCGTTTTATTGACCGCACTTTTTTGTTAAAAAAATGTGAAGTTCCTCACAAAATCAACTTTTTTCATTCGTCTCATCATTTCTTTTTCGTTATACTCGTCCGCCCTATCGAAGACTTTCTATAAATTGATTTATTGATTAAAAAGGAAAGACAATGAAAAAAACATTAATTGCTGCACTACTTGGCTTCTCTGCGCTTGCGCAAGCACATGAAGTTTGGGTTGCAACACCAGCACAACTGGCTTCTAATAGCGTTTTAAAAGCTGATTTAGCTTATGGTGACTACCCCTACGTTGAAAAAATTCCTGAAAAACGTCTCGCAATTTTTCCACCGATGGAACTCATCAATCAAGATGGTGAAATGCAAACATTAGTACAAAAAGGTGAAAACTACCAATATCAATCAGAAAAACCGTTAAAAGACGGTTCATATTGGGTAACAGCTACTTATAAACCAACTTTCTGGTCACAAAATAATGAAGGTTGGAAAATGGATAACTTACAAGGCACACCAAATGCATTCTATTGCGAACAAACTCAAATGTTTGGTAAAGCCTTTACTGTAGTGGGCAAAAAACCATTAAATGCAGATATGGCAATGACACGACTCGGCTTACCACTTGAAATCGTGCCACTTAAAGACCCGAAAACAATTAAAGCAGGTGAAGCTTTCCCTGTTCAGATTTTCTATAAAGACCAACCACTTGCAGGCGAAACGATTATCGCAACCTCTGATACATTTGTTGTGAAAGATATGGAAGCGGCGACATCTCACCGTGAGCCGCAAGCCTTTTCTGGTAAAACAGACAAAGAAGGTAAAGTTAACTTTATTCCATTAATTGAAGGCGTTTGGAAACTTAAAGTGATTCATAAAGAACCATTTGAAGATCAAAAAGTTTGTCAACATTCAGCGAATTACGCGACGTTAATTCTCCCTGTTGGTAAAGCTAGAGCTAAACTCCCACCAAAACCAGAACATCATCATTAATCATAAAAAAGTGCGGTCAAATTTAACCGCACTTTTTTAATATGTTCTTAATGCTGGAGGTTGATAATTCTCAATAAAGGTTTCAATTTTTTGAAGATCATTCGAGAATAGAATCTTCTCAAAATCACCTTGAGTAAAGAAACCTTCTTTCACCATATGGCTAAAAAAGGACTTTAGTGAATCAAAATAACCCTTTTCATTAAACAAAATACAAGGATTATTATTTTTTCCAATTCGTGCCCAAGAAATCACCTCAGCAATCTCTTCTAAAGTGCCAGGTCCGCCAGGCAAAGCAATATAAGCATCACCGAGCTCAATCATTTTATTTTTTCGCTCAGACATGCTTTCAACAATTACGGTCTTAGTTAAATTAGGATGTGAAACTTCTCTGTCTTGTAAAAATTGAGGGATAATGCCAATTACTTTACCTTGATGAGCAAGTACAGTATCTGCAACTACGCCCATTAATCCCAATTTTCCGCCACCATAAACTAAAGTATGTTGACCATCAGCAATCCATTTTCCTAATTTTTTTGCGGCAGCCTGATAAGTAGAATCATTACCTAAACTCGCACCGCAATAAACCGTGATGTTCATCCTACTTTTTCCGTTCTACCCATTTTCCATCAATATAATCCACAATCCATTTTGTGGCTTTGCCATTCTTTTCAGATGTCACATATTGATGTTTTTCTTTACGGCTAAAGCGGATAATGGCTTCATTACCCTCAGGGTCTTTTTGTGGTGCATCTGCTAAATAACGTAATTTTTCCGGTAAACGATCACGATAAAGCGCTAATTCCGCCACTTTTGCTGGTCGAGTTTCACGAGATTTAGGGAAGTTATGTGCTGACATAAACACGCCACTTGCACCATCACGCAATACAAAATACGCGTCAGATTTTTCACATTTCAATTCAGGAAAATGAACCGGCTCTTCTTTTGGCGGTGCAACCTCGCCGTTTTTCAAAATCTTACGGGTGTTATCACAGTTGGTACAGCCCATATATTTACCAAAACGACCGAGTTTCAAGTGCATATCCGCACCGCACTTATCACATTCTACAATCGGACCATCATAGCCTTTAATTTTGAATTGGCCTTGTTCAACCAAATAACCATCACAATTCGGATTGTTACCACAAATATGTAATTTACGATGTGGGTCAATGATGTAGCTATCCATCGCGGTACCGCATTTCGGACAACGTTTACGATCCATTAAGGCTTTGGTCTCAGAAGCCTCATCCAATACATTGAGTAATTCTGCTTCTGGAATGAGATTAATCGTTGTTTTACAACGCTCTTTTGGTGGTAATGCATAACCAGAACAACCAAGGAAGACACCTGTACTTGCTGTGCGAATCGCCATTTTGCGGCCACAAGTTGGGCAATCAATATCGGTGAGCACAAGGCTATTCGGCTTCATTCCACCTTCTAACTCATCTAATTCAGCCGTAGAAAGTTGGGTAGAAAAATCTTTGAAGAATTGATTTAACTCAGCCTTCCAATTTTTCTCACCAGATGCAATTTGGTCTAGTACGTTTTCCATATTGGCAGTGAAATCGTAGCTCATCAAATCAGTAAAAGATTGATTTAAGCGATCGGTAACAATTTCGCCCATTTTCTCGGCATAGAAACGGCGATTTTCAATGCGCACATAACCACGTTCTTGAATAGTTGAAATAATTGCCGCATAAGTCGAAGGACGACCAATACCACGTTTCTCCAATTCTTTAACTAATGCTGCTTCAGTAAAACGAGCGGGCGGTTTGGTAAAGTGTTGGCTTGGCGAAACCGTTTTTAGTGCTAATGTTTCGTTTAAACTCACAGCCGGTAAAATTTGGTCTTCTGGATTTTTACCTAATTGTGGCAAGACTTTTGTCCAACCATCAAAGCGTAAAATACGGCCTTTGGCTTTCAACTCATAATCGCCAGCCATTACAGTGACGGTTGTGCTGTCATATTGTGCAGCCGGCATTTGACAAGCCACAAATTGACGCCAGATTAAATCATATAAACGCACCGCATCTTTATCCATGCCACTTAAATGATCCGCGAGCATTTTCACATCAGAAGGACGAATCGCTTCGTGTGCTTCTTGTGCATTTTCTTTGCTCGAATAGAAATTCGGTTTAGCTGGCAAATAATCTTTGCCGAAATGGCTTTCGATATAAGAGCGTGCCATATTTAATGCATCTTGGCTCAAGTTGGTAGAGTCAGTACGCATATAAGTGATGTAACCAGCTTCGTATAAACGTTGAGCCAACATCATAGTTTTCTTCACTCCAAAACCTAAACGAGTACTTGCTGTTTGTTGTAAGGTTGAAGTAATAAATGGGGCTCTTGGTTTAGAACCTGTTGGTTTTGTTTCTAAATCTGTGACAACGTAATGTGACTTATTTAAGAAATCGACCGCACTTTGTGCTTCTTTTTCATTTTTCGGCTCAAACTTCTTGCCTTTATATTGCACCACATCCAAACGTAAGTCTTCTTTCTTGCTCGTTTGGGTTAGCGCTTCAATTTCCCAAAACTCTTCCGGTTGGAATGCTTTGATTTCTCGTTCACGCTCTACCACCAATTTCACGGCAACAGATTGTACTCGTCCTGCAGATAAACCACGTGCTACTTTCTTCCATAATAATGGCGACACCATAAAGCCTACTACGCGGTCTAAGAAACGACGGGTTTGCTGAGCATTAACCTGGTCCATATTAATGTGAGCAGGATGCTGGAATGCTTTTTCGATTGCTTTCTTCGTAATCTCATTAAATACGACACGACTAAAACGGCTATCATCTCCACCAATGACTTCACGTAAATGCCACGCGATAGCCTCTCCTTCTCTATCCAAGTCGGTTGCGAGATAAATATGATCGGATTTTTTAGCAAGGGATTTTAATTCGGCTACCACTTTTTCTTTGCCTGGTAGAATTTGGTAATTGGCTTTCCAATCATGATAAGGGTCAATTCCCATACGTTTCACTAAGGCAGCACGGTCTTTTTCTGCTTTAATTTTGTTTTTTTCTTCCGCACTTAATCCTTTAGTGGAAACGGGTTTAGCCTTCTCGCCTGTGCTACTCCCCGCAGTTGGCAAATCACAAATATGCCCTACGCTGGATTTCACCACATACTGGCTACCTAAATATTTATTGATGGTTTTCGCTTTGGCTGGCGACTCCACAATCACTAAAGATTTGCTCATTTGCTTACCTAAAATATAACTAGAATTCTGTAAAATTGGCGATATACTGCAAACTTACGCCGATAAAATCAAGCTTTTTTTCAAAAAGGATTTATAAATGGATAAACTCAATGCAATTTCGGTTTTCTGCAAAGTGATCGAAACGCAAAGTTTTACACAAGCCGCAAACCAACAGAATATTTCTGTGGCAATGGCGAGTAAATTAGTTTCACAATTAGAAGAACATTTAAAAACGCGATTATTACAACGTACAACACGAAAAATTGTGCCAACTGAAGCCGGTATGCTTTATTACCAACGTTGCCAAGCCATTCTATTAGATTTAAGCGAGGCTGACTCTAGCATCAGTAATATGGCAACGAGCTTACAAGGTAATTTATTAATCTCTGTGCCACGTGATTTTGGCTTACTTTATATTTCACCTAATTTACCTAAATTTATTGAGCTTCATCCTAATTTACACGTAGAAATTGAATTTGAAGACAAGCGTGTTGATCTCGTTGCGGAAGGCTATGACTTAGCATTACGTATCGGCTATATGCAAGACAGCTCACTTGTTGCGCGTAAAATTAGCAGCTCCCCTATGCATTTTGTTGCTTCGCCAAGTTATTTAGAGTCGCGAAGCACACCACTTACACCTGATGATTTAGAATATCACCAAGGTTTACTTTATAAATCATCGTTAAATCAGGTGCATTGGCAATCAACAAAAGCCAATCAAATTCAACGTTATAAAATTCAATCTAAAGTGGTTTCTAATAATGGTATGGCATTGTTAGAAATGACAAAAGCAGGCTTGGGCATCAACAATTCACCTGGTTTCTTTGTAAAAGAAGCGCTTGCTTCCGGTGAATTAGTTGAAATTTTGTCTGAATATAAACAAAAACCTTTAGATATTTATGTGGTTTACCCAAATCGTCGTCATTTACCGGCTAAAGTTCGCGCATTTATTGAATTTCTAGCGAGTCTCGGTTTGTGTGAGAACAGTCAAATATAAAAACAAGGGCGGATTGACCGCCCTTTATTATTCAAATAATGTCCAAATCGGTTTTACCTCTTCAGGTAAAAACAAATTCTTTCCTAATTCAATCCATCCGCAAGGAAAATGAAAATCCGAGCCTAAAGAGGCGGCTAAGTCATATTCATTGGCTAAACGCGCAAGATATTGACGTTGATCTTTGGTCTGTCCACTATCTGCGACTTCCATACCATCACCGCCCCATTGTTTAAAATCAACAATTAATCGACGAATCCATTTTCCTGTCATGTTATAACGCATAGGATGAGCAATAATGGCAACGCCACCTGCTGAATGAATCGTATCAATCGCTGTTGGAATATCTACCCATTCAGCTTTGACAAAACACGATTTTCCACCACCTAGATAACGCTTAAAGGCTTGCCCATCATTTGAAACCTTTCCGATTTGTACCAAATAACGCGCATAATGCGCACGAGTTACCTCCCCGTTTGCTAACGCTTTTGCGCCTTCATAGGCATTTGGAACACCTGCTTTTTCTAATTTATGGCCAATTTCGACCGCTCTTTTTTCTCTCAGTGATTTTTGTTCAGCTAAAAGTGCGGTCATTTTAGGATGCGTTTTATCAAAATTTAATCCAACAATATGGATGCCACGACCTTCCCAATTCGTTGAAATTTCCACGCCATTAATTAGCTCAATACCTAATTTATCTGCTTCAATTTTAGCTTCATCAATGCCCATTACCGTGTCGTGATCACATAAAGCAAGCACATTGATACCTAGCTCATGAGCTCGTTGCACAAGCTCTATAGGCGTTAAAACACCATCTGAAGCCGTACTATGGCAATGTAAATCATATTTTTTTGTCATTTATTTAATCGCTTTCACTAATTCTTTAACTAAGCTTGGGCCGTGATAAATCAAACCAGAATAAACTTGTAACAACTCTGCACCTGCTTCAATCTTCTCTTGTGCATTTTGTACACCATCAATTCCACCACTACCAATAATCGGAATTTGCCCTTTCAGCTCTTTATGCAATCTTCGAATAATTTCTGTACTTTTCTGCTGTAACGGTTTTCCACTTAAGCCACCTTGTTGCTCAGCATTTTTCAAACCTGTGACGTTGTCGCGTGAAATCGTTGTATTAGTGGCAATTACCCCATCCATTTGATGACGAAGTAACGTATCAGCAATTTGAACGAGCTCAGCCTCAGATAAATCAGGTGCAATTTTTACTGCAATCGGCACATATTTATTATATTGCTCAGCTAATACTTTTTGGCGCTGTTTTACACTTTGCAGTAAATCATCAAAATAATCACCATACTGCAATTGACGCAAATCTGGAGTGTTCGGTGATGAAATATTTACCGTAATATAATCCGCATAGTTATAGGCTTTATTTAAGCAAAATAAGTAATCATCTTTCCCCTTTTCAAGTGGCGTGACTTTATTTTTGCCAATATTAATCCCAATTACACCATCAAATTTTGCTTTTTTAACATTCTCGACCACGTAATCAATGCCATAATTATTGAATCCATTACGGTTAATAATCCCTTCCGATTCCACTAAACGGAATTGACGAGGTTTTGCATTTCCCTCTTGCGCTAAAGGCGTAACCGTACCGACTTCAATAAAACCAAATCCCATTGAACCAAAGCCATCAATCGCTTCGGCATTTTTATCTGCGCCCGCTGCTAATCCAATAGGATTTTTAAACGTAATGCCCATCAACTGCTTAGGTGTACCTTGTGGACAAGCCAAAAGCTGCTTCAATAAAAATTGACAAGGTGATTTACCCGCTAAATGCAGTGATTTAATCACTAAATCATGGGCGGTTTCAGGATCAAGGGAAAAAATGGCTTTACGGATTAAAGAATACATACTCGTTTATCTCTCAGGATAGTTCACTGTAAATGGAAAGTGCGGTTAAAATTAACCGCACTTTAGCTGAAAATTTCGTTGCATAGCATTTTAAAATGAAAGCAACGTATATGCAACGAAAGGTGCTTAGATAACACTACTTACGAATATAAAGCTCCTTAGTATAAACATAATCCTGTGGATTATGCATTGGGAATCCACCTACAGCTGGATTAATTACTTTGATCAGCGGTGAATAGAATATCGGGATTAGAGGCGTCTCTTCCTCAATAATCAGCTCTGCTTGACGATATAATTCAGCACGCGTCTTATCATTTAAAGTACTTTGTGCTTCTTTCATGATTTGATCAAATTTCTCATTCTTCCACAGCCCCACATTTTCGGGAGATGTTGAAACTAATGAATTAAGAAATGCTGTTGGCTCATTATATTCCGCATCAATTGACATACGTGACAATTGGAAATTTCCCATATTGCGTTCGCCTAAATAGGTTTTCCATTCCATCGTACGTAATTTCACATCTGCACCTAATTGTTTTTTCCATTCTGAAGCTAATGCTAACGCCACTTTTTCATGTGTCGTATATTTGTTATAAAAAATCTCAAACTGGAGCGGATGTTTTTCATTATATCCTGCATCATTTAATAATTTTTTAGCTTGTTTAACTCTATCTGTTAACGGTTGATTTAATTCAGCAATGTTCGGTGCAGTAAAACCATCAACGTCTGGAGGTGTCAATGTCGCTGCAGGTTTACGTAACCCAATAATATGTTCAGCTATTAATGGTCGGTCTAACGTAAGATATAATGCTTTGCGAACCTTTTCGTTATCAAATGGTGGTTTCACCACATTGAACGTGTAGAATTCAGTCGTTAGTCTCGGGACCACAAGTAACGCGCTTGGCGTATTTTTCTGAATGAGTGGTATTTGCTCCACTGGTATCCAGGTTAAATCCAATTCTTTAGCTTGGTAACGTTGATAGGCTGAAGCCAAACTTTCTTGAAATAAATATTCTGAAGTATTAATGAGCGTCTTTTTATCATTCCAATAGAATGGGTTACGTTCTGCTATAATTTTCTCGTTAATTGTCCATTGTTTTAATTTATAAGCACCATTACTCACGATATTTTGAGGGGTAGTCCATTTATCGCCAAATTGCGCTAATTTATGATGGGGAACAGGAAATGTTGTAGGATATGCGAGTAGCTGTAAGAAGTAAGGTGTGGCTTGGGTTAGTTTGATTTCAAGTTGTTTATCATTAATCGCCTTAATACCCAACGCACTTATAGGCTGTTTACCTTGCATCACATCTTCTGCATTTAAAATATGTGCTTTAGACAAATAACTGGCATTTGGACTACCAAACTTAGGATCAACTGCTCGTTGCCAACCTAGCACGAAATCTTGAGCTGTTACCGGTGTACCATCTGACCATTTTGCATCACGTAATGAAAAAGTATAAATCTTACCATCGTCAGAGACTGTCCATTTCTCTGCCTGCGCTGGCTGTACTTGTCCATTTTCATCTAACCAAATTAATCCTTCAAATAAATCAATCGCAATTTGTGCAGCTGTATTTTCTTGCACCAATTGAGGATCAAGTGACCCGGGATCACTATGTGTATTTTGACGGAAAATCTGTGTTTCAGAAAGTGTTGTACCAGCAGGCACAGTGGCTGTAAATGCTGTTGTTGAAAAAATGCCAAGCATCATACTGACCAGCACTGATGTTTTGTATGTTTTCATATAAAATCCTTATTAACTAATATGGCGAAATGCCATTAATCATTCTATCAAAGGCAATAAAAGAAAAGATTGATATAGTTAACAAATTTGAAAAAAATACGGAATGTCTTAGACATCCCGTATTGAATTTATAAAGTATTTGTATCGCGATTATTGCAAGGCTTTTTCAATCTTCTCAAATAAATCTTTTGAGAGATCTTCAACAGCACTTAATCGTTCTAAGGCACGTTTCATTAACGTTTGACGTTGTGCATCAAAACGTGAGAAACGAATTAATGGCTCAATTAAACGCGCGGCCACTTGTGGATTTGTTTCATTTAAACGAATTAAAACATCTGTTAAGAAACGATAGCCAGAACCACTAATATGATGGAAAGCTTTTAAGTTGTGATTTGCAAAGCTACCCACTAATGAACGTAAACGGTTTGGATTGTTGAAGTTAAAGCTTGGGTGATCCATTAATGCTTGTACAATTTCCAATACGTTTTCATCAGGACGAGTTGCTTGTAAAGCAAACCATTTATCCATGACTAAGCCATCATGTTGCCATTTTTGTTCGAAATCCGCTAACAAGGTATCACGACAAGGTAATGCCGCTTTGGTCGCCATATTTAATGCCGCCAGCGTATCTGTCATATTATTGGCATTATTGTAATGTTTTTGGACTACATTATTACCAAGATTGGTGTAAGCCAAATAACTTAAACAAAGATTACGCATGGCTCGTAAGGCAATATCTTCTTGTGTTACTCGATAATCTTCAAGACGAATATGGGTGTAAATACGCAATAAATCTTCTTTCAAGTATTCTGCAATTTGCACCAACATAAATTCTCTTGCGGCCGCAATGCCATCTGGATCAATCGTTTTAAAGCTTTCTGCAAACTCAATGTCTTTTGGCAAGGTTAGAATTAATGTAGCTAATTCAATATCCTGTTCGTAATTTTCCAATACATGCGCAAGTGCGGTTAAAACATCAGGTGAAATTTCAAAGGCTTCACCTTGTTGGAAATGTGCTACATTACGACGCAATTCTTGAGTAAACAGCATTTGTGCTGCATCCCAACGAGCAAATTGGTTATCAGCGAATTTAAGCAAACCTAATAACTGCTCTGTGGTGTAATCATAATCAAGTTTCACCGGTGCAGAGAAGTCACATAATAATGCAGGAATTGGACGACCATAAATGCCATGGAACTCAAAGACTTGGTCTTTTTCTGTTACATTTAATACATCACTTAACAATTCACCGTTATGCTGTAACATTTGTTTAGTGCCTTTGGCATCATAAAGCGCAATTTTCAATGGAATATGTAAGTTTACTTTTTCCATTTGGTCCGCTGTTGGTGGCGTAGATTGCGAAACAGTTAAACGATAAGTATGAGTTTGTTCGTCATAGGCATCACTAATCAATAATTCTGGCGTACCTGATTGGCTATACCAACGACGGAATTGTGCTAAATCAACATCATTTGCACGTTCCATTGCAGAAACAAAATCTTCACAAGTTGCTGCTTTACCGTCATTTTCTGCAATATAAAGTTGCATTCCTTTTTGGAAACCTTGTTCACCTAATAAGGTATGCAACATACGAATCACTTCTGCCCCTTTTTCATATACAGTCACGGTATAGAAGTTATTCATTTCAATGACTTTTTCAGGGCGAATTGGGTGTGACATTGGGCTTGCATCTTCGGCAAATTGCACCGTACGTAAGAATTTCACGTTATTAATGCGATTAACGGCACGAGAGCCTGTATCAGATGAAAATTCTTGATCACGGAAAACTGTTAAACCTTCTTTCAAACTTAATTGGAACCAATCACGGCAAGTTACACGATTTCCTGTCCAGTTATGGAAATATTCATGTGCAATCACGCTTTCAATGGCGAGATAATCATCATCGGTTGCTGTTTGCGGATTTGCCAACACAAATTTAGAGTTAAAAATATTCAACCCTTTATTTTCCATGGCCCCCATATTGAAGAAGTCCACTGCAACAATCATGTAAATATCTAAGTCGTATTCTAAATTGAAACGCTCTTCATCCCATTTCATCGCTTTTTTCAGGCTTTCCATTGCCCAAGAAGCACGATCAAGATTGCCACGGTCAACATAAAGCTCTAAGGCCACTTCACGACCACTTTTTGTCGTAAAGGTATCTTGTAATAAATCAAAATCACCCGCCACTAAAGCGAATAAATAGCTTGGTTTCGGGAATGGGTCATTCCACTCAACCCAATGACGACCATCCTCTAATTCTCCACTTGCAATGCGGTTACCATTAGAAAGTAAGTAAGGATATTTAGTCTTATCTGCGGTAATTTTGGTTGTATAGCGAGCCAATACATCTGGGCGATCAAGCATATAAGTGATTTGACGGAAACCTTCTGCTTCACATTGTGTACAAATGCCCTCGCCAGATTGATAAAGCCCTTGTAAAGAGGTGTTTTGTGCAGGCTCTAAATTTGTCACAATTTCAAGTTCAAAATTGACCGCACTTTGATTGGTTAAATCTAACGTTAAACTTTCATGGTCTTGATGATAATGTTTAAAGTCTTCGCCATTGAATTTAATGGAGGCAAATTGGAAGCCATGACCATCTAATCGTAGATAGGTTGCTTCATCATTTAAACGTTGGAAGGTTGTTTTTGCAGTGACAACGGTATGCTTAGGATCTAATTGAAAATCAAGGAAAATATCCGTAACTGTAAAATCAGGTTGTTTGTAATCTTTTCTATATTTCGCTTTAGCTAACATAATCTGCTCTATTTCTAAGAAAAAAACTCGTATTAGGATAAGATTTTATGACAAAACTTGCAATGGAATTTTCAGTTTTTACCATATAGCAAACGTTTGCTTAAAAGTAGACAAATATGCTATTCTACGCATCGTTTTTTATTAGATAAATTTTTAAAAATATGTCAAATACCGCACAAATTGCTATTGTGATGGGCTCAAAAAGCGATTGGGCAACCATGCAAGAAGCAACTCAAATTTTAGATGAACTCAATGTGGCATATCATGTTGAAGTCGTTTCCGCACATCGAACCCCCGACAAACTGTTTGAATTTGCCGAAAATGCACAAAAAAATGGTTACAAAGTGATTATTGCGGGTGCGGGTGGCGCTGCTCATTTACCCGGTATGATTGCAGCTAAAACGCTTGTACCGGTATTGGGTGTCCCTGTTAAAAGTTCTATGTTAAGCGGTGTTGATAGTCTCTATTCTATCGTGCAAATGCCGAAAGGCATTCCTGTTGGTACATTAGCAATTGGTCCTGCTGGTGCAGCGAATGCGGGATTACTCGCCGCACAAATTCTTGCCGGTTGGGATGATGCGTTATTCGCTCGCCTACAAGTATTCCGCGAAAATCAAACCAATATGGTATTGGATAATCCTGATCCACGTACATAAAACACCTTTAAATTTGACCGCACTTTTTAAAGTGCGGTTGTTTTTTTAGCTAGATTTGATGAGAAATTTTATGCAAAACTCTACCCTATATCCTACTGTCTATGTGCTTGGTAATGGTCAACTCGGCAGAATGTTACGTTACGCAGGCGCACCTTTAGATATTCACGTTCAACCGCTTGAGTTCAATGCGCCCGTATTTGATTTACCTAAAGATGCCATCATCACCGCAGAAATTGAACGTTGGGAAAAAACACCTTTAACCGAGTTATTAGGCCATCATAAGAATTTCGCTAATCAGAATGTTTTTGGCTTATTGGCTGATCGCTTTACCCAAAAATCTTTACTAGATGAACTCAATCTCCCTACCTCGCCATGGTGTTTATTAAAAGATAAAACGCAATGGTCTGAAGTATTTAAAAACGTGGGCAAAAAAGTCGTAGTGAAACGTCGTACCGGTGGTTATGATGGCCGTGGTCAATGGATTATTACTGAAAATAATCAACGTGATATTACTGATGATTTATTCGGTGAAATTATCGCAGAAAAATTTATTCCTTTTGATTATGAAGTGTCTATCGTAGGCGCAAGATTTAAAAATGGTGAAAAACGTTTCTATCCTGTGACGCATAACCTACAGCAAAATGGCATTTTACGTTACAGTGTGACAGATGTTTCATTCCCTCAACAACACAGCCAACAAATTCAGGCTGAATCTATGCTTGGAAAAATCATGGATAAGCTTGAATATGTGGGTGTAATGGCAATGGAATGCTTTGTGGTGGGTGATAAATTATTAATTAATGAACTTGCCCCTCGTGTGCATAATAGCGGACATTGGACGCAACTTGGTTGTGCTATCAGTCAATTTGAATTGCATCTACGAGCCTTGTTAGATTTACCTACACCGTCATTACAACCTATTGCCCCAAGTGTCATGGTCAACTTGATTGGTACAGAACATAATTCACAATGGTTGAACACGCCTTTCTCTCAGTTACATTGGTATGGTAAGGAAGTTCGTCCAGGTAGAAAATTAGGTCATATCAATATTACGCATCCAGACAAAACGATCATTATTCAACAGCTTGAAAAACTTCGTCACGAACTCCCTGAAGACTATCAATCTGGTTTAAATTGGGCGATTGAGAAATTAAAATAATCGAAAAAAACAACCGCACTTTTTGATGAATATCTAAAAACATCAAAGTGCGGTTAATTTTTATCAGGTTCTTCTTGATAAAATCTATCGGCTGAAGTATAAAATTACTTATCTCACAACACATACATAAGGAAAAGCTATGTTTGAACATATCAAAGCGGCTCCGGCCGATCCTATCTTAGGCTTAGGCGAAGCATTCAAATCTGAAACACGTGAAAATAAAATCAATTTAGGTATTGGCGTTTATAAAGATGCACAAGGTACAACGCCGATTATGCGCGCGGTAAAAGAAGCCGAAAAACGCTTATTTGATAACGAAAAAACGAAAAACTATCTGACTATCGATGGTATTGCCGATTATAACGAACGCACAAAAGAACTCCTTTTCGGTAAAGATTCTGAAGTCATTAAAGCAAACCGTGCAAGAACTGCGCAAAGTTTAGGGGGCACAGGTGCATTACGCATTGCTGCTGAATTCATCAAACGCCAAACCAAAGCACAAAATGTGTGGATTAGTACACCAACGTGGCCAAACCACAATGCAATTTTCAATGCGGTGGGCATGACAATTCGCGAATATCGTTATTATGATGCTGAGCGCAAAGCCCTTGACTGGGAACATTTACTTGAAGATTTAAGCCAAGCAAGCGAAGGTGATGTGGTGCTTTTACACGGTTGCTGCCACAATCCAACTGGTATTGACCCAACTCCTGAGCAATGGCAAGAATTAGCCGCACTTTCAGCGAAAAATGGCTGGTTGCCACTCTTTGACTTTGCTTATCAAGGTTTAGCTAATGGCTTAGACCAGGATGCTTACGGTTTACGTGCATTTGCAGCAAATCATAAAGAATTATTAGTGGCAAGTTCATTCTCTAAAAACTTTGGTTTATACAATGAGCGCGTAGGTGCCTTTACCCTTGTGGCTGAAAATGCAGAAATCGCTTCCACCGCTTTAACACAGGTGAAATCAATTATTCGTACCCTCTACTCTAACCCAGCATCTCACGGTGGTGCGACTGTAGCAACGGTGTTAAATGATCCACAACTTCGTCAAGAATGGGAAAATGAATTGACTGAAATGCGTGAACGAATCAAAAAAATGCGTCATTTATTCGTTCAGTTATTAAAAGAATACGGTGCAGAACAAGATTTCAGCTTTATCATGGAACAAAACGGTATGTTCTCTTTCAGCGGTTTATCGCCTGAACAAGTTGATCGATTAAAAGAAGAATTTGCGATTTATGCTGTTCGTTCTGGTCGTATCAATGTGGCCGGTATCACTGAAGACAATATTCGTTATTTGTGTGAAAGTATTGTGAAAGTGCTTTAATCAATAAAAACAAAAAGTGCGGTTAAATTTGACCGCACTTTTTTATTACCACTTCTCTAACGCTTCTTTATCGCTCTCTCTTGCTTCAATCCAACGTTCGCCTTGATTGGTTTGTTCTTTTTTCCAGAACGGTGCTTTGGATTTTAAGAAGTCCATAATAAATTCGTTGGCATGATAGGCATCACCTCGGTGAGCAGAACTAATTCCAACTAAAACAATTTCATCGCCAGTATGTAAAAGTCCCACACGATGAATCACAGAGACTCGCTGAATATCCCAACGTGCTTTCGCCTGTTCTACAATTTCACGTAAGGCTTTTTCTGTCATTGCGGGATAATGTTCTAAGTATAAGCTGGATACCTCATCGCCTAAATTAAGATCGCGAACTTTACCCACGAAAATAACCGTTGCGCCAACTGAATGTTGCTCAGAAAGCCATTGGTAAACGGCATTTTGATCGAAAGGCTGTTCTTGTACTGAAATTTGAATATCCATCATTTAGCCCCCCGTTACAGGTGGGAAAAATGCAATTTCATCCCCATTTTTGACCGCACTTTCTAGTGGCATCAAGGTTTGATTGATAGCGACTAAAAGCTTCCCTTTTTCTAATGCTAACGCCCATCTATCACCTTTTTGAGCGAGATGTTCACGCACCGCTTCCGCTGTTGCAAAATCGCCTTCAAGCTGAATAGAATCTACACCAATTAATTCACGAGTTTGAGCAAAAAATAAAACATTTAACATCTTATTTTTCCTCCGCAATAAAATGACCGGATTTTCCACCGCTCTTTTCTAACAGACGAACATGCTCAATCATCATGTCTTTTTGTACGGCTTTACACATGTCATAAATGGTTAATGCGGCAACACTTGCAGCGGTTAATGCTTCCATTTCTACGCCGGTTTTTCCGGTTAATTTGCACAGAGATTGAATACGAACTTGATTGGTTTCAAGTAACGGTTCTAAATTTACTTCTACTTTAGAAAGTAATAAGGGGTGGCAAAGCGGGATAAGTTCCCAAGTACGTTTTGCTGCTTGAATACCTGCAATACGCGCTGTAGCAAATACATCACCTTTGTGATGTTTGCCTTCCACGATCATAGCAAGGGTTTCTTTTGACATAGTAACGATGGCTTCAGCACGAGCTTCACGAACAGTCTCTGCTTTTGCAGAAACATCCACCATATTGGCTTCGCCTTGAGAATTGATATGCGTAAATGTAGTCATAATAAAATAAAGTGCGGTTAAAATATTGAATGTTTTACATGTGTGACGAAAGCAAAATAAGTGAACAGTAAAATTCACCTATTTTCTTTTAGCCACCGATAGAAGCTAAATGATTTCTTACGCCACTATCACCGATATGCAAATAATGATGTTCACGTTTGCCTTGCAGTGCAGAAAAAATACGTGCTTGCAAAATATCTTGCTGTTCATGGGATTGCAATAAATCACGTAATTCAATGCCTTCTTCGCCGAATAAACAGAGATGAAGTTTGCCCTTCGCTGATACTCTGAGACGATTACAGCTTACGCAGAAATTCTTCTCATAAGGCATAATTAAGCCAATTTCGCCAGCATAATCAGGATGCGTGAATACTTTTGCAGGACCATCAGTATGGGATTTGTGTTGTAATTGCCAACCGTTTTGCAGCAATTTATCCGCTAATACTTGTCCTGAAAGATGGAATTTATCAAAGAAACTATCCATTTCGCCCGTTTGCATGAGCTCGATAAAGCGCATTTGAATTGGGCGATCTTTCACCCAAACGAGGAATTGCTCAAACTCTTTGTCATTCAAATTTTTCATTAAAACTGAATTGACTTTAACTTTGTTGTAGCCCACTTCAAATGCACGATCGATACCACACATTACGTCATCAAATTTATTGATACCTGTAATTTGATGGAACATTTTAGGATCTAAGCTATCAACACTGACATTAATAGACGTAATCCCTGCTTTCTTCCAATCAGCCACATCTTTTGCCATGCGATAGCCATTTGTCGTGACAGCTAATTGACGGATTCCATCAATATTAGCAATGCTTTCAGCAATAGAAATAAAATCTTTGCGTAAAGTCGGTTCGCCACCCGTTAAACGGATTTTCTCTGTGCCCATTTCAGCAAACGCTTGAGCAAGATGGGTAATTTCTTTTAAGGTTAAGAAACTTGGTTTGTTAGCTTCGGGTTGATAACCATCAGGTAAACAATAGGTACAACGAAAATTACACTGATCGGTAATCGACAGTCGTAGATAGTAATATTGGCGTTGGAAAGGATCGACTAAGCGAGACTCTCCTACGTTCTTGATAGGAATGGATTGCATTTTACACCTTTCTAAATATGGAGAGGATAAACCGTTTCCAGCGTATCCCTGAATAACGTACTGCGTTATTGGCTTGCCACCGTATTTCTTATGAAACTTAGGCTAAACAAGCTCGGAGTTATGCGTTAAAAATAAATTGTATTGGTATTGTAATAAAAGCAAGCGGTTAATAGCAATAATTTGGTAGAATAACCCGACTATATTGATAAAAATAACAGCATTAACTTATATAAAAAAATATATAACATTATTTTTTATAATTATTTATAGGTAAAAAAGGAAGAAAAATGTCTGATTTATCTCGTCACAGCCGTCATGAACATTTAGACGAAATCAAACATATTGTTGCCATTGGTGGTGGTCATGGATTAGGGCGTGTATTATCGGCGCTTAGTTTTATGAAAGAGCGTTTAACCGGTATTGTCACCACCACAGATAATGGCGGTTCAACGGGTCGTATTCGCCAAGAACAAGGTGGTATCGCATGGGGCGATCTACGTAATTGCTTAAACCAAATCATCATTGAGCCAAGCACTGCATCTGCATTATTTGAATACCGCTTTACCGGTGAAGGTGAACTTTCTGGGCATAATTTAGGCAATTTAATGCTCAAAGCTTTAGAAGATATGCATATTCGCCCTATTGAAGCCATTAACTTAATTCGTGAATTACTCAAGGTAAAATCTCACATTATTCCCATGTCAGAAGAACCGGTTCATCTTGCCGCGAGTTTAGGTTCAGGCTCCAGTATTGTAGGTGAAGTGAGCATTGATAATTTAACAGAATTACCCCAATCACTTTTCTTAGTACCGATGGTTAAAGCCGCACAAGAAGCCATCCAAGCATTAGAGCAAGCGGAAGTCATTTTACTTGGTCCAGGAAGTTTCATGACGAGCATTATGCCACCATTATTATTACCTGAATTAGCTACTGCCCTGCGTAATAGCAAAGCGAAAGTAATTTTTATTGATAATTTAGGAGTAGAAATTGGTGCTGCCTCTCATCTATCGTTGGCTGATCGCATTCAGAAAATAAATGAAATTGCCGGCGAACCCGTTATTGATGGTGCTATTACCCCTTATCGCGAACAAAGTGCGGTCGATTTGTCTGCTATTTCTCCCGTTAAAATCTTAGCTAAACGTTTGAATGCAGATGATATCAGCTATCGTCATGACCGAACATTACTTGCCCAAGCTATCGATGAATTAGTGGGTGAATTAGATTACGAATAAAAAAACCGCACGTTAAAGTGCGGTCATTTTTTGCTTATTTTTTCCCGAAAACTCTCACATTCGTAAAACCATTTTCTTTTAAATAAAGCGCTTGCAGTTTACTCATCACGCCTCGTTCACAGTAAAGCACATAGTTTTTACTTTGATCTAATGAGCCGAATTGTGAAGATAATTTATAAAACGGCAACTGCATCACTTGATGCTCATCTGATTCAAATGGATTTTCATCTGTCTCTTCAGGGCTACGAATATCTAAAATAATATCATTTTCACCAAGCACTGAAATGGTATCTACTTCCACCACTTCTTTCTCAGTTTCTTCTGCAATTTGACGAATATCTAAATATTGTGCATTTTCAACCGCACTTTCTAGCACACCAAAATCAAAGTGATTTTCTTCTTCAAGAATTTTTTCACGTACCGCTTTAATCGTTGGATTTTTAGAAATCACCCCACAGAATTCCGGCATTGATTTAGCAATATCATCGGTACCGATCTCTTTCGCCATCGCGATAATCTGTTCTTTATCATGGGTAATAAGTGGACGTAATACTAAAGCATCAGATGCTTCATCAATTAAACGTAAATTGGTTAAAGTTTGGCTAGATACTTGCCCGAGTGCTTCGCCGGTAACAATGGCTTGAATATCAAAACGTTGTGCAACTTTACTTGCAGCGCGAACCATCATTCGTTTTAACACGACGCCCATTTGGCCGTTATCGACTTTCTCTAAAATCTCGCCCACTACGCCTTCAAAAGGAATGGCAATAAAACGGACTTTATGGGATGAACTATAACGACTCCAAATATGGTAAGCCATTTGTTTCACGCCAATTTCATGGGCTGCACCACCTAAATTGAAGAAACAATAATGCACACGAGAACCACGGCGAATAAGCATATAACTGGATACGCCTGAGTCAAAGCCCCCTGAAATCAATGAAAGTACATCTTCTTGTGTCCCAATTGGATAACCACCAAGGCCAACATGACGAGCTCTCACCAGCATCATTTTGTCATCTTCAATATCAATGCGAACAGTTACATCAGGATTTTTTAAACGTACTTTTGCACTTTCAATATGCTGATTTAAACCGCCACCGATATAACGTTCTGCTTCAATGGAACTAAAATCATGTTTCCCTTTACGTTTTACACGCACGCAAAAGGTTTTGTTTTCAAGTTGAGAAGCTACATCCGCTAATGTCAATTCAAAGATATGATGTAAATCAGTAAACGGTTTTTCTTCCACTTCTAAAAAATGATGAAGACCCGGAATGCGTTGTAAAAGCGCAATTAATTCTTCACGGTTTGCTTCATTTTTTGACCGCACTTCGATGTAATCCCAATGACGAACAACCGCTGTTTCTTCATCATATTTCTGTAAAATATTACGGATATTTGAGGTCAAAATTTTCGCGAAACGCTTACGCACGGTTTCGCTTTTAATCATAATTTCAGGAAAAAGTTTAACGATAAATTTCATAATAATCTGTGAATAATAAAAAATGGCCGTATTGTACGCTAAATTCTAGATCCCACAAAGTTCAAATTCTCACGAAAAACTGACCGCACTTTGAAATAAGTTTTTAACATCCCTATAAAAATCAAGTACAATACGGAGCAATTTATTCATCTGAAAAGGATAATTTAATGGCGCGTAAACAAGCAAATGCTGAACCTGATTTTGAAACAACACTTGCACAATTAGAAACAATTGTGACAAAACTTGAAAGCGGTGAATTACCATTGGAAGATGCGCTGAAAGAATTTGAGAACGGCATTAAATTGGCTCAACTTGGTCAAGAACGCTTACAACAAGCAGAACAACGTATTCAAATTTTGTTACAAAAAAGCGAAACCGCCCCATTAAGTGATTATCAAGGGGACGAGTAATCCATGAGTTATCAATTCGGCACTGAACTCAAACAAGTTCAAGATCGTATTAATCAGTTTTTAGCCAATCAATTTGAAGAAATTGACTCTTATAATGCCCCTTTGCGTGATGCCATGAAATATGGCTTATTACTAGGCGGCAAACGCGTTCGCCCTTTCCTTGTCTATGCAACGGGTAAAATGCTGGGTGCAGAAACAACAGCTTTAGATTACGCGGCAGCAACCATTGAAGCTATTCATGCTTATTCTTTAATCCATGATGATTTGCCTGCCATGGACAACGATGAACTTCGTCGTGGTCAACCAACTTGTCATATCGCTTTTGATGAAGCCACGGCCATTTTAGCCGGCGATGCATTACAAGCTTTTGCCTTTGAAATTCTTACGCAAGCCCCTTCTCTTTCTGCAGAACAAAAGTTGCAATTAGTGAAAGTCTTAGCTCAAGCATCTGGCGTACAAGGCATGTGTTTAGGACAAAGTTTAGATTTAATTTCTGAGCATAAACAAGTTAATTTAGACGAATTAGAGCTTATTCATCGTAATAAAACTGGTGCATTGCTAACGGCCGCATTAAAAATGGGTTTTATCTGTTCGCCTCACTTTGAAAACAAAGAATTAGAGCAACAACTAGAACGTTATTCACAAGCTATTGGTTTAGCTTTCCAAGTGCAAGATGACATTTTAGATATTGAAGGCGACAGTGCGGAAATCGGTAAACCGGTGGGATCTGATTTAGATTTAGATAAAAGTACTTATCCAAAGCTGTTAGGATTAGAGGGCGCGAAACAAAAAGCACAAGAACTCTATCAAACCGCCTTACATGAATTAGACAATTTACCTTTTGATGCTACTGCATTGCGTGCATTAGCTGAATTTATTGTCAATCGTAAAAGTTAATGGTGACAACACTGACTTTGATTTTTCAAAGTGCGGTCACTTTTTTCACATTTTAGGACTAACGAATATATGAACAACTATCCTCTTTTATCCTTAATTAATTCGCCGGAAGATTTGCGTCTTTTAAATAAAGATCAGCTTCCGCAACTTTGTCAGGAGTTACGGAGTTATCTGTTGGAATCCGTTAGTCAAACCAGTGGTCATTTAGCGTCTGGTCTTGGTACCGTTGAATTGACGGTTGCACTACATTACATTTTCAAAACCCCTTTTGATCAATTAATTTGGGATGTGGGCCATCAAGCTTACCCACACAAAATTTTGACGGGGCGTCGTGATCAAATGTCCACCATTCGCCAAAAAGGCGGTATTCATCCTTTCCCTTGGCGTGAAGAAAGTGAGTTTGATGTATTAAGTGTTGGACACTCTTCCACTTCAATCAGTGCAGGACTAGGTATTGCTGTTGCAGCAGAACGTGAAAATGCGGGTCGTAAAACCGTTTGTGTGATTGGTGACGGTGCTATCACTGCGGGGATGGCATTTGAAGCCTTAAACCATGCGGGTTCTTTGCATACTGATATGTTGGTCATTTTAAATGACAATGAAATGTCTATTTCTGAAAATGTCGGCGCATTAAATAATCACCTCGCCCGTATTTTCTCTGGTTCATTATATTCAACCGTTCGTGATGGCAGTAAGAAAATTTTAGATAAAGTGCCAACTGTTAAAAACTTTATGAAGAAAACTGAAGAGCACATGAAAGGTGTGATGTTCTCTCCAGAAAGTACGCTTTTTGAAGAGCTCGGTTTTAACTATATTGGACCAATTGATGGGCATAATATTGATGAATTAATTGCCACCTTAAGCAATATGCGCGATCTCAAAGGGCCGCAATTCTTACACATCAAAACTAAAAAAGGAAAAGGTTACGAGCCTGCAGAAAAAGACCCGATTGGTTTCCATGGCGTACCAAAATTTGACCCAACAAGCGGCCAACTTCCTAAATCAAATGCTAAACCGACCTATTCAAAAATCTTTGGTGATTGGTTATGTGAAATGGCGGAACAAGACGATAAATTAGTCGGTATTACACCTGCAATGCGTGAAGGTTCTGGCATGGTAGAATTTTCAGAACGATTCCCGCAACAATATTTTGATGTTGCCATCGCTGAACAACATGCTGTCACTTTCGCGGCGGGCCTTGCAATTGGTGGTTATAAACCTGTTGTAGCCATTTATTCTACCTTCTTACAACGTGCTTATGATCAGCTTATTCATGATGTCGCCATTCAAAACTTACCTGTTCTCTTTGCCATCGATCGTGCTGGTATCGTAGGTGCTGATGGTCAAACTCACCAAGGTGCTTTTGATTTAAGCTTTATGCGCTGTATTCCGAATATGATCATTATGACCCCAAGTGATGAAAATGAATGCCGCCAAATGCTTTATACCGGTTATAAATGTGGTAAACCTGCTGCGGTACGTTATCCGCGTGGAAATGCAATCGGCGTAGAATTAACTCCACTTGCTGAATTAGAAATTGGTCGTTCAAAAATGGTTCGTCAAGGTGAAAAAATCGCGATTCTGAATTTTGGTACACTCTTACCAGCTGCTTTATCTGTGGCAGAAAAACTCAATGCGACTGTTGTCGATATGCGCTTTGTGAAACCAATTGATGAAGCTCGTATTCTAGAAGTGGCAAATACCCATGATGTCATTGTGACATTAGAAGAAAATGCAATTCAAGGTGGTGCAGGTTCTGCTGTTTCAGAAGTGCTAAATTCTCATGGAAAAACAACCGCACTTTTACAACTAGGTTTACCTGATATCTTTATTCCGCAAGGTACACAACAAGAAGCGCTTGCTGAAATTAAATTAGATGAAAAAGGGATTGAAGAGCAAATTATTGCCTTTATAAAGGGCTAAATTCGTTCATTTTGGTTTAATTTTGATATTTTTAAATATTTTTTCAAAAATATCGAACTATTTCAAAAACACACAGTCTGATACATTGCTAGTGCACTGCATATTGCAGTTATCTTTTTGAAGTTTCTTATAATTAAGACCTCCCCGCTATTCAAGTTTTGAGTAGCGGTTTTTTCTTTTTTGGAGGTAATAAAAAAGGACGCTTTTCAGCGTCCTAATTTTTGAATCTAAACTTTAAAAAATTAAAGTGCAGATTTTGCTTTTTCAACTAATGCAGCGAACGCCACTTTGTCGAATACAGCGATATCAGCAAGGATCTTACGGTCGATTTCAACAGACGCTTTTTTCAAGCCGTTGATGAATTTGCTGTAAGATAAACCATTTTGACGAGCCGCAGCGTTGATACGTGCAATCCATAATTGACGGAATTGACGTTTACGTTGACGACGGTCACGATATGCGTATTGACCAGCTTTGATCACCGCTTGGAAAGCAACGCGATACACGCGTGAACGTGCACCATAATAACCTTTAGCAGCCTTAAGAACTTTCTTATGGCGTGCTCTTGCAATAACACCACGTTTTACACGAGCCATTATTTAATCTCCTATGTAATATTTTTAACTAATTTAACTAATCGTACGTTTTGCTTAAATAACGGCTTATGCGTATGGTAAGCAAGCTACTACTAAAACTTGGTCTGCTTTCGCAACCATTGATTTATGACGTAAATGACGTTTACGTTTAGTTGTCTTTTTAGTCAAAATATGACGTAAGTGAGATTGTTTACGTTTGAAACCGCCAGAAGCTGTTTTTTTGAAACGCTTAGCAGCACCACGTACTGTTTTAATTTTAGGCATTGTTAAAATAACTCCGCATTTTAAGTTAAACACATAATTAGGCGAATCCGAAGATTACTTGTAGGCACTAATTATTCCAATATGGCAAATTGAATTGCCCTTCTCCAAAAGCAATTAGGCTGCGTAGTTTGCCCAATATGCAGTTGTATTCTCACCGAAGTGAAAATTCGATTATCTAGATTAGATCTAAATAAAAAATTATTTTTTCTTAGGTGCTAACACCATTACTGCTTGGCGACCTTCTAATTTACCCGGTGCAGATTCCACAACAGAAATATCAGCTAAGTCATTTTTAACGCGTTCTAACACGTCTAAACCGATATCTTGGTGAGCCATTTCACGACCACGGAAACGTACAGTAATTTTCGCTTTATCGCCATCTTCTAAGAAACGGATTAAGCTACGTAATTTAACTTGATAGTCACCTTCGTCAGTACCTGGACGGAATTTAATTTCCTTCACTTGTACAACTTTTTGTTTTTTCTTCTGCTCTTTTGCAGTTTTACTCTTTTCATAGAGGAACTTGCCGTAGTTCATAATACGACAAACCGGTGGTTCGGCATTCGGACTGATCTCAACTAAATCAAGTGCTGCTTGTTCTGCCATATCTAAGGCCTGTTGAATTGATACAATCCCCGCTTGTTCACCATCTTGGTCAATCAAACGAACTTCTTTTACTCGAATTTCATCGTTAATGCGATTCGGGCGGTTAGCTGCCGGAGCTTTTTTTACGGTTTTAATAATGTTATTCCTTCTATT
The DNA here is from genome assembly GCF_041433495.1 of Haemophilus sp. 27098_8_127. NCBI lineage: Bacteria > Pseudomonadati > Pseudomonadota > Gammaproteobacteria > Pasteurellales > Pasteurellaceae > Haemophilus > Haemophilus sp. 27098_8_127. The sequence goes on from NZ_JAPWBP010000001.1 coordinate 445,540, forward strand.
TATTTAAGATAAAACCCACTGCATTCAAACAGAAGATTTCTTCAATCATTTGCTATAAAAACAAGCAAAAAACGGGCAAAATTTTATAGTATTTGCCACGTTTATGCAACAAGGATTTCTATTCCTTTAAATATCAGTAGTTAAAGCACTTATTTCTGCAGAAATACTTTCACCAAATTGAAGTAAGTTCTCTAATCTTGCGGTTTCAATACACACCATATTTCTATATCCATCTGCTTTCATTGCACTTGGCGTTTTTTCCCAAGGATTCCATAGCACAATTGAATCTGCATGATGATGGGTAATTTGAATATGTCGATTAAATGCCTTATCCACTAAGAATGTTTTATCTTCCTCTAATGTATAAATACAATCCACACCTTGTTCTATTCTGCGTGTTGAAGGAACGTCTGTATGTTTACCTTGTAATGAGTCATAGCAACGACTTGGTAAATTTTGGACTTCAATTTGTGAAATATCACTAATATTAAAATAACTGTGTAATGCCGCTTGAGCTGGTTCTTGCCCTAAATGCGTTAAAGTCATTGTGCATTTATCGGTAAATTCCATTTTCATTTTGGCTTCAATCACACCATATTCAGAAAAGAGCGAAAATTCTAACCGCACTTTATTCGCTTGCAGATCATAATCACTTAATTGCCACAAACATAAACGCGCTGTACCGTGTGAAGGTTGTTTAACGCCTCCAAACCAAGGGTAACAAATCGGCACACCGCCGCGAATTGCCACACCTTGTGTGAAAGGTTCAATCTCACTTAACCAAAAAATATCCTGCTCAGCCCCTTTAGGTTGCCAATTTAATAGCTGCGCCCCTTGTAATGCAATTCGAGCCGTTCCTACTGGATGATTTAAGATTAAAACAGGAATTTCATTGATATGTTCTAACGTTAATTCTGGTGTTAATTGTTGAATTTGATCTGTCATATTCGCCTCCTTGTGATAAAGCTATTATATAGAAGAAAGAGATACTTGAGTTTATTTTTATACCGTGAATATAAAAAAAACCGCACATCAAAGTGCGGTCATTTTTAATTAAGATTTTAAAGAGTCAATTACTCTTCACCCAACAATTTCAACTCACGTTGTCTTACTTGGGATTTCAAGATTTCAGCAAATTCTTCAATCGTGAAAGTACCTAAATCTGCACCTTTACGGGTACGTACAGCCACTTTGCCTTCAGCGATTTCTTTATCACCGCAAACGAGCATATAAGGCACGCGACGTAAGGTATGTTCGCGGATCTTGAAGCCGACTTTCTCATTACGTAAATCTGCTTTAACACGTAATCCAGCATCAGAAAGTTGTTTCACTACTTTTTGCACGTAATCCGCTTGGCTATCTGTAATGTTCATCACAATCGCTTGAACTGGTGCTAACCATGCAGGGAAGAAACCCGCATACTCTTCAGTAATGATACCGATGAAACGCTCAATTGAACCTAAAATCGCACGGTGAATCATAACCGGTGTGCGACGATCATTGTCTTCTGCAACATAAGACGCATTTAGACGACCAGGTAATGCAAAGTCTAATTGGATAGTACCGCATTGCCATTCACGATCTAAACAGTCGCGTAATGCAAACTCAATTTTCGGCCCATAGAATGCACCTTCACCTTCTTGAATTTCATATTCAAGACCGTTATGCGCTAATGCTGCTGCTAGACCCGCTTCTGCACGATCCCACATATCATCTGCACCGATACGTTTTTCAGGACGAGTGGATAATTTCACCTGAATATTTTGGAAACCGAACGTGCTGTAAATGTCGTAAACCATTTTAATACAGCTGGTTACTTCACTTTCAATTTGGTCTTCAGTACAGAAAATGTGTGCATCATCTTGAGTGAAGCCACGTACACGCATTAAACCGTGTAAAGAACCTGATGGTTCGTTACGGTGACAAGAACCAAATTCTGCCATACGGATTGGTAAATCACGGTAAGATTTTAAACCTTGGTTAAAGATTTGAACGTGTCCTGGGCAATTCATTGGTTTAATCGCATATTCACGGTTTTCTGATTGTGTAGTAAACATCAAATCGCCGTAGTTTTGCCAGTGACCTGTTTTTTCCCATAACACACGATCCATCATGAACGGACCTTTCACTTCTTGATAATCGTATTCTTTTAATTTAGTACGTACGAAGGTTTCCAATTCACGGAAAATTGTCCAACCATCGTTATGCCAGAACACCATACCCGGTGCTTCTTCTTGCATATGGTATAAATCTAACGCTTTACCGATTTTACGGTGGTCACGTTTTGCCGCTTCTTCTAAGCGAGTTAAGTATTCCGCTAATTGTTTTTTATCTGCCCAAGCCGTACCGTAGATACGTTGTAACATTTTATTTTTGCTATCACCACGCCAGTACGCACCAGCAACCTTCATTAATTTGAAGTGTTGGCAGAAACGCATATTTGGCACATGTGGCCCACGACACATATCAATATATTCTTCATGATGATAAAGCGCAGGCGTTGCGGTACGTTCGATATTTTCATCTAAGATAGCCATTTTGTATGGCTCGCCGCGTTTTTCAAAAGTATCTCTTGCTTCTTGCCAGCTTACCGGAGTTTTGATGACGTCATAATTGGTTTTCGCCAATTCAAGCATACGTTTTTCGATAGCATCAATGTCTTCTTGCGTTAAAGAACGGTCTAAATCCACGTCATAATAGAAGCCATTTTCAATCGTTGGACCGATTGCCATTTTGACATCTGGAAATAATTGTTTGATTGCGTGACCAAGCAAGTGTGCGCAAGAGTGACGAATAATTTCTAAACCGTCTTCATCTTTTGCCGTAATAATTTCAAGGTTGGCATCTTCATTGATGATGTCACAGGCATCACGACGTTCACCGTTTACACGGCCCGCGATAGTTGCTTTGGCAAGACCGGCTCCGATATCTTGAGCCACTTCTAACACCGAAACTGGACGATCAAATTCACGTTTAGAACCGTCCGGTAAAGTAATAATAGGCATAATTTTTCCTTATACAGTGGTCGCCCATACGAAAGGCAACATGCAAATAATGATTAAAAACAAACCGCACTTTCATTCACTCCCACTATCGAGCAAACCAAGTGCGGCGGAGAATTTTAGCACTTTCCACCACACTTGTTAATATCTCGCTGAATTCTTTCCAATGAGTAAATAATGATTTTCCTGATAGCTACTTTATCTATTCAAAATTTCCGATAAAATGACCGCACTTTTGATAGACACAAATTAAAGGAAACTCTATGAACGTATTAGTATTAAAATCCAGCATCCTTGCAGATAACTCTCAAAGCAATAAATTAGCCGATTACACCATTGAAAAATTAAAAGGTCACAACATTGTGGTACGTGATTTAGCGGCGCAACCCCTTCCCCATTTTGATGCAACAGCGGCAACTGCAGTACGTGGCGAACCTAAAACAGCAGAAGAAAATGCTCTTTTAGCCTTATCTGATGAGTTAGTAGCTGAATTAAAAGCAGCAGATATTATTGTAATTGGTGCGCCAATGTATAACTTAGGTATCCCAACACAACTTAAATCTTATTTTGATTTTATTGCACGCCCTCGTGTAACTTTCCAATACACTGCAAATGGCCCTGAGGGTTTACTTCAAGGTAAAAAAGCGATTGTGTTAGCAAGCTTTGGTGGCATGTATGATGAAAACAATAACGTGACAAATTACTTAAAAGCCATTTTAGGTTTTGTTGGTATTACCGATGTTCAGTTTGCTTATGCAAAAGGTATCGGATTAGGTGCTGAAGCGATTGAAAAAGCACAACGTTCAGCAAGAAATAAAATTGATGAGATTGTTGCATCTCTCTAATTACTAAAATCCCCAGATAAGCCATTTTGAGATATGCCTCAAAATGGCTTTTTTCTAATCAACTTTCTCTATTTTTAATATCTTTGGTTAAAAATTAAAAAAATATTGTAAAATTACGCCAATTTTTTGATTATTTTCTTGACTTACGCATCATGTACTAGTTTAATAGTGCAAAAGTTCAGAATAAAGGATTCATTATGAAAAACATCCCATTTATTGCGGTGACCTCTCAACCGGTTCCCTACCATGCCGACACCACCGCAATTTTTAATACATTATGCCAACAGAACTCAAATTCTCTCCTCCTCGACTCTGCAGAAATTGGTAGTAAAAATAGCTTACAGAGCCTTATTCTAATTAATGCTGCCGTTAAAATTACTTGTTTAGGCAATCAGGTGACCTTTAGAGCATTGAATGCGAACGGAAAACAAGTGTTAAACGAAATTCATCCTGTATTAAGCCAACTTGGTACCGTAAGTGTGGTTAATTTTGAGAATGAATTTTCTGTACAATTCGCGCCGCTCGACAATCAATTAGATGAAGACAGCAAATTACAAGCTGCAACCATTTTTGATGGACTTCGTGTAATTTCTAACCATTATCAACATAGCAGCACACCAGTCTTTTTAGGTGGTTTATTTGCTTATGATTTGGTGGCAAATTTTATTCCAATGCAAGGTGTTGAATTAAAAGATGATGGCATTAACTGCCCAGATTACAGTTTCTATCTCGCAGAAAACTTAATCACCATCGATCACCAAAGCCAACAAGCTACATTAAAAAGCTTCTGTTTTAGCCAAGAAGAGCAAGTGGAAGTCGCGAAAACCGCACTTTCTATTGCACAAAAATTAAGAAATATTGATGGCGTACTTTCCATTAAAGCAGCAAGTGATGAGGTCAACACCAACTTTGAAGATCCTGAATTTATCGGCATTGTCAAAGCATTAAAACATCATATTAATATTGGTGATGTGTTCCAAATTGTGCCATCTCGCCGTTTTTCATTAGCTTGCCCGAATACCCTTGCGAGCTATGCACAATTAAAACATAACAATCCAAGCCCTTATATGTTCTACATGAACGATGAGGATTTCATTTTATTCGGTGCATCACCAGAAAGTGCGTTGAAATATGCACCAGATAATCGTCAATTAGAAATTTACCCAATTGCAGGTTCTCGCCCACGTGGTTTTGATGCCCATGGCAATATTGACCCTGAATTGGATGCGCGTTTGGAATTAGAACTACGTCTTGATCATAAAGAGCAAGCCGAACATTTAATGTTGGTAGATTTAGCACGTAATGACATTGCTCGCGTGTGCCAAAGCGGTACACGTAAAGTCGCTGAATTAATGCAAGTAGATCGCTATTCGCACATCATGCATTTGGTTTCTCGCGTAGTGGGTAAACTTCGTCCTGAACTTGATGCCTTACACGCTTATCAAGCTTGTATGAATATGGGGACGTTAACTGGTGCGCCAAAAATCAAAGCCATGCAGTTAATCTATCAATTTGAACAGCAAAAACGTCATAGCTATGGTGGTGCGGTCGGTTATCTCACCTCTGACGGCCGTTTTGATACCTGTATCGTGATTCGTTCTGCCTTTGTACAAAATGGCATTGCCCATATTCAAGCAGGTTGTGGTGAAGTATTAGATTCAGATCCTCAAATGGAAGCGGATGAAACTCGCCATAAAGCGGCTGCGGTGCTTAAAGCAATCAAACAAATCAATACCCAAGCAAAATAAGGACGATAAATTATGGCTAATATTCTCTTTTTAGATAATTTCGATTCATTCACGTATAACTTAGTGGATCAATTCCGTGTGCTTGGGCATAACGTAAAAATTTATCGTAATGACACCAATTTAGAACAAGTGGTACAAGAAGCATTAAATACACCCGATACAATTCTTGCGCTCTCTCCAGGACCAGGTACTCCGGCTGAAGCGGGTATCTTACTCCCGCTCATTGAACGTTTAAAAAATGATGTGCCAATTATCGGGATTTGCTTGGGCCATCAAGCGCTTATTCAAGCCTTTGGTGGAGAGGTTGTACATGCAGGCGAAGTATTACATGGTAAAGTATCGCGCATTCAACACGATAACCAAGCCATGTTTAAAGACATTGCCAACCCAATGCCAGTGGCACGTTATCACTCTTTAATGGGTAAAAATCTGCCTGACGAATTTATTGTTAATGCAGATTACAATGGTATTGTGATGGCGATTCGTCATAAAACCTTGCCAATTTGTGCTTTCCAATTCCACCCAGAAAGCATCCTTACTGTGCAAGGTTCGAAATTATTACAACAATCTGTGGAATGGTTATTAAACAGAGATTAAGGAAGAAAAAAATGATTACCGTATATGGATTAAAAGAAACCCTTACCCCTCGTCGTAAAGCTATTGCTAAGGCCATTTATGACAGCCTTAATTTAGGCTTGGATATTCCGCATGGCAAGCATACAATTCGATTCGAGTGTTTGGATAAAGAAGATTTTTTCTATCCAGAAGATCGTAGCGAAAACTATATCGCAATCGAAATTAATCTTATGCAGGGACGTTTAGAAGGAACTAAAAAACGTTTGATCAAAATGCTATTTAGCGAATTGGAATACAAAATAGGTATTAAATCCTATGATGTGGAAATCACCATTAAGGAACAACCGGCTCATTGTTGGGGCTTCCGAGGTATGACTGGTGATGAAGCTCGAGACTTAGTCTATGATCTTAACGTATAAGGAAGATTGATTATGCAAACGGCTCAATTATTAGAACAACTTTACAACGGAAAAACACTTAACAAAGAAGAAAGTGCGGTCATTTTTAATGCCATTATGCAAGGCGAACTCAATAATGAACAAATTGCTGCCATGCTGATTGCGTTAAAAGTACGTGGTGCCACTATTGATGAGTTAAGTGGTGCGGTATCGGCATCTTTACAAAATGCCAAATCATTCCCTCGTCCTGACTACCCTTTTGTGGATATTGTGGGTACTGGTGGTGATGGTCAAAACACAATTAATATTTCTACTGCGAGTGCTATTGTTGCAGCCTCTATGGGTGCCAAAGTAGCAAAACACGGTAACCGCAGTGTATCAAGCAAATCAGGTGCCAGTGATGTATTAACTGCACTAGGTGTGAATGTCAACGTCACGCCTGAACAAGCTCGTCAAGCACTTGATGATATTGGCGTATGCTTCTTATTTGCGCAACAATATCACAGTGGGTTTAAGCATGTAGCCCCTGTTCGAGCGGCATTAAAAACACGTACGCTTTTTAATATTTTAGGTCCATTAATTAACCCTGCTCGACCAACTTATCATTTGCTTGGCGTATATGCCCCTGAATTAGTGAAAACCTATGCAGAAACGGCTGTTGCATTAGGCCATCAACATACTTTTGTTGTGCATGGTGCAGGTCTTGATGAAGTCGCGGTACACGGCGAAACCCAAGTGGCTGAAATTAAAAACGGTAAAATTGACTACTTCACCTTAACGCCTGAAGATTTTGGTTTAAAAACACAATCTTTAGAAAGTTTACGTGGTGGCGAACCGCAAGAAAATGCCCAATATCTGACCGCACTTTTACAAGGTAAAGGTAAAACTGAACACGCTAATGCGGTAGCGGCGAATGTGGCATTATTGTTGAAATTATTTGGTCATGATGACTTAAAACAAAATGTTCAAAATGTATTGGCTCATCTTGTATCAGGCAAAGCGTTTGATACATTACAACATTTAACAAAATATTAAGATAAAGGCTGATTTGATAAGCCACAATAAGAAGAAAGATTATGATCACGCAAGATTTCACTAAACCCATTGACTCTGCTACGGTACTGCAAAAAATCGTCTTAGACAAAGCGCAATGGGTTAAAGCAAAGGAAGCTGAATTTCCGCTTTCACAATTTAAAGAAAACATTCAAAAATCTGACCGCTCTTTTTATGATGCGTTGACTAAAGGCACCCATCAAAAGCCTGCTTATATTTTGGAATGTAAGAAAGCTTCCCCTTCTAAAGGATTAATTCGTGATGAATTTAATTTAGACGAAATCGCCAATGTGTATAAACATTATGCGTCGGCTGTTTCTGTGCTAACGGATGAGAAATACTTCCAAGGTAAATTTGATTATTTGCCGCAAGTACGTGACGTTGTCTCACAACCTGTATTGTGCAAAGATTTTATGATCAGCGAATATCAGGTGTATCTTGCGCGCTACTATCAAGCTGATGCTATTTTATTGATGCTTTCAGTGGTGAATGATGAAACCTATCGCATACTGGCTGATCTGGCACATTCTCTTGGCATGGGCGTATTGACGGAAACCAGCAACGAAGAAGAGTTTGAGCGAGCCCTTGCATTAGGTGCAAAAATTATCGGCGTCAACAATCGTAATCTTCACGATCTCACTGTTGATTTAAACCGCGTGGTAGAACTCACACAAAAATATGCCGATCGTATCCCCTCTGATGCACGTATTATCAGCGAATCAGGGATTTATAATCACAGTCAAATTCGTGATTTGCAAAAAGTGGCACATGGCTTTTTAATCGGCAGTAGCCTAATGGGCAGCGCAGATTTAAATAATGCTGTGCGTGAAGTGATTTTTGGAGAAAATAAAGTATGCGGTTTAACTCGCACGCAAGATGTCAAAGAGGTTTACGCAAATGGAGCATTATACGGCGGCTTAATTTTCGTCGAACATTCAAAACGCTGTGTGAGCCTACGTCAAGCTCAAGAATTAGTGACAGCATCACCACTTCGCTTTGTGGGCGTGTTCCAGAATCAAGAAATTGATTTTATTGTGAAAATTGCTAAACAATTGCAGCTTTATGCGATTCAGCTACACGGTTCAGAAACTGCTGAATTTATTACCGCACTTCATCACCAACTGCCTGAGGAAACTCAAATTTGGAAAGTCATTTCGGTGAATACTGAGGCACAAAGTGCGGTTGATTTTACTGATGATTTAAATATCGCTCGCTATATTTTTGATAGCCAATCCGCTAATCAACAAGGTGGCACAGGAAAAACCTTTAATTGGTCACTCATTCCTGAAAACTTGAAACACAAAATTATTTTGGCGGGTGGCATTTCATCTGACAATATTGAACAAGCCATTAAGCAAGGTTGCCTAGGGGTTGATCTCAATTCTGGTGTAGAAACTGCCGCTGGCGTGAAAGATAGCGAAAAAGTGCGGTCAGTTTTTAAGACGATTTTGTCAAATTAATCTGATTGCTAAGGGGAAGTATTATGCAAAGAACAGCGTTAGTAACTGGCGCAACTGCCGGATTTGGTGCGGCAATTTGTCGCACACTCATTGAAAATGGCTATCGTGTAATTGGCACGGGACGCCGTGTAGCTCGTTTGGAACAATTACAACAAGAATTAGGTGATAACTTCCATTTTCTTGCCTTTGATATTTCAGATCGCCAAGCAACAGAAGATGCGTTCCATTCTCTTCCCGCTAGTTGGCAATCCATTGATTTATTGGTGAATAATGCAGGATTAGCATTAGGCTTAGAAAGTGCCGATAAAGCGAGTTTAGACGATTGGATGCAAATGATTGATACCAATATTAAAGGACTCGTCACTATCACACGTCTTGTGTTACCACAAATGGTAGAACGTAATTCAGGCCATATTATTAATTTAGGCTCAATTGCAGGTACTTATCCTTATCCAGGTGGCAATATATACGGTGGTACTAAAGCTTTTATCAAACAATTTAGTTTAAATCTTCGAGCTGATCTTGCAGGCACACAAATTCGCGTGACCAATGTAGAGCCTGGTCTTTGTGGTGGAACTGAATTTTCGAATGTCCGTTTTAAAGGTGATAATGCCCGAGCAGAAAAACTCTATGAAAATGTGGAATATGTCAGTCCACAAGATATTGCTAATATTGTTTTATGGCTCAATCAACAACCTGAACATGTCAATATTAATCGCATTGAAGTGATGCCTACTGCACAAACCTTTGCACCACTTAATGTCGCAAGAATTCAAAAATAACAAGGAAATATTATGTCAGAAACCCTTTTAAATCCTTATTTCGGTGAATTTGGCGGAATGTATGTACCGGAAATTCTCGTACCAGTACTACAACAGCTAGAAAAAGCCTTTGTTGAAGCAAAAGACGATCCGGAATTCCAACGTGAATTTCAAGATTTACTTAAAAATTATGCAGGCAGACCTACCGCCCTTACCCTTTGCCGTAATTTAACCAAAGGGACAAAAGCAAAAATTTATTTAAAACGTGAAGATTTACTTCACGGTGGTGCCCATAAAACCAACCAAGTGTTAGGTCAAATTTTATTAGCAAAACGCATGGGGAAAACGCGCATTATCGCCGAAACCGGTGCCGGCCAACATGGCGTAGCAACAGCTCTTGCTTGTGCAATGTTAGATATGCCTTGTCGTGTTTATATGGGTGCAAAAGACGTAGAACGTCAATCACCAAACGTCTTCCGTATGCGTTTGATGGGCGCAGAGGTGATTCCTGTACAAAAAGGTTCTTGCTCATTGAAAGATGCATGTTGTGAAGCCATGCGTGATTGGTCAGCCAACTATGAAAACACCCATTATTTATTGGGTACAGCTGCAGGCCCTCATCCATTCCCAACCATTGTACGTGAATTCCAAAAAATGATTGGTGAAGAAACTAAACGTCAAATTTTAGAAAAAGAAGGCCGTTTACCGGATGCTGTCATCGCGGCAGTTGGTGGTGGTTCGAATGCAATTGGTATGTTTACTGATTTTATTGATGAAAAAGGAGTACGCTTGATTGGTGTAGAACCTGCAGGTCATGGCATCGAAAGTGGTGAACATGGTGCACCATTAGGCCATGCAAAAGTGGGCATTTATTTCGGTATGAAATCACCTTTAATGCAAACGGAAGATGGTCAAGTAGAAGAATCCTACTCTATTTCTGCTGGATTAGACTTCCCTTCTGTAGGGCCTCAACATGCTTATTTGCAAAGTATTGGTCGTGCAGAATACCCAAGTATCACTGATGATGAAGCATTAAATGCTTTCCAAACGTTAGCAAAACATGAAGGGATTATTCCTGCATTGGAAAGCTCCCACGCATTAGCGCATGCGCTAAAAATGATTCATCAAGAACCGAATAAAGAACAAATTTTAGTGGTGAATCTCTCTGGTCGTGGTGATAAAGATATTTTCACCGTTGATAAAGTTTTAAAAGAAAAAGGAATGCAATAATGAGCCGCTTTGAAACTAAATTTGCAGAACTTGCAGCGAAAAAAGAAGGGGCTTTTGTACCTTTCGTTACATTATGCGATCCAACATTTGATCGCTCTTTTGAGATTATTTGCACTTTAGTCGAAAATGGCGCAGATGCTTTGGAATTAGGCTTTCCATTTTCTGATCCGCTATTAGACGGTCCTGTTATTCAAGCTGCCAATAACCGAGCCCTTAATGCGGGTCATAGCACTGAGGATAGCTTTAAATTACTCGCTAAAGTGCGGTCAAAATATCCAGAAATTCCGATTAGTTTACTCCTTTGTGCAAATTTAATTTTTGCGAAAGGCTTAGATAATTTCTATCAACGTTGTGCAGAAGTCGGCGTAGATGCGGTTTTAGTGGCAGATATTCCACTATTAGCAAAAGAAGACTATGTTCAAGCTGCTAAAAAGCATGGCATTCAACCTGTCTTTATTTGCCCACCAAATGCGGATGCCAAAACCGTACAAGGTGTTGCTGAAAACAGCGAAGGCTATACCTATTTAGTTTCTCGTGCGGGTGTAACAAGTGCAGAGAATCAAGCTCATGCCGCAAACTTAGATACACTTGTAGAACAACTTAAAGCCCACAAGGCGCCACCAATTCTACAAGGTTTTGGTATTGCTCAACCAGCTCAAGTGAAAGAAGCCCTTCAACTAGGTGCAGCGGGAGCTATTTCAGGCTCTGCAACGGTAAAAATCATCGAGCGAAATTTAGATAATCAAGCTCAATGCTTAACTGAACTCTCTGAGTTTGTTCGTGATATGAAAGCTGCAACCAAATAATAAATAAAAAAGTGCGGTTAATTTTAACCGCACTTTTGTTTTTCTTTTATTAATCCACAATTCGTAAATGAGATGCTGATTTCTGTGGTTTCTTTTCAGTCTTTGGCTTATCTACCGCTTCTGCAAAGCTTAATGGCTGTTCTGATGTTGGCTCACGATTTAGCTCATCGTAAATGTCCTCTGGCTCAAACATCACGCCATCACCATTTTCACGAGCATAAATGGCTAAAGCTGCGCCCATCGGAATGTATAACTCACGAGCCACACCTTGGAAACGTGCATTAAACTGAATAAAATCATTGGTTAATTGCAAATTCCCAGTTGCTCCCGCAGAAAGATTTAAGACGATTTGCCCATCTTTCACGTATTCCGCAGGCACATTGGTACCATAATAATTAGCATCCACCACCAAATATGGAGTGAAATCGTTATCCACTAGCCAATCATAATAGGCTCTTAGTAAATAAGGGCGTTTTGGAGATGGTGTGTGGGTCATTATTTATCATCCATTAAATTTTTAGGTGCTGCTTCACCTACTGATTGTAAGAATGAATCACGGCTAAATACACGATCCATATAGCCTTTGATTGCTTTGCTTCCTGTGCCACTGAATTCCACGCCCATATTACGTAGTTTCCATAATAATGGTGCAACGTAGCAATCGACTAAGCCAAACTCTTCACTCATAAAATAAGGGGTTTGTTGGAAGATAACCGATACCGCTAACAATTCTTCTTTAAGCTGTTTTAATGCTTCTTCACGTTCAACTTCCGTGCCTTTTTCAGCAATTTCTAATGTTGGGTACCAATCTTGTTCGATACGTAACATTAAAAGACGGCTTTTCGCACGAGAAACCGGATAAACTGGCATAAGTGGAGGATGTGGAAAACGCTCATCAAGATATTCCATAATAATGCGTGAGCTGAATAACACTAAATCACGATCTACCAAGGTTGGTAATGTGCCGTAAGGATTTAATTCCATTAAATCTTCTGATAATGCTTGCAGATCAACTTCTTCGTTTTCGTAAGCAACACCTTTTTCAGCTAAAACAATTTTTACCTGATGGCAGTAAATGTCATTTTTATTTGAAAAAAGAGTCATTACTGAACGTTTACTTGATGCATTGGACATTTATTCCTCCGAAGATCCAAACTAACTTATATACTTCTACTAAAAATGGGCGGTTATTTTAACATAACCGACAGGTAAATTGCTAACAATTTCTTATTTTTCCTTTAAAATCAATTAATTATAAGCAATCAATGAAAAATCAAAGAACGGGAATTTTTCATTAATTTGTTTTTTACAGACATAAAAAAAGCAGAGATTTCTCTCTGCTTTCTTGAAACGATAATAAAAAATTAACGTTTGGAGTATTGTGGACGACGACGCGCTTTGTGTAAACCAACTTTTTTACGTTCAACGCGACGTGCGTCACGAGTAACGAAGCCAGCTGCACGAAGAGCAGGACGTAAAGTCTCATCATATTCCATCAATGCACGAGTGATACCGTGACGGATTGCACCCGCTTGACCAGAAATACCACCACCTTTAACAGTGATGTATAGGTCTAATTTATCAGTTAATTCCACTAATTCTAACGGTTGACGTACGATCATACGAGCTGTTTCGCGACCGAAATATACGTCTAATTCACGTTGGTTGATAGTGATTTTACCACTGCCCGGTTTGATAAATACACGAGCTGAAGAGCTTTTGCGGCGACCAGTGCCGTAGTTTTGATTCTCTGCCATTTCCTAAACCTCGTGATTAAATGTCTAATACTTGTGGTTGTTGTGCTGCGTGTTGGTGTTCTGCACCTGCATACACTTTTAATTTACGGAACATTGCACGGCCTAATGGACCTTTTGGCAACATACCTTTAACCGCAATTTCAATCACCGCTTCAGGACGGCGAGCGATCATTTCTTTGAAAGTCGCTTGTTTAATACCACCTACATAGCCAGTGTGCCAGTAGTAAAGTTTATCTGTTTCTTTACGACCAGTTACTGCCACTTTGTCTGCGTTGATAACGATGATGTAATCACCAGTATCTACGTGTGGAGTGTACTCAGCCTTGTGTTTACCACGAAGACGGCGTGCTAATTCAGTAGCTAAACGACCTAAAGTTTTACCTGTCGCATCTACCACATACCAGTCACGTTTTACTGTTTCCGGTTTTGCTACAAAAGTTTTCATTAATTAATTACCAAAATATAAGTTTGATACCCAGTGTTCCATATTGTTTGAAACACAACCATTAATCTTAATCTCCACCCCTTCGAGTGTGATCTCGATAAAATAATGCACGGTGGGAATCCGTGCATTTACAGGGTCGGCGTATTATACCTATTTTTAGAAAAAATGCTAACTTTTTGTGCAAATAAATTGATTTTCTTTTAAAATACAACGCGTAATAAATAATCATTAATTTCATTCATCATTTTGATGAAATCATTGAAATTGACGCATATTAGTTCTTATCTTATGATAAGCACATTCTAATAAAAAATGTAAGAAGGCATGCTATGAGCTACGCAAACGAAATTAACACATTAAATCAACATCTTGCTGATACTAACAAAAAAATCAATGTCTCCTTTGAATTCTTTCCGCCTAAAAATGAAAAAATGGAAAGCATGCTTTGGGATTCCATTCATCGCTTAAAAGTATTAAATCCTAAATTTGTTTCCGTCACCTATGGCGCCAACTCAGGCGAACGTGATCGTACACATAGCATCGTGAAAGCTATTAAAGCAGAAACTGGCATAGAAGCTGCACCACATTTAACGGGTATTGATGCTACACCTGAAGAATTAAAAGAAATTGCAAAAGATTATTGGGATAGCGGTATTCGTCGCATTGTGGCTTTACGCGGTGATGAGCCAAAAGGTTATGCGAAAAAACCTTTCTATGCGGCTGATTTAGTTGAACTACTCCGCTCCGTAGCTGATTTTGATATTTCCGTTGCAGCATACCCTGAGGTTCACCCTGAAGCAAAATCAGCACAAGCCGATTTAATCAATTTGAAACGTAAAATTGATGCAGGCGCTAATCATGTCATTACTCAATTCTTCTTTGATATTGATAGTTATCTTCGCTTCCGTGACCGCTGTGCATCCATTGGTATTGAGGCTGAAATTGTTCCGGGTATTCTACCTGTCACTAATTTCAAACAACTTCAAAAAATGGCATCATTTACGAATGTAAAAATTCCAGCATGGTTGGCTAAAGCATATGAAGGATTAGATGATGATCCAACTACTCGTAATCTCGTCGCGGCGAGTGTGGCAATGGATATGGTAAAAATCCTTTCTCGTGAAGGCGTAAATGACTTCCACTTCTACACATTAAATCGTAGTGAACTCACTTATGCGATTTGCCATACATTAGGCATTCGCCCTACAACAAATCCATAAAGAAAAAGTGCGGTTAAAGTTAACCGCACTTTTTTATTTCCACTATACTCGTCTAACTTGCCAAAAAGCTTTTTTCCAATAAGGGCTATTCATCGAAGAATAAATCACGCCACCTTTAGTTGAAGCGTGTAAAAATTTATCTTCTTTCACATAAATCCCAACATGATAGCCATTTGGTCCGCGTCCCGTTTTAAAGAAAATTAAATCGCCTGTTTGGATATCTTCTTTACGAACAAGTTTTCCGTAACCCGCTTGATCTTTCGTCGTTCGAGGAAGGTTGATATTAAAACGATCAATAAAAGTCTTTTGCACAAAACCAGAACAATCAATACCACCACGAGACTGCCCACCTAACACATAAGGTGTACCCGCCCATTCATATTGTTGTTCACTTAACATGGCAATAGCTATAATCGGATCTCCAATCTGACCTTTATAGTTCATGGCATACTCTTCACGAACACCGCTTGAACAAGCAAAAAGCAAAAAACTTCCTGCGACTAAAAAAGCACATTTAATCTTATTCATGTTCAATCCTGACAAAAGTGCGGTCAAAAACGACCGCACTTTTCTTACTATTGTTTTGGCTTGGTATTTTCCACACGAGCACGTAATTTTTGCCCTGGCTTGAATGCCACTACACGGCGCGCAGAAACAGGAATACTTTCACCTGTTTTTGGATTACGGCCTGGACGGGAAGCTTTATTACGAAGTTCAAAATTACCAAAACCGGATAATTTCACTTCACCACCAGATTCTAACGATAAACGAATTTCCTCAAAAAAGTCTTCCACTAATGCTTTAGCTTCCGCTTTTTGTAATTGATACTTATCTAATAAGTATTCAGTAATATCAATTTTTGTAATCGTTGCCATGTTAGTCTCCTGTTTAGTCTCTAAGCTCCGCATTAAAGCGTTGTTTAACTTCGTTTAATACAGCAGAGATTACCGCATTAATCTCATCATCTTCAAGCGTTTTTTCATTATCTTGAATGGTTAAACTGATTGCTAAGCTCTTATGTCCGCTAGCAACGCCAATGCCTTGATATACGTCGAATAAATTAACTTGTGTTAATTTTTCTCCGCCGGCTTGTTTACATGCTTCGATAATATCGCCTGCAGGGACATTATCTGCAACAACTAAAGCTAAGTCACGACGGTTCGCAGGGAATTTTGAAATCTCTTTGGCTTGAACCACACGACGATTTGCAATGGCATCCCATAAAATTTCAAAAACAACTGCTTTGCCATTTAATCCTAGTTTTTGAGCAATAAGTGGATGAATAGTTCCAGTAAAACCAATTTCTTTTCCATCTAATTCAATTGCAGCAGATTGACCTGGGTGCAAGGCACTGTACGCTTTTGCCACGAATTTAACTCGATTACCCACTTCGGTAAGAGAAAGAATACTTTCTAAATCACCTTTAAGATCAAAGAAATCAACCGTTTCGGCTTTACCTGTCCAACATTCTGATTTTGCTGTACCGGTAATCACACCTGCAAGAACAAATTCTTGGCGCACACCAAATTCTGCATTGGCATCAGGAACAAAACGTAATCCCGTTTCAAATAAACGCACGCGATTTTGTTGACGATTTTGGTTGTATAGTACCGCACCGAGTAATCCACTTAACAATGAAACGCGCATTGCTGACATTTCAACTGAAATTGGGTTTGGCAATACAAGCGCTTCAATTTCTGGATGAAGTAAAGTTTGTACTTTTGGATCAACGAAGCTATAAGTAATCGCCTCTTGATAATCTGCGTCAACAAGTGCGGTCTTAATTCGGCTTAAGTCTAAATCTGACTCTTTATGCTCACGCATACGAAGATGGGCTAATGGTGCATTATTTGGAATGCTGTTATAGCCATAAATACGTGCTACTTCTTCAATGAGATCTTCTTCAATTTCAATATCAAAACGCCAGCTTGCTGAAGTCACGGTCCAAACATCATTAGCATATTTCACGGCAAAACCTAAACGCTCAAAAATCTCTGTCACGGTTTCAGTTTCGATATGATGACCTAATAAGCTATCTAATTTTTCACGACGTAAAGTGACTTCATTGACTTTTGGTAAATATTGCTCGCTCACGACTTCACAAATTTCGCCTGCTTCACCACCACAAATTTCAAGTAACAATGCTGTTGCACGTTCCATTGCGTGACGTTGTAGCGTAAAATCAACACCGCGTTCAAAACGATGTGAAGAATCAGTGTGTAAACCGTATTGTCTTGCACGTCCAGCAATCGCTAATGGTGCGAAGAATGCTGCTTCTAAAATCACATCTTTTGTTGTTTCAGCATCAACACCACTTGCTTGACCACCAAAGATACCCGCCATTGCGAGTGGACCAGTTTGGTCTGCAATCACTAAAGTATTCGGTTGTAATTTTGCCGTTGTGCCATCTAATAAAACAAGTTCTTCGCCGTTATTGGCTAAACGTACTTGAACAGGTTGAGATACTTTTGATGCATCAAAAGCATGCATTGGTTGGCCTAATTCAAGTAAAACATAGTTGGTAATATCCACAATAGGATCGATAGAACGAATACCACAACGACGTAATTTTTCTTGCAACCAAATTGGTGATTGCGCTTTAACATTCACATTTTTCACCACGCGCAATAAATAACGAGGGCATGCTTCTGGTGCTTTTAATTCAATTTGAACTTTATCTGAAATCGTTGCAGGTACGGCATCAAAGTGCGGTTGATTAACAACTTGTTTATTCACCACACCAACTTCACGTGCAACACCTGCAATACTTAAACAATCTGCACGGTTTGGCGTTAAGCTGATTTCAATTGCTTTATCATCTAAATCTAAATATTCACGTAGATTTTTACCCACTGGTGCATCTAATGGTAGCTCAATAATACCATCTGCATCTACGTCAATGCCTAATTCAGAGAATGAGCAAAGCATCCCTTCTGAAGGTTGGCCACGTAATTTAGTCTTCTTAATTTTAAAATCACCAGGTAATACCGCACCTTCAGTTGCACATGCCACTTTTAAACCTTGACGGCAATTTGGTGCACCACAAACGATATCTAATAAACGGTCGCCACCAACATTTACTTTAGTGACACGTAATTTGTCTGCATCTGGGTGTTGAGCACATTCAACAACTTCACCTACAACAACACCTGTAAAGTCACCAGCTACCTTTTCAACGCCATCAACTTCTAAGCCAAGCATCGTGATTTGATCACATAACTGCTCTGTTGAAATTGATGGATTAACCCATTCTCTCACCCAATTTTCGCTAAATTTCATTATCTCTGTATCCTTTATTGATGAACGTGTTACGTTCTAAATTAATCATTATCGTCAATTTAACCAAACGGTTAATTACTTAAATTGTTTTAAAAAACGTAAGTCGTTTTCAAAGAATGAACGTAAATCTGTGACGTTGTAGCGTAACATGGTTAAACGCTCAACCCCCATGCCTACTGCGAAGCCAGAATATTCATTGGGATCAATACCTACGTTACGTAACACATTAGGATGCACCATACCACAACCTAATACTTCTAACCATTTACCATTTTTACCCATTACATCGACTTCTGCAGAAGGTTCGGTAAATGGGAAATAAGAAGGACGGAAACGAACTTGTAAATCTTCTTCAAAAAATGCACGTAAGAAATCGTGTAATAAACCTTTTAACTCGGTGAAGTTTGCTTTTTTATCTACATAAAGCAATTCAATTTGATGGAACATTGGCGTGTGTGTTTGATCGTAGTCGTTACGATATACACGACCTGGCGCCATAATACGAATAGGTGGCTGCATTTTTTCCATGGTACGAATTTGCACACCTGAGGTTTGTGTACGAAGTAATAATTCAGGATTAAACCAGAATGTATCGTGATCAGCACGTGCTGGGTGATGTTTAGGGATATTTAATGCATCGAAATTGTAATAATCACTTTCAATTTCGGGACCGGTTTCCACAGAAAAACCTAACTCTGAAAAGAATTTTGTTACGCGATTGATGGTAATGGTCACTGGGTGTAAACCACCAGTTTCTGTTTTACGACCTGGAAGGCTCACATCAATACGTTCTTTTTCTAATTTCGCATTGAGTTCAGCTTGTTCCCATTCTGCTTTTTTAGCATTTAAAAAATCTAACGCAGCTTGTTTCGCTTCATTGATTTTAGCGCCCATTGCGGGACGCTCTTCCGCAGCAACATTACGCAATTCCTGCATAAGTTGGGTAAAATGCCCTTTTTTACCAAAATATTCCACACGAATTTCATCTAATGTGGTTAAACTTTTATTTTCGATTTGTTCAATCGCCGATTTTGCTTTCTCAACAAGATCTTTCAGATGTTGCATAGTTTCCCCTGATTATCTTTTCTAACTAAAATACACCTAATGATAATACTAACTCATTAAAAAATCACGCGTTTATTGGTGAATTGATGTTTCAGATAAAAAATGACAAAAATTTTTGCTATTTTTTGAGATATATCACAGTAATTTTTAGTGCTTTCGTTAGAATGAAGAAGAATCGACCATGTCTAGGAGGCGTATTATGTGGAAATCAATTTCTCAAGTCTTAGCTGATCAATTTGGTGCTTACTATAACATCAAAGAAAAAAACAAAGTGCCTGGTGGCGAAGTAAATGAAACTTGGCTCATTACGGATGGAATCCAACCGGTCTTTGTTAAAGTGAATGAACGGTCCTATCGTTCAATGTTTCGTGCAGAAGCTGACCAATTAAACCTACTAGGCAAAACCAATACAATCCGACTTCCGCAAGTATATGGCGTAGGCTGTTCTCAAAACCATAGTTTCTTATTATTAGAAGCGCTTCCTATTACTCAACAAACCAATGCAACGCCACATTTTGCTGAAGAATTAGCAAAACTCCATCAAGTGTCTGGCACTAAAAACTATGGATTAGATTTTGATACTTGGCTTGGTCCTGAGTATCAGCCAAATAAATGGAATGGAAGTTGGGCGAAGTTTTTTGCAGAACAGCGTATTGGATGGCAATTACAACTCTGCAAAGATAAAGGTTTAGACTTTGGTCATATTGATTTAATTATTGAAAAAGTAAAACACAAACTTTCAAAACATAATCCTAAACCTTCTTTGTTACATGGTAACTTATGGATTGAAAATACCGCTATTGTAGGAAATCAAACCTTTACTTACGATCCTGCTTGCTACTGGGGTGATAGAGAGTGCGATTTAGCATTCAGTGAGCTTTTCCAACCTTTCTCAGCTGAATTCTATGAAATTTATGACCGTACTTTCCCACTTGATAAAGAAGGTTTTGAAGAAAGAAAACACCTTTATCAGCTCTATTATTTACTAAATTTCAGCCATCGTTTTAATGGAAGTTATATCAACTTAACCACTAAATTGATTGAAGAACTTTTACTTGAATAATTTCTTAACATAAAATAAAAAAGAGCGTAATTTTTATTACGCTCTTTTTGTCTTCTCTATCTAATTATTTTTGATAAAGAGGTGCTGGACCTTGAGTTCCACCGTTAACTTGACCACCTTCTTGTAATTTTAATACAGAACCAGAAGCAGTGATTTCTACACGACGGTTTGGACGTAAACAGTCTTTCTCAGCTTTACTTGCGTGTTTGTAACCATTACAAGCTTTAACTTGTGGCACTTTACCGTAACCAACAGCTGTAATTTCAGATGTTACGCCATCTTCAATTAAACGAGCTTTAACACGGTTTGCACGACGTTGAGAAAGATCTAAGTTGTAAGCATCAGAACCTAAACGGTCAGTATAACCTGCAACTTTAACTTCTTTAGCACCAGTTTCTTTTAATTGTGCTGCAACGTTATCAACAACTTCTTTACCACGTGGAGTTAAAGTATCTTTATCGAAGTCGAATAAGAAGTCACCACTTAAAGTAAATGCTGAGTTACCGTTACAACCGTTTGGATACCAGAAGAAGCTTTGAGCATTGTGGTTTTTGTCAAATAATATTTTGTATTGACAAATTTTGTGAACACCGTTCTCACGATAGTTGAACGCATAATCCCACTCTTCAACACCGTATAAACCTTCAGAGAAGTGTGGACGACCGATTAGGTTATATAATTGGTCTTTGTTCATACCACGTTCGATCATACGAACGTTATCCCAGTTTGGCCATGAACCAAATTGGCTACCGTCATGGTTGAAACCAGCTTTATCAATCTTAGGCCATACGAGTTGTGGTACTTGTTGACCATCAACTTCTTTATATTCTGGAGTACCAGCTTCTGTAACTTTGCTTAAGTTACCACAAGCAGCAACTGTCGCTACTGCTACTGCAGATAATAAAATACGAGATAATTTCATTTCTTTACCTTTTTACTGTTAAGGTGCAATCCTTGCAAGAAGAACCTACACAACTAAACTTTATAAATTTTACAAATAAAACTATAAAAAGTTTCATAGCGTATGGTAGTCATAATTCTTTAACTTGTAAATAAAAAAACATTAAAAAATGATTTTTTATGGAACTTTTTTGTAAAGTTGTGTAAAGAGTTGTCAAATAAGTAAATTTTTTTCTTATTGAATAAAATCCTGTCCATTTTTTGTTAAATTTCGATAGATAATTCCCTCAATACTCTCTTCAGCTTGCTTACCTATTTTTTGTAAAAGTGGCTTTTTCACTTTATATTTCACAGCGATCACAGACTTATCTTTCATTTTTTCAAGAATAATATCATCGCTAGTTGCTAACTCATCGACTAGCTGAAGCGCTAGAGCTTGCTGACCGAACCAATGCTCACCAGTTGCGACTTTATCCACATCTAAGTGCGGTCGATTTTGAGTGACAAATTGTTTAAATAATTGATGAGTTTCTTCAAGTTCGGCTTGGAATTTCTGTTTTCCTTTTTCAGTATTTTCACCTAATACTGTAACGGTGCGTTTAAATTCTCCTGCTGTCATCACATCAACATCAACATCATGTTTTTTTAATAAACGATGAATATTGGGAATTTGCGCAACCACACCAATAGAACCAATGATCGCAAAGGGCGCAGAAACAATTTTATCTGCCACACAAGCCATCATGTATCCACCACTTGCAGCGACCTTATCTACTGCAACCGTTAATTTAATCCCTTTTTGTTTTAAACGAGCTAACTGTGAAGCAGCTAAGCCATAACCATGAACAACACCACCAGGGCTTTCTAAACGTAATAAGACTTCATCATCGGCTTTTGCCACATTAATAATCGCCGAAATTTCCTCACGAAGTGCGGTTGTTTCTGATGCAGAAATATCACCCTTAAAATCGAGCACGTAAACACAAGGCTTAGGTGCTGCTTTCTCACCGTTTTTTAATTTTGCTTTTAAAGCCTTTGCTTCTTGTTTTTTGGCTTTCTTCTCTGTTTTTTCCGCTTGTTTAAGCTCTTCTTCTGAAAGTTGGAAATCGCGTAAATGCTTAACTGTTTCCTTAAATTCTTCAGAAAGATCTGTCACAACTAATTCACCATGATGTGCCGCATTACGTTGCTTTGCAGAAATAATCATTGCCACGATAGCTGCGATTACAAGTAAAATCGTTAAAATCTCCAAAATAAAAATGCCATAGCCGGTCAAAATATCAGACCACATAGTTTTCTCCTAAAATAAAGTGAAGGCATTATTTTACTGTGCAAGCCTGATTTACACTAACTTTTTATGGAAAATTTTGCGATTTAAGGTAAACTAACGCAGTTTTATTGCCTAATTTATAATGAATTACAGAGGTTTATATGTCTAAAGTTGCATCCATTGTTGATGTGTTACAAGGTAAAATCGCTATTGGCGAAAAAGTTACCGTACGCGGCTGGGTTCGTACCCGTCGTGATTCTAAAGCTGGTCTTTCTTTCCTCGCTGTTTATGACGGCTCTTGCTTTGATCCTATTCAAGTCATCGTCAATAACGATATTGAAAATTATGAAAGTGAAGTATTACGCTTAACAACGGGTTGTTCTGTTATCGTAACCGGTACTATTGTTAAGTCACCTGCTGAAGGTCAAGCTGTTGAACTTCAAGCTGAAAAAGTAGAAGTGACAGGGTTTGTAGAAGATCCTGACACTTATCCAATGGCAGCAAAACGTCACTCAATTGAATACTTACGTGAAGTAGCTCACTTACGTCCTCGTACCAATATTATCGGTGCCGTGGCGCGTGTTCGTCACTGCTTAGCACAAGCTATTCATCGTTTCTTCTATGAACAAGGCTTCTATTGGGTGGCTACCCCATTAATTACTGCATCTGATACTGAAGGTGCTGGTGAAATGTTCCGTGTTTCAACACTTGATTTAGAAAATCTTCCTCGTGGTGAAGATGGTAAAGTCGATTTCAGCCAAGATTTCTTCGGTAAAGAGTCATTTTTAACGGTTTCAGGTCAATTAAATGGTGAAACTTACGCGTGTGCATTAAGTAAAATCTATACTTTCGGTCCAACATTCCGTGCTGAAAATTCAAATACAACTCGTCACCTTGCAGAATTCTGGATGGTTGAACCTGAAGTCGCTTTTGCAACGCTTGCTGACAATGCTAAATTAGCAGAAGACATGTTGAAATATGTATTCCGCGCAGTGCTTGCTGAGCGAAAAGATGACTTAAAATTCTTTGAAAAACATGTAGATAAAGATGTTATTACTCGTTTAGAAAACTTCGTAAATTCTGATTTTGCTCAAATCGACTATACCGATGCGATCGATGTATTATTAAAATCAGGTAAAAAATTCGAGTTCCCAGTATCTTGGGGGATTGATTTGTCTTCTGAACATGAACGTTTCTTAGCGGAAGAATATTTCAAATCACCAGTTGTCGTGAAAAACTATCCGAAAGATATTAAAGCTTTCTATATGCGTTTAAATGATGATGGTAAAACCGTTGCAGCAATGGATGTTCTCGCCCCAGGAATTGGTGAAATCATCGGTGGTTCTCAACGTGAAGAACGTTTAGATATTTTAGATAAACGTATGGAAGAAATGGGCTTAAACCCTGAAGATTACTGGTGGTATCGTGATCTCCGTAAATACGGTACCGTACCACATTCAGGCTTTGGTCTTGGTTTTGAGCGCTTAATCGTTTATGTAACAGGCGTACAAAATATTCGCGATGTGATTCCATTCCCGCGCGCACCAAGAAATGCAAATTTCTAAAAATATTGTTTAAATTGACCGCACTTTCTTTAAAGTGCGGTTATCATTTTAGGCGATAAATTTTATCCCTATTTTATTTATTGTGTTTGAATCAATCTTTCAAATACATCATATTAAGGAAAGTTTAAATGGACAAAATTAAACAACTCTTTGCAAACAACTACAGTTGGGCGCAAAGAATGAAAGAAGAAAATTCCACTTATTTTAAAGAACTTGCCGATCACCAAACACCTCATTATCTTTGGATTGGCTGCTCTGATAGTCGTGTTCCTGCTGAAAAACTCACAAATCTTGAACCGGGCGAATTATTTGTTCATCGTAATGTTGCTAACCAAGTTATTCATACGGATTTTAACTGCCTTTCAGTTGTACAATATGCCGTTGATGTACTCAAAATTGAACATATCATTATCTGTGGCCACACAAATTGCGGTGGTATTAAAGCTGCTATGCAAGATCACGATCTAGGGTTAATCAATAACTGGTTGCTCCATATTCGTGATATTTGGTTTAAACACGGGCATCTATTAGGCAATCTTTCAGCAGAAAAACGTTCAGATATGCTCACTAAATTAAATGTTGCAGAGCAAGTTTATAACCTAGGACGCACATCTATCGTAAAAAGCGCTTGGGAACGTGGACAAAAACTCTCCCTACATGGCTGGGTATATGATGTAAATGATGGATTCTTAGTTGATCAAGGTGTAATTGCAACAAGCCGAGAAACCCTTGAAATCTCTTATCGCAATGCCATTGCTCGTTTATCTAGCCTAGCGGAAGAGGATATTCTGAAAAAAGAACTCTCTGAAGGTGAATAATAAAAAAGTGCGGTTAAAATCTAATAAGTTTTAACCGCTGTTGCCGTTCGCGAATTTTGAGAAACGTAACCGCTAAAAGTGAGAATTTTAAAATATCGCAAGTTTCTCATTTTTAGCGGTTAAAATCCAAGAATTTTGAGAAATAAAAAACGCCCTTTAAATCATCATTAAAGGGCGTTTAAATTTCAAGTCTTAAAACTTATAAACCATATTATCTTCGTATTTCCCGGAATAACTTGCTGAAGCCTTAACAACTACGCGCTCGGCGTTATAGAAAGCCTCCCAATTATCAACCTTATCCTCGACCATATACTCAATAAAACGAACAAACTCGCTCTTTGTTGAGCTGAAGAATACATAAGGCGGGCGAGTGATATTGATTAATCGGAGGAAGTCGATTAAATCAAAATACGTCGCCTGTTTATAGCTTTCCTGGCGCGTGCATAAATACGGCGGGTCTAGGATAAATAAGGCTTTAGGGTCGCTGCTAAATTTAGGTAAAAGCGTGTGGAATGACTCGTGCGTAATCTCAAGGCCGTCTAAATATCCATCCGCTTTTGGATAGTCTGACTGTCTAATACAATGCCAAAAATCATTCTGAAATAAGTCGTCCAATGTTGCCACTTGTTGGCCACTAAAAAGAAGCCAGCTCGCTAGACAATTTAAGTCAATATAGCCTTTGAAATTCTGAATGATTTTGACGCATTCTGCTTTACAATCCTTCGTTAATCTTTTGTTTTTTTGCGTAGCGTTACCGACTACCGCGTAAAGCTGCGCACGAAGCGCGTTAATGTCGTCAATATGAGACAATCGCTCAGCATACCCATCGAAGTCGTTATAAATTACGCGTGCTTTAGGCTTGAGTTGTTTAGCAACGTGGCTTAATAAACCGCTTCCGCCAAATGTATCAATGATAGTCCATCCCTCGCCATCGTTTTTAATATTAGCGTTTAACACTTCCTCGAAGTGTTTTAAAAACATTCGCTTTTGGCCAATGAATGGAAGTGGAGCTTGTTTAAACATAATACGTTCCGTTTGTTTGGTTGTTTGTTTGTTTGGTTGTCATTATTATTCCTTGGTTGAAATTAAGGTAGAGTTTCCGGAAATGGTTCGTCAGTTATCCAACTGACAACTGGCATTCTCATATAGTTGAGGTCTGCCGTTGGTACGCTATCCTTAAACCGCAACTCAATATAATTGCTATCAGCTCTGCTACCAATATATACCGTTGCAATGGCTTCACCGTCATCGCTATAAAAAGGAAGCATAATAGGGACGGAAGTGCGGAATCCAAGTGGTATTTTTGAATTGGGTAAAATATCCATCCGCTTGGCGTGGTTTTTTCTTCTAAAGTTAGAGCTACTACTCCCTAAAAAAGAAATGGTGTCCCATCGACCTTTACTGAAAGAACACTCCACGGTATTGTTTACTCGTCTTAGTGAAATAAAACCTTCTTTAATATTTACAGAAGTTTTTGACATATTTCTTGACCCAGTGTCAGCAGAAATAACAATCCATTTGTTATTCTGTTTATGCCACAAGTACGCGCCAACTCCAGCACCATTTGTTGAGTTATAAAAAGCTCCGTTCGGCTCGCTACCTGTAATCTTGCCGTTAGTAGTGTCAGGCTTATCCGGCCGTCCTTCGCCGGTAATAATCTGAGCGCTAGCTGGGCTATTGGATTGCCCGCCGACCGTTGGGATTTTGTTCTCAACTCGCCGAATCTCGCTACCTATATATTCGACTAATTCAGTTAAACTTGCCTCTATTGCCATTATCGGTTATATCCTCGGTTGTATGCATCCTTGAGGTTAATACCATCGAGAACGGTAAATCGTTGAACAAGTAATGTTAACGATTGGTTGGTTTGAGTCACTTTTTGGATCAGCTTATTAAGTCCATCCTCGCCGGTTTTAATGCCATTTAACATGTCACCAAGCTCTTTTAGAGTATCAATACTGGCATCCACTTCGCCGCCTAACAACTCATTTTTAACATCGGCTTTTGCCTGTTTTAATAGCTCGAGGATTTTTTTAGCTGATAGCGTCGATGCATCATCGGTTGCGCTATCATTGATACCGGCAGAGCGGCTTGATAGCGTGTTGATAGTTTGCTTCATCTCGTTCAACGCTCCAACTAACGTTGCTTTCTGCGTTGTTGTTAGGGTTTGCGGGTCGCCGATAAGTTGTCTGATTTCCTTATCTTTACCCCCCAAAAATTCGGCGAACTCTGTTAAAATCTGTGCGAAGTCTGGTCTTGCCATTGCTAAATTGCTCCTATATTAAAAAATGCCTTCAACTCTTCAAGAGTTGGTAATTTATCTGCTTGGTCGCTTTCAAGTTTGATAACCTCTCCCTTTTCTACAACCGCCACTATTTCTTGTGGTGGGTCAACCACTGCAACAATGTCATCCATTACGCGCCTCTGTCATATCAGGTGTAACATCAAATTTGAGGTTAATTCGACCACCTTGAATTGGCGTTTTAACCCGTCCTTTATTAGATACCGCCTGTAAATCATAGTCCGCTTGAGACCACGTCGCGTCTTTTGTTAAACTGTGACTAAACGTAATTTTTAAAACGCCGCCTGGGGCATCTACAACTTCGATTTCACCTGTTGTGGATGATAGTGTTAGCACAGACTTGTTTCTGACTGTAGCCCACAAATCAAAGCGAGCCATATCACTTAAATCAAACGGCTTTAATGATTTATCCAGCTGCTTTTCAAACAGGCGAACAATACATTCCTCATCATCACCACGGTAAAGGTTAATCGTTGTTTTATCCATTTTTACGCACCATCGCTGCAAGTTGGCTTGGGCTAAATCGCCAGCCTTCATCGCTGTTATAAATTGCGTTAAAGCACCATTCCGAGCAAAAATATTTGCTTCGTTTTTGTTTAATTCCAAGCACAATACCTAACGCGCCCCACCAGTCATATTTAGCGCCGGACGTGCGATTGTGATAAGATTTAATCTGTGCTTCTGTTACATTATCTAGTAAGACTAAATCCCACTTGTCTGTGTCTGACAAATCAATCTGCTTACATCGAACACCGCCATCACGCACGGACGCTGAATAGCAATCAAAAACTGTAACGTGTTCATAGTGGTCGCCTTGAGTAAATTCTAGTCGCTCAACTGCTATCTCGCAGTGTGAGTATTTACCTTTTGTAAAAAAGCGAGTCACTGCATCGGCCAAGGCTTTAAAAGGCTCTTTTAAGAAGCTGCGTTTGTATTTATAAAATGCAAGATAGATACGGTTAGCCATTGTTATAAGCCTCCATTAATGCGTCCATTTGCTTAATAATATCGTCATGGATTGACTGCATCTTTTCGATTGTCAATCCTGGTACTTTAAGCTCATACTTACGCATGCGCTGGTTGGCAAGCTCGACCTGTAATTTCTCAAGCCCAGCGGCTTGCACCAAAATCAAATCTGTTGCGACTTGGTTATTTAACCCTGCGCGTTTAGCAAAGTCCGTGATATATCGACTGCACTCGCCTTGATAGTTTGCACTTTTAAAAGCTTCAGCAGCTGCTTGGCGTTCACGATACTCAGACTCAAAACGTGTCCAAGTGTTGTAGATTTTTGCGGCGTGTTCATCAATGTTTGCGATAAATTGCGTTTGTTTTTTTGTAAAATTCTCAGCTATTTTCGCTTCATCTTTTACCCATTCTGAACCATTCCATTTGCATGGTTCAGCAAGAGGCTCAAGCGAGGTTAAATTTTCGGGCAATTCACCTAGTGCGGTATATTCAACCTTTTCGCCTGTTTCTTTGTTGTAATATGTGCCACGATGGTCGGCTTGGTATTGCCAACTATTATCTGTTCGGACAATGACAAAGCCTTGTTTCGGTTGAGGCGGAGCATCCAAATAACTGCCTACGGAAAGGCTTCCGCCTTCGCTCACATATTCGGTGGCACTGTGGCTGTAAATACCTTGGTTGTCAGTGCAATACACGGTGATTTCACCACTGGTTTCGGCAAAGCCTTCTTGGTTAAATGTTACGGTCATGTTGTACTCCTTATTCAGCTAGGCAGATGTAGTGATAGGCGATGTTGCGTGGGCGAGTTTCACTTCCACTGCCAATCCAGAATTTTTTAAACATATCATTGGCTTGTAGTTCTCTTAAACCTGCGCTAGTAGTGCTCCCGTTAATCGAATAGGAGTTATATTTATTTGAGTCTATTTTTTCCCAATTATTTGAGGCGCTATTCCATTGCCATGTTTCCTGTCTGGCGTCACCGCTTACGCTTGAAATATTAGAATCAGCAATATCTAATGTCTGGAATTCGAAAAAAGCCTCTTTGGTTTTATCGGTTTGATTGGATAACAACGCCCGCCCCTCATCTACACCACGCCCATTATCCAACCCACGAATAAATTCACCACGCATATCAGGGAGAGTGCCTGATGGGTATTTCTGTGCCAATTTTGGATAACGACGAGTATCAAACCGCTGTCCGTTCATGGCCAAGCAACCTGCAGGGACTGTAGAGAGCGGATAAGGAATAGGGATACCAATAAACAAATCATGTAAGGCATTAAAATCAGTGGCGTTGGCTTTTTTCCCGATTTCAGCGAGCAAAGTCGCTTTTAAGTTTGCATCGCCTGCTAATGCTCGTGCCAATTCTTCCAACGTGTCCAATGCTGCAGGGGCTGAACCTACCAATGCGGCGATTGCGTTTTTCACAAATGCGGTTGTGGCGATTTGTGTGCTGTTCGTGCCTGAATTAGCTGTTGGGGCGGTTGGGATACCGGTGAACGCTGGGCTTGCTTTTGGGGCGTAGCCTGTACGGTCTTGGTTGATACCGTCCACTTGGTCTTTTAAGTAATTGGTTCTCGCCCCTAGTTCTTTGGCTTGGCGATTATCCACACCATCAGGCCCGCCCATTACAGGGTCGGAGGTTTCCAGTTGATAGATGTTTTCCACCCATTGTCGGGATAAGGTTAAATTTGCCATTTTATTTCCTTTTTTTAGTTAAGCTGTGCCACGATTAAATCTGCCGTTACGCATTGCCATACCGTTGTGCCGAAGTGCTGCTTGACGGTAGTCTAAGCTCGCTAACACACAACGAGCAGGAGCGAAAACACGCAAAGTTTTTCGCAGTAAATCGGCTTGGTCGTTAGTAATGGTTTGTTGCATAATCACGCGGTAATGCGCCCATTTGGAGTGGTCGCCGTGAAAATATGTACCGTCTCGGGTAAATAAACCGTCGTGACGTTTATCGAATAAACCTTCAATAATCTCCACTTCCCCAAACCCAAGCTGGCGGATAATTTCACGCATTGACCACGGTGTGCCTTTGTAGCGGTGCAGTTCGACCGCTCGTTTAATCAGCTTACGTTTGGCATCAATACTTTCGGCGAGCAACCAGCCGTCATAGCCTGTCACACTCCATTTTTCAGCAAGCAGCTCTAAAAACTCGGTCGGGACTAAATCCACAAAACTAGTCATAATTTGCGATTTATCCAGCCGATTTAACCGATTGCCAAGGTCGGCAAGTGCGGTCAGTTTTGGCGATGTTTCAATGATAGATGGATATTGCAACTTAGCCATCTTTCCGCTCCGCGTTGATATTTATCGTAATGCTTTCGCACTCTGCCCATTGTTCAGGCGTGAGCTCGGTAAGTTGTGGGCTTGTTAAATGCACGTTATATACGCCTGCGACTTTCAGCACGCTTTGAATATCGAGCGGTACGATGTCCAGCCCCAATTTTTGCGTGCGTGATGATAGATAGGTTCTCAAAGCGGTTTCGGCTTTGGCTTTCACTTCATTTTCGGCGACGGTAGCGAGCAAATCTAAGTTAGCAACCACACGATAGCTTTTGCGTTCAGGCGCAGCCACAATCACGGTGTCGCACAGCGGTCGGCGTTTTTCGCCACTGATGTAATGGCGAATTTTCTCCTGTAAAATTGCTGACGGCAGCCCGTGCTTGGTAAGCACCGTGACTTTGACCGTGCCACCTTGAGGGGTGGAAATCACCACATCAGAAATCACTTGCGACACGCTACGAGTGTGATATTCGTAAGCGGCAACTGAACCGCAAGTGGTAAAGGCTTCAGGGGCGAGCAAAATACGCTTGCGGTAGTCATCATCGCTTTCATTGTCGATGCCATTTGCAGACACATCAATATTGGAGACGGTTACATCGGTTGGCAGTTCGCTTTTAAGTGTCTTTACTTGCCCGATTTGCCAGCCATTGCCACTTTCGCCTGTGGTTTTGCAAATGGCGGTAACGTCTACATATTGCTCGGTGGGGTTAATTCGCACCTCGGTTTGCGTAGCGAATAATAGGCTGTCGGTTGCACCAACCAGCGTGCCTTGTGGAATAACAATGGCGGAATGCGAACCACTCACGCTAAAACGCAAAGTGACTTCGGCAGCTTGGTCTGATAAGCGATAACAGCCCATCGGTTCG
Organism: Haemophilus sp. 27098_8_127; assembly: GCF_041433495.1. Classification (NCBI taxonomy): domain Bacteria; kingdom Pseudomonadati; phylum Pseudomonadota; class Gammaproteobacteria; order Pasteurellales; family Pasteurellaceae; genus Haemophilus; species Haemophilus sp. 27098_8_127. Next base: position 477,227 of record NZ_JAPWBP010000001.1, read on the forward strand.
CCGCATAAATCCAACGCCAGCCCAGTGGCGAATTGCGGAAAGGTTTGCAAAAAAGCGTGGTTAATGCCTTGTCGCACCAGCATTTCTCGGTAAGCATAAGATTGAATAATAGAGCGTTCAATGTGTGCTGGTTGCAATGTTTTACCAGTGCGCTGCTCGTAATCGGCAATGGTATCAGCCAAAATTTGCTTAATATCATCGGAGACAATTTTCACATTTTCTTTTTCCATTTAGTTCCCCCGATTTGTACGCTGGTTTGATAAATTTCCCTATAGACATCGTCCACTAACGTCCAAAAAATCAAAAAATCAAAGTGCGGGGCAGTCCCTTCTACATTGACCGAGTCAACATTGATTCTTTTTTCCCAACGCTGAAGTGCTAACGTAACCTCGCGCACGATGTTTGGAATTGCAACATCTTCCGGTTGGTCGATATATTGAAAGTGATCACTACCAAATTCAGGTCGCAACACATCCGTCCCTTTCATCGTTGAAAGGATGTGGCCAATACATTGATGGATGTCATCAATACCTTGCACAACTTGATTTTCAATGTTAGGTGCAATCTGCCAGTGTGTTGTGATAAGAGTGCTTTGTGTGTTCATAGCCTTGATGATACAAGGCTATGCTAAAGAGTGCTTTTAAAGCGATTTAAAGAAGTGGGCTATTCCGGAAGGCCTGTTTTACCGCCGGAGTCGCCTGGGTGTTTGTGAGTACCAAGCTCAATAGAGCCTTGTTTAACTTTTGGAGCAGATACTTCTGTGCTGGACGTAATTTTTCCTGACACTGTTAGTTTCCCGCTAATTGACGTATCAGCATTGATTTTTACACCTCCGCCAGCGGTCACGGTAACGCTGCCGCTTGTGTTGATATTAATCTCGCCACTTTTACGATTGTGCGAAATCACTGTCCCGTTTGTGAACTTTTTCACCCACATGTTGTTATCATTCGCCGGCGTGGTGTCTTTCTCATTGTAAATTGCTCCAAGCACACAGCCACCTTCCCCGCGCGCATCAAGTAACACTGCCACCAATTCGCCCTCATCAGGCAGACAATAAAACTGATTTCCGCCAGCATTAGGTGTTAAATAAGACAGCCAGGCTGTTTCTAAATCTTCAAGGGCGGGAATTTTGCACCGCACTTTATGGTTCGCGGCATCAACTGCTGAAATAATGCCTTCTTGATAAGTTGCCCCAAAGTCATGCGTTTTCATTTATTCCCTCGCTTGATTTTCCGTTAGTGCGCCTGTGCTAAGCAAATCATCCGGGATAAACTCTAGCATTCGCACATCAATACTTGTGGTATAGCCGCCACCCCGGACAATACTATGCCGGGATGATTTTATTAAATATTTCCCACTAAAAATGCCAAGGTTGCGCAGTAATATTGTGCTGCCAGCCACGAGCTTAGGATTGCCGACCAGCATGATATTTCCCGCCGTTTGGTCGTCATTTTGCTCTGCCAACGCCGCATCAGCTCGTGCATCAATTTGCTCCTGGGTTTCCCCACGGGTAACAATCTTCAATGTATCCCCGCTTGCCGCCTGGGCTTGCTTCATCTTTTCGCGCAACGGCTTTGCTTTTTTACGCTTCTTGATGACCTTTTTCCCGGCAGCATCATATCCACTCACATCAACTTCCTTGGCCGTATCCTTGATTCTATCTCGCAAGGTAATCGATATCGTATCTCGCTCTTCAAGCGCCGCCACGGCTTCTTCTTTGCCTAGCTCGTCTTTATCCGTGAACACAAGCTGATCACCCACTATCTTAAAGCTGTGATGATATTCTCTTGCCAATCTTGCCAAAAACTCAACATCACGCTCTTGATATTGCGTCACGCGCTTAACCGGAATAGGCTTAATTGTCCCGACTACTTTTAACTTTAATTTTTCTGCAATAATGCCCACTATTTGCTTGAGTGTTGTGTTTTCATAGGCTTTAGGCTTTAACGTGCGATTTGCCTTTCCAATACCTGTACTCAACGCCTTGATTTGAATATATGAAGGTCGGTAGTTATATTCCACCTCGTCAATTTCAAACGCCCCAATATCGGCCAGCAGCGCCCCTTTGTAACCAATAGCCGCCTTTAATTTATCCCCTTGCGTTGGATACCACTGCCGCACCCATTTTCCGCTAATATCCTCAAACGTTAGCGTCAGCTCGTCTGACTCGCCCTCAAGATTATCGGTGTACGCTAGCTCAATTAAGTGGGGTTCAATGTCAGCGGTAATATTGGTCTTTTCGTATAAAATGGAAAAGTCAGGGGTTGGCACGTTACTATTCATTATTACCTCTTAACCACGGCGGCATTGATTCATTATTTGTAGGCTTAATATTTAGCACCGGAATATAAACCGTTGCCCCTGTTGGCAGCACTTCGCACAATCCTATGTGCGGGTTGGCATTAATAATGCGTTCAAAGTCCAATGCGTTGCCATAATAGTAATAGGCAAGGTTGTCCCAACGCTCGCCTTGTTTTACGGTATGTTTAAGTACGGTCTGTTGTGTCATCAATTACGTCCTCATCTTTGCGTAAAACGACCCAGGCTGTCATTTCTGCCACAGGTGCAGCTGCGTTATCAATCCGCTCATTAATATTGTCCAGCGCGCTATCGGCGGGCTTAAACCAGTTATTCCAATCAGCTCCACCGGATTGTTTTCCTAGCGTTAGACTATCTTTCATAGACATTAAATCTTCATAAATACCCGCACTTTCCCTGGCTAAATCGCTCGCCGCCGGCAGCACTTTATGCATGCCTTCCAGCAAATCTCTCATCCCGGTAAGCTCACCAAAATTACCAATCGCCCCGTCAAGATTTTTTAAAATACCAGGCAAATATGCCAACGCGGCAGCCGGGTCATCAGATAGTTGGCGAACAACGGCCACGGTATCTCTAACGCTGTCAATAATTTGTCGGCCTTGGTTAAATAACTCCGCACCTTTTTGCACGGTTTCTTTTACCTGGGATAACGCCTTTACCGCACCCGCTGGCAAAATAGATCCGAGCAAAGAGTTTCCACCAATATTTAATGCTGCACCTAAAGGGTTCTCTTCAATATCGCCTACAAATTCCCGCAAGCTAATATTCATCTCGCGGCATAGGGCGTTCCCGAGCTTATCTGTAAACAAGGTGACCGATGATATATCGGTGATCACAAAATTGCCCTTATACTTCCCGCGACCAATAATCAATGGCAGCGCGTCTTGTTTTGATTTTGCCCCCAACAATTCTTGATAACGACGCTCAACTCCGCCAAGCGTATGATGCAAACGAATTGCGAAATTAAGCTCGGTGAGCTTCTCGCCCATAGCTTGCAAGCGTGGTTTTCCTTTTAAGACTGCATGCTCAGCGAAATCTGCAGCATGGGTTTCGTTAAAATCAGTTAAATCAACAGGCTCAAATGACACACTTCCTAACATAAAATACATTAATATGCTCTCCGTTGTTGTTGGTCTAACACGCGCTTCAACATTATTTCAAACTCGCTTAAACTCATCTTTAAGCCTTGTTGAACCTGGTTTAAAACGCCGTTTCCGTCACCATTTGAGCCGCCATTGACGTTGATTGTCGGGTTAAAATTCACCACCACACTATTGGCAGCCCCAGCGGCTTGTGGCATGATGTCAGCACGATTGAGCGGCTGATAATTTGCAAGAACGCCAGTGTTATGGGTCACACCATTTAACCCCACATCCCCCGCAAGGTTATCTGACGCCGCTTCTGCGATGGATGTTGATTTATCCATCCCAATCGCCAACCCCTCTACAACATTCACACCATAGCCTTTAAACACTCGGCTTGGCGAATGAATACCCAGCTTATCAGCAAACCACCCCTTAATGCCGTCGCCTAAATCGGAAACAATCTTTTTCGCTTCTTCCCAGGCGTTTTTAATACCGTTCACTAATCCGTCTATCATATTTCGGCCAAAATCCATAAACTTAGCCGGCACATCAATTCCGAACCAGGAAAGCACAGAAGAAAAGACTTGCTGAAATAAAGCCAAAGGTGACCAGCTTAGAATGGTCGATGTGATATTTCCGATGCCGGATGTGAAGAAATTGCTGATATTTGTCCAGGCAGTTGAGCAGAAATTTGTGATACCGTTCCAGGCGTTAGAAAACACCCCAGAAACATTGCTCCATAATTCAGAGAACCATGGCCCAACTTTCGCCCAATTTTCATAAATTAAATACGCCGCAACCGCAATCCCCGTAACGATTAATCCGATTGGGTTGGTAAGCAAAGCACGACTCATAATTAAGATCGCTTTTCCAAACATCATCGCGCCCTTTATCACATAGCCTATTAAATAACCAAGCCCAAGTGACAGTTTGCTGATTGCTGAAAATAAAAATTTCCCTAGAATGACGCCAAGGAATTTTCCCGCTTTAATAAACGGCAATAATCCAGCCGCCACAAAAGAAAACGCTGAGTGAAGCGTTAATAAACCGCCCACCACAGCCGCAACACCGCCACCAATCGTCAAGACCCAGTCCATAATTTGCGGGTTAGTTTCCACCCATTTTGTGATGCTATAAATGACCGGCGTGATGTTTTCAACAAATGAAGAAATCACTGGCAAAAATGCAGACCCAATTTTTGTCGCCAATTCTGAAATGCTGCTTTTTAACTTGGTGAGCTTGTTTTCTGCTGTATTACTCCGATTCTCAAACTCGCGCTGCATAGAGCCGATATATTTTAAATTCCCTTGCTCATCGGTTTCTTGCAATAACCCTAACTGGCGGTTATATTCCCCGGTGTTTTGCGCGAGCAACAACACATCATCGGCATATTGTTTACCGAATATCTTGGCAAGAAGCGGATATTGCTTGTCATCAGGCATCTGTTTCACCTTTTTGATGAAAGAAGAAATCGCCCCTTGCGCATCTTTATTCATCGCAGCGGCGAAGCTTTTTGTCGTAAACCCTAGCTGTCTTAACTCTTTTGCATGCTCGCCAGCTTTAAGTTGTAAAAACGCTGCAGACATACCTTTTACTGATTGCGCAGCAAGCTCAGGTGCTTTCCCCATTGAAAGAAAGGTAGATCCTAGCGCGGCTGATTGTTTTTCGGAAAGCCCAAGCATTCGTGTATCAGAGCCGGCACGCGTAATGACATTTACAATATCTTTCGCTTTCGAGTTGGCATTATCGGATAGGTGGTTAATCACATCCCCAAATTGCGCCATCTCTGTTATTGGCTTGCCCAACACGTTAGCCATGGTTGCCATTGCCTCACCCGCATCCCCAGCCGCCATATCAAACGCCACGCCCATTGTGGCTGCGTCCTTAGCGTATCCGAGTAGATTTTCGCGCGCCACGCCGGATTGACCGCCAGCTGCAACGATAGCGGCAATTTCTTCCCCAGCCATAGGGATTGTGCGGGTTAGTTTAAGAATATCATCGCCCATCTCTTTAAATTGAGCCGGCGTATCAAAATTTACGACCTTTTTAACATCGGCCATCGCGCTTTCAAACTTAATTGCGGGGTCTGCCAACCCTCGAATAGTCCCCATAGTGGCTGTAACGGATGAAGCTAGCGCAGCAAACCCAGCCACACCTGTTTTTGCCAGCGCTCCCATCTTTTTAGACGTGCTAAGGCTTTGGTCTTGCAATATTTTAAAACTATTGCAAACAGAACGGATGCCCTTAACCGCACCTGTCACGCCGGCGGTAATGACTAATCCTATTGCTAGATTGTTTGACATGTTTTATAGTCCCGTTTAATTAATAAGGAGGAAGAAATGACAAGAGAAAAATGGGTGGAAAACACACAGGCTGTTTTATTGCTTGCACTTGTTTTAAGTTATCTCGGCAGCCTTTATCATTTTTTAGTTTTTTATTCAGAAAGTAACTCGCTCTCATGGATTTCCGTTTGCGTATCTGCTTTTTTATTTGCACTACCGTGGATATTGGTCGGCGTCCTGGTGATATTTTCGTGTAGAGTTATTATCATCTCGCTTTTTGGCTTATTCACCACGCTTCAAACCCTACTTAAACACTAAACAAAAAGCCGCTTAAATAGCGGCTTTTGTGTACCTTGCTTTTATCTGCCGCTCCGCTTGAATAATCCAACGTTCCACTTCATCAAGCGTCATCTCTTCCAGCTCGCTTGGCTGGAATCCAAACCAAAAGGCCAAGTCTGCCAGGGCTGCATTAAGGCTTTCCGCGACTACTTTCCCTTTTGCATTTTCTCAACAATTTTTGATGCGGCTTGGAAGTCGGCAATATCAAGCTCGTCAATATCTTCAGGCACTAAACCTGTGACGATTGCAAGCAAACTCACCGCCATTTCGGTTTCGGTTTTACCTGTCATTTTGCGGATATCACGTACTTTAGGACGGCGAATTTTTAACTCGGTGATGGTATTTCCTTGCCCGTCATGGAATGGGAACTCTAATTTAAGAATGGTTTCAGACATAAAAAAACTCCTTTGTGAGTCGATTTGTTTAACTTCACAAAGGAGAATACAACTTTGACCGGTTGAATGATTTTAAATAGATTTAAAGGTTTTCACCCCTTTATTGACCGATATTAGTGCGGTATTTTTGCAACACATCTTGGCCGTTTACACGGTAGATATTTGCAAGCACATCAATAAATAAGATCTCTTTGCCGGCCACGGTCTGTTTGATTGAATAAACATCTACCGTATCACCAAACTCTGAATTCTCTTTATTTTTCTGCGCCGTACCACCAATTTTGCTGGCTGACACATTCATAATGGTCACCATCGGCTCTTCAGCAGCTAACCCGCGTGAATCAAACACCTGTAGGTTTGAGCGGATCATTAGCTGTGAATTTTTATAAGGGTTCAACAACAACGCGCGCACTTCCGGGTAAAAGCTATCCCAGGTGATTTCTGCTTCGATAGCGTTCGTGCCGGCCGGAAGTTTAATTTCACCATGCAGCCCTAAGCCTTTGTGAGCAACCTTTTCAAACTCAATGTCCGGGATTTTCACTTCATTCGCACGCCCCATTTGACTGTTACCGTTAATGTACACGTTGCCGTTGACGATTTGATTAATAGAAATACTCATCGGTTTTTACTCCTTAGCGTTGTGAAACTAAATTCACTAAGTATTTACGGGTCATGACGGACTTGTTAGAAATCAATTCCGCTGGAAGTTTAGGGGTGTAGTCATAAACTAACGGCACGTGACCTTTGCTGAATTCATCAACTAAATCAGTGTCATAATCAAGACTTACGCTGTAGCCCACAATACTCGGAAGCGCACGCAAATAGGTATCTACCGTTTCAAGCAAGCTGTCAATTAATGCATCGTCGATTGGACGGTCAATGAATTGCAACTCTGTGCGGCGGATGCTTTCATCAATTAAGTCACCGGTGCGAAGCGCGGTTTCAAAGTTGATGATATGCGTTACGGTCGGATAATTTGATGAGCGGTTACCCCATAATCTGAAACCTGTACCGAAGCTGTTGAAAATGGTTGTAATGCCCACCGCATTTAACTGGTTGGTCTCTGATTGTTCATCATCAACGCGCGCAGTCAATGGGATTTCCATGCCAATCACCCCTTGTAATGGGCGGTTTGATGTCGAGAACCAGTACCCGTTTTCGGTATCGGTTTTCATTCGCAAGCCAGCCGCATGCACCGCAAGGCTTTCTAACGTATTGCTTGAGCCGATAGCATAAGGGAAGAAGTGGCGCGCACGCTCTGTGCTTGCAGACGCGTTGATTGTTCCCAATGGGCCACGGCCTTTGATTGCATCAGAATAACTTGTGCCTTTTGGTAATTGCACATAAGCCACCGCTTTCAACTGTTCTGCAAGCGTTATTAAAGCAGCCGCACAGCTTGCTGTTTTATCAAACTCAGGGCAGATTAAAATCTTCGCGTCAGCACCGTATAGGTTAAAACCATCGCGCAATAACTCAAACCCTTTGCGTTTACCGGTTGCAGAATCAATGCCACCTTTGATGTCGTCTTCCGTTACTTTTGTTGGGTCGGCGTATTCATAGGTCGCTTTTAATGTTTCGTGTTTTGCTTTAAATGTAATCTCACCTGTTTGCAAATCTACCGCATAGTCTTGACCGAGTGTCAATGGGCGATCAGTGCTTAAGGTTAAATTTAAAAGGCCAGGGTGTGCTGTTTTAGCGCGCAAGGTGTTTGCATCTTGCGTTAATGCTTCATCGGTAACGCTTGTTTTGTGTTTTGCCGGGTCTAAAACATTGACCACATACACTTTACCCGCTGAATAGCGCGATAAAACATCAAAGGCGTCAGGAAGCGTAAAGCCCTTGCCCAAGATTACGCCAAATTTTGAAAAATCTTTGGTTGTTTGACACACTGTCAATTCATTCACCGCGCCGATAGGTGCTGTACCAACGATACCAATAATTGCACCGTCGACAGTTTCCACTGCAACAGAACCACCTGCTACGCGAATTGTTTTCGTCCCGTGATGGAATGCCATAATTTTCTCCTATGGTTGTTTGGGATTAGGTTTATCCGCACGGCGATAGCGTGCGGTGGTAAATTTAGGTAAATTGCTTGGTTCGCAAAGCTCTACTTGCCATGTTTCGGTCTGCACTAAAAGCTGATACTGCCAAAGGCCGTCTGACTCGCCGCCAAACTCTTCACTCACTAAACTACACGCTGTGCAGTTAGTTGGTTTAAACCCAACTATTGCCAAGCGGAGTTGGTCTAACATTTCGATTGCCCCGTGGTCGTCATGCTGACTTCGAGCAATCACAGTAAGCGCAACCATCACCACTCGGCGTTGCTGGATAACATCCACGCTGTCGATGCTTTCAAACTTCGACCCAGCGTATTGCACCAAAACAGCACCGAATTCGTCTGTGAGATTGTAGTGATCCAAATCGTCAGGAAATAACTCAATGCTGAACTTGTCCGTTTTATGGGCTATCCGTTGTTGTATGCTTTCTAAAATAGGAAGCGTTGCACTCATATTAATATCCTGTCAAATCGAGCTTCTGTGGCGCGCGTGTGTTGAATTTCAGCGCAGTTGGGTAGTTGTCATCAGCCGCACTCCCGATTTCCGTTAGACCGAGATGCAGTTTGCCGTTTTGAATCCGCTCCAGGTCTTTCAAGGCTTGTGCATGGGTTTCGCGGACATTGTCCGGAAATCCTTTGCCGTCAGGGCGGCGGGAATACAACCAATGACGTGCGATTTGCAAACAAATATTGCGCACCAAGGTCGGCACTTGATTTAATGGCAAGACGTAACGCGAGCGCAAATAGCCGTCCACGGTTTCCGTGGCGTATTCGCAAGCCTTATCCAATGTCATCTGATTTGCGGTAGTCGCGCGTGATGTATCATTAGATAGAGCGATTAGCGTACTTTCACTCATTACATCTTCTAAATCTTGTGCCGTGATATACATTACTTATTTTTACCTTTGCTTGATTTTGGATTTTCGCCAGCTTCTTCGCCAGCTTCTTCGCCTGGCTCTTCCACAGACGTTTCAGCAGCCGCTTCTTCTGCAGACGTTTCAGCCGCCGCTTCTTCCGCATCGCTTTCAACCTGTTCAGCAGCAGTTAATTCATCACTTGCGGTTTGTTCAGCTTGCTCGCGTTGCTCGCTGTTAGTTTCGGCCGGCTTAATGTAAATCGCGAGCTTGTCGGCTTCATCTTCGGTAAGCTCAATAACATCATTTTGCTCATATCGCTTGCCGTTGTGTAAAATTGCCATCGCCGCGGCGACTAAAAATGCCGTTTTTTGTTTATCTGACATAATTCACCCTTAAAATAAGTTGAAATTAAACCGCACTTAAATCGCGTTTAAATGCGGTTCAAATTGGGGGTTAAATACAACCTTTGATTAAGTAACCCGCAGATTTACCCACGATGTATGGTTTATTGATATCGGTCGTGCGAACGATTTCAACTTTGCCACCCACTTCTGGGTAAGTATCTACATATAAGCCTTTTTTGCGGCGTACGGTATAACCAAATGATGGTTCGTAGATGTTTTGTTTTTGCTCTTTTGATGGCGGCGCAACATAAGCCAACACAATGGCTTTCGACCAAATATCTTTCAACTCACCGCTTTCTTCGTACACGGCTTCACCAACCACAACACGATCTACTTTGATTAATTTTGCAAAGTCTTCCGGCGTTAATACGGCAGTCGCCACGTATTTGATTTTTTCCAACACTTTCGGGTGTTCGCTTAATACTTCCCATACATCACCAGAAATTGCGCACACGTTCGGTTTACGACCGGTCGAACGTTTAATTGCACGAATACCGGTTTTAATCACACCAATAGGGTCTGAATTAGGGTCGGTAAATTGAGACGTGCCGCTTAAGGTCACTTTGTTTGTGGTTTCGTAATTAGCTTCGTTTAAAGCTAAGTCCGCACAAGCTTTTTCACGACCAAGCACGATGACATCTTGTGTCACACCTGTCGCAAATTGGCGTAATGGATAAACATCTTCGGTTTCATTCACTTCGCGAATGTCGATTGGGTATTCTATGTCGTTTTCTTCTAAAACAACGGTCAATGAGCCAATGTCTTCCGGCGTTAAGCGATTTGATGCTGCACGAAGCTCACGTTTTGTGGTTTGTAAACGGAACGCTAAGCGACCGAATGTAGGGATTTTGCCACCTTCTTTTTTAGCTTCTGCGATAGGGAACAACACTTCGGAAATCATGTTGCCGTTGTAATAACCTTGCGCAAGTTCGGTTAATACCGGGTCAACCACGCGTTGTTTTGATAAATCAGTCATGCATTTGCTCCTTATTGAGTGATTGCGTTAAATGCGGTTGTGTAGCCCACATTGTGTTCTTTCATATAAGCGCGGACTTTTTTGTCCATATCAATGGACTCAGCGCTTGTGCCTTCGGCGTATTCCACCGTGCCGTCTTCTGCGGTTGTGGCATTTTCTTTGGTAGCCACTTCGTTAAATTCAACGATAGCGGGCTGCGCTTCTAAAAACGCCTTGATTTTTCCGTGTAGGCTTTCACCTTCACCAAATTCAACCACGCCGCCAGCTGCGCTTGTTGAACCGAGATTTAATAAATCAATGGCCTGTTGTTTTGCCACCGGGGCTAATTTGCCCGCTTTTACTAAACCTTCGGCAAAGTCGGCATTGTCGGCTTTGGCTTGGTTGAGTGCTGCTTCAGCTTTTTCGGCTTTCAACTGTTGGTTTTCTGCCTTGAGCTGTTCAATTTCTTCAGGGGTCATTTCAGGTTCTCCTTGTGGTTCTGAAGGTTGTTCTAAAGTGGGTTCGTTAAAACTAGTAATAGGCGAGCCGACTTCCGTTTGGTTGATACGTTTATATTCGTTTCGGATGTACTCTTCTTGCACGCTTGACACGAGATAGTCCGGGATGGCTTTATCAGCTTCTTCCTGGCCGTGCGTGCCAATAAACCAATCGCGCAAGCGACGCCAAAGGCTGGCTTCTGCCCAATCAGAAAAATCAACCACGCCTTGCTCGTCTTCAGCAAATTCCGGGTTGCGTAGGCCTTTTACCGCTGGCGGCATAGCACCTAAAAATCCAACATGGCGCAAATACAGGTTGCCTGGGCAAGGGTTGTTTGGGCTGTCTGCTAAATAAAATGATGATGAGACTTTTTTGAATCGCCCTTTATCTACCATTTCGGCAAATTCAGGGTCTACCTGGTCGAATTCGGCTTTTAATACATCGCCGTCTAATTCAAGGCGTTTTACCCAACCATACGCGGGTGCGTTGTGTTTAGGATGGCCAATTACCGCCGGGGACTCATGAAAGTTTACGTTGTAGGCATTGACCGCTTGCTGCAAATCTTCTGTGGTAATTTCCACTTCTAAACCATTTGCGTCGGTGCGTTTGCCCGCTTTGAAAATCTCAATTAATTGCATAGGGTATCCTCGTTTGAATACCGCTAGCATAGAGAAAAAATGCGGACTTGAATTTTAAAGTGGTTGAAAGAATAAAAGAGGGATTTTTGACGCGGGATTAAAATGCACTTTATCTTTAAATTTAAAACGCTTTAAATGGCGTTCAAATCGCTTCAAATCGATTTAAATTTTTTCGGTCGATAAATTGCATTAATTTCAAATAAAAGCTCTGTGGCGCGAATTTGTGTCGTTATTTTGATTTTTTGCTTTTACTTTAAATTTTTGTCAATTTGTCGTTGTAAAAGTGCGGTAGATTTTTTTAGAAGTTTTTGACCATCACTTTCATTGATACCCAACCATGGGCGCGCGGGAATTTTAACTTTACGACCACGTCCGGCGTTTCCACCGAATTGATGTAGGCGAGCATATTTTGCATCACTACCAAACTCAACATGGTCATTATCGTAATTATACGCGGTTCTGTCTGATAGGTAACCATCTTGACGTAAAATCTTTGTGCTTTTCCCGCGTTTCATTTTTAACGCTTTCGTGTGTGGCGATAACGCTTGCCAGCGATTACCTTTTGGATCAATCTCAGCTTTAAATCGGGCATCATGAATTTTTTTCAATGTTTCACCCAGCAAGCCATACAGCTGACGTGGCTTTTCTAATTGATTTGCAATGCTTGTCAATTTCTGAATAGCTTGATTATCGTTAATGGTAATCTTTAACATAATTTTCTCTTGATAAAAATAATGCCTGGGCGTATAGTGAATTTGCGGTGGGGGTTTCCTACTGGAAAGGTTGCCTGGCATAAGCCCGCATTATCCTGTTCGAATCAGGCAAACCACCGCAATAATCACAACTCCCCATATAACACTTCGAAACGTCCTAACGAGCTTAAATCTTCTAAACGACTTGCTGTTCTGACCATGTTCAATTTATGCGGTAGCTTCTTCCCGCTCAACGCGTCTTTTAGCTTAATTTCATAGTCCATTTTAACCGCCACTTTGCCTTGTTCGGTTTCATAAACGAATAACAGGGTCGGTTGTTTTTGTTGGTCGTCCAATAAGATCGCTTTCGGGTGGCGCAGTTTTTCCGGTAATTGTTCCCAAAACTCCACCGGCAAGCTAATGCCTTTTGCTTGCTTGGTATCGCGTAATGCATGCAGCACATCTTCATCACGCACAGCGATTACCGCGCTCTGCGGAGCTTTTTCTAAATTATCCAGCTTAGTTAATACCGGTTCAGGAATCGCTCCCACATACTTCATATTGCCACGTGCGATTTTTTGCTGACTGACTGTGTCGACCATTTCTTTCATCGCGCCGTTTAATAGCACCATGGCTTTCGGGTTTTTCAATACATCATCAATTAACAGGCTCGCCAAATGCGGCTCGGCATTTGTCATTTTTTGTAATAACAACTTGTCCACATCAACATCGCGAGATTGCGTTAGGCGCTCAAAGTTATAAGGTGCAAATCCCACGTCATAACCTTTCGGCACGCGTACTGTTCGCGGATTGCCGGAGCGAACGCCTACCAGTTTTTCTTCCCACTCAATTTCAGGTGATGGACTCACTTTTCGTCCCATTTCGGCTAAATCATCGGCATCGTGAGCTGATACCGTGCAGTGGCAGCCGTACGCTTTAATTGGGTAATAGTAGCGCCAAAACGGATCTGTGGCGGGTAGAATTGTGCCGTCTAACGCGATATGTTCCTCGCGCGGGTGTTCATTATCATGGTGGTGATATTCCCAATAAGGCAATACATCAACCAAATCCAAATGCTGCGCCAAGCGCCCCCGGTTATATGCGCCATAAACGTTGGTGTCGTAAATAATCCGTGTGCGCCAGTTTCGCCCGCCGTTATATTGCCAGCCGGTATTTGCCACGATTTCATCAAAACGCTTGCGAAATCCCTCTAAGGTTTCACCATTTGCAATGGCATCATCTACCGCTTCGCGAAATGCCGTCAGCACTTCATTACGGTTTGCGCCGGCCACCATAAAAAAGTAGTCATGTTCTTCACCTAGCACGTCTAAATAGCTATTAGTAGGCAAATTGAGTTTTTTCTCAAAATATTTGACCTGCTCTTCAAAAGTGAATTTACTCATTTTATTTACGCTCATCTTCAACGGACTGACGACCGGCAAAGTGTGCTGCTGTTGATGCCCACGCCATTACTTTGCCGTATTCTGCAAAACTCAATTCAGGGATTAAGCTGTCTAACTGGTTGCGAAAATCTTCCAGACTTTCTGCTTGAGATAGCTTATCCTGGATAGCTTGCAGCCATTCTTCTACAAATGGTTCACCTTCGACTTCTAGCTGCTCCCCAATGGTTTCCACAATAGACTTAGGAATCGCCTCGGCGAAATCAGCCGTATTTTTGGCCGCACTTTTTTCAGGTGCTGCAACTACAATGTCGCCTTCTTCAAACCCATAGGTTCGCATGATGTATTGCTCGGTGAATTGAACGCCTAATACCGCCAATAATCCGTCGCGCTCGGCTTGTAATTTATCAATGCTTTCCTGTTCGTAAAGCTCAAATGTCGGCAGCGTGTCCACGTGGAAATTTAACTCACAAATCCAGGCTAATAATTGGTTAAATACACTTTCAACCATGCTGGCATCATCATCGCGAATATCGCGGGTCACTTCTAAGCCAGCTGTCGCGCTTGCACGATTTGCTTCAGCTTCTGTGGTTTGGTTTTGCCCCAATAACGCGATGGCGATTTCTGATTTGCAGTAGCGCAAGAAATCATCAAACACTTGTGATGAACCGCCTTTGCTTCCGCTTTCAAGCATATCAATAGAGCTGTCGTCCGGGATAGCTGCCACGGCCGTGCCGAGCATTTTTTCCATGCTATCTAACAACTCATCAATTTCATGAGCGTTAGCGTTTCGTGGGTATTTACCAACCAACCACGGCGAGCCGTATTTTTCAGCAAACTCTAACCAAAACTTGAACCCGCCTTTCTTAAAGGTCGCCGCCCAAAAACACATCGCCAGGTCTGCGCGACCGTATGGGTTCATATAGTCGGCCTGTTGGGTTGCGAGTAAAAATTTCTTTTCCGGCACAATGTCACCATTGCGGTTCTCTTTTGTGCGCAGCATTAAACGGTTATCTTCATCAAATACAAACCACTCTTGTGGCTTTCCGACTATTTCAGACGGGAGTAATAACCCGTTCTCGCTCGTCCACATTACCTCAAGCGCCTGGTAACCAAACAGGGTGGCGTCTAAAATTTGATTGATGATTTGATTTACAGGTAAACGGTCAAAAAGCGCGGCCAGGATTTCATCTGTTTTTTCATTCCCGGTTGGGGTAATGCGCCACTCTAAACCTTTAATTGCAGCTTTACGGCGGCGAACACAACCGCCCACATGACTATCTGACAAAATTTCGCGATAGACTGAAATGTCGCGCCCCATTTTCTTCAATACAGGATCAGGGTTTGGGAGGTAGTGCATAAACGACCAAAAGTCGATAGCCTTCGCGCGGGTAGCGATGACGCCGATTAAATCTTGTTTTTTTGTTGTCATAATTAATATCCTTGGGTCATTTTACGACTTGTTCGTTGTTTACGGCTGTACGCCTTGACCGGTTGCATAACTGCCTCCGTTGCGGCGGTTAAAGCTAAAAAGCACGCCCAGGTTCGGTCGGCGTGACCGTTGCTGTCGCTTTCTGCGGTAAACCGTGGTTGGCCGTTGCTGCCGGTTATTTTTTTGAGCTTGTGTAAATCTTCTCGCAAATCTGCGTCACCTTGCGGGATGCGAATTTTGCGGTCTTCAAATGCCGTTTTACCGATAGTGGCCATTTTTAGTTTTGTGGAAACGTTAAAAAGGACACCTTGAATTCGCTTGCCGTGTTCATATTGCGCGTCCTCGACCATTTTTTCACCCATGCCTGTTTGGTCGAGATTACCGCCTACCACGTGATACTGGCGCATGATGCGGTTTAATTCTTCTTGTTGTTGGCGTAATTGCACGCGTTTTAATGTCACAATCTCTCGCGTCCAATACACATCGCCTACCAATTCAACCACCCAAATCACCGTCAAGTCATTGCGCACCGCGATATCCATTCCCACAAAACAAGCACCGCCTTGATAGAGTTCAGGTTTGCCCGCGTCCGGATGTTCTACACCGTCAATTAAGTCGTATGATAGCCACGCGCTGGCTTCATCTAGCCATTTGAGTTCAAATTCTTGCGCCCAAGCGTCTTCATCATTTAAACCACGGCGAAGCTGTTCAACATCACGCGGTAATCCGTCTGCGACCGCCTGGTAAATATCAACTGTGTGGCGAGACCATTCGGTGTTATTGACATCGGTCATTAATTCGTAAAACTTATTCCCCTTGCCGTTTGGTGTTGATACCACGCGCAATTTCCAACCGGCAGAGATTACCGGGAATAAGGCTTTCCAAATCTCGCGGCTATCCGCATGGAAAGCAAACTCATCTAGGAATACATTCGCTGAGAAACCACGTGCTGTATCGGGGTTGGCTGGAAGTGCGGTGATTTTTGAGCCGCCTGGGAAAACAACTTCGAGTGCGTTGATTGTTGAATTAAACGGCACTTCTAATACTTCACAAACCATGCCTAATGCTTCAAGGTGGCGTTTTACCCCCTCGTTCATTGCTTCTTTTGCCTGCCGTTCCCCGCGAGATAAGATCACCCAGCGCGTGCGTTCACCCTTGGCTTCTGCCGCTAAACAATCCATCACAATTTCAAATGTGGTCGTAAATGTTTTACCCGTCTGACGAGCAAACATAGCCACCTTGAACCGGCTTTTATCATTTAGCCAGTTTTTCTGATAGTTATAGAGAACGGTTTTATTCGATGCCATAAACTGCTTTTACCATTTTTTGCACATCTTCAAGACTCACGCCTTGTTCTTTCCCAACTTCTTCTACGGCTTCTGCAGCACGCTTAATAGTTTCCTGGCGTATTGCTTGCTCACGTTTAAAACTTAAACTTTCAGCCTGTTCTAAGCGTTGAATGGCGGACGATAATAACGCAAGGTCTTTTGGTTCTGCCTGGCCGTTTTCACTCATACCGATGGACGTTTCAAACGCCAGGTTCTTAACAATTTCCATCAATAGCTTGCCAATATCACTCTGCGGTGCTTCACCGAATTGTTTCGTCCAAATTTCGGCGACTTCACGCGCATTGCGAATTTTGCTCGCCATTTGTTCCATGCGGCTGGCGTAACGGTTGAGGCCTGTGCGGCTTAATTGATAGCTGTCATCTAACCCGCAATCACGGATCAGGTCGTTGATTTCTTCAAGGATTTGCGCTTGTGAAAGGTGTTTGTCCCGCAACATCATTGCCAGTTGGGTTTTGATATTAGGTGGAAGCAAGTCCACTTTGCTTGCACGGCCGCGTGTATTTTTATCGGTCATTTAAACCTCCTTTAAATTGGGTTTAAATCTTTGGACTTGGCTTTTTTACGCCGTCCACAAAAGCGCGACCTTGTGCCACATCCAGCCCACGCTGCGTAATAGTAGCCACGAAGAAATCTTTGCCGTTATTGTTTAAACGAGCCAGCGTAATTAAGCCTTGCTCTTCAAGCCATAACAGGTGGTTTCGCACTAAGTCTCGGCTAATATCGTGGCCATACATATCTAAGCAATCATTTAAAATGCTTTCATTGGCATCATAACCACACTCTTCAAGCGAGCGCAGAATAACCAATCTTTGATCTTTGGTGAAAATATCTTGGCGCATCATTCTTTATTTACCTCTTTTTCAATTAACAACTTCACTTGATGGTTAAGGCTGCCAATGTTGGTATTTAATACGTCGGTTTTGCCTTTCATTTCCGTCATTAATAAACGCAAATCGGCCACTTCTTTTGAAGTTGGCAGATGTCTTAATTCGCCTTTCACTTCCGATAGGCTTTTTTCGTTGTTTTCAATCGCCTTGCGCAAGTCTGACACATCGGTTTTGCGCGCGTATTTGCTGTCCATGGTCAACCAAAAATAAGTCCACACAGCCCCGCCAATCGCCACAACGATTGCCCAATGACGTTGGATAAACTCCAGTGTTTCTAGCATTATTTAGGTTCCTTCTTTTGGCAGATCTTTTCATAAGTCAAGTTATGATTAAGCACCTGCCGTTTGGTTTCTTCTGTATCTTTACGGCTTGGATAAATAAGACCGAATGCTGAACATCCGCTAGTCTTCACGGAAATAACCTTTTGACTGCAGCTGCTCATCAACAGACTTGCTAGACAAAGTGCGGTTAGTTTCAGTAATGTTTTTTGCAGTGTTTGCATTTTCTAACTCCTGTGCGACTGCGGCCGCTTCACGTTTTACGAATTCGATCTCTTCTTGTTGCTTGCGAATTTTGGCCGCTTGCACGCGACCATGGATAAACACACCAGCCAAAACGGCGAAAGCCGCCCCTACAATGTAAAGATTAATCACCGTTACCTCCTTGCCCATTGCGGCTTTGCATTGCATTGGCGAAGCCTTTCGTTGCCGCGCCACCGCCGCAAAAAATAGCAAATGTCGTAAACAATTCGCCCACATAACTACGATCCAACCATACGGTATAGACCAGCACGCCGGCCATTAATAGCGCGCCAAAAAACTGGATGAACGCAGTCGTTGATAATCGTCCATCATTGTTGGTGATCAGTTCTTTCATTCCCATTTTCTGTTTCCTTATTGAAATAATCTTGTTGCGCTGAAACATACCCCCATAATGTCAGTACACTCGCGCAGAAAAAATAACCGTAATAGGCCAACATTAAGCCCAGCAGAGTGCTGGTTACCATTTCCCAATAAAACTTGGCTCTTGTATATTGGTATAGAGAAGAAGTACCACATAAAAGCGCCAACAACGAAATCGCTGTAAAAAAGTAAAACAACCACTCATAGGCTTGAACAAGGTTCTTTATTGCAAGCTCATTGGCAGATATAAAGCCACCAAAAATCATGATCTCCCATAACACTGAAAACAGTGTGATGCCACGTACTTCTCGCTCCATCATGGTCTCCAACGAGCATAAAAAACGGTGGCGGCGGTCATACCTTTATTTACAACTCGGTTGCGTTGCGCGTTATTGCTTGATTTCCAGCCGCGTGAAAATGATTTTTTAGCCTTTGCTGAATAGGTTGGCGCGCTCATTTCCCCTCCTGAATTTTTTGGCATTGATAGAAATTACCGCCCACATTAAATTTGCCGTAACTCTGGCAGGTGTCCTGAATGTTGATCATTGTGATGATAACGACAAAACAACATACCGCTCCGCCAGCGCACAAAAGTGCAGCAAACTCTTGGTCTATAATTAGTAAAATAACGGCTAAAAAGACGAACACGCCGAATAAAAACATTGCAAGCCCCATATTTACCCCCGAAATAAATGGTCAACGTTAATCACTTGCTCACTATCCAACCACGTCCAAACATCAAAACATGGGCAGTCTTTAATCCACTCATTCGGGGTGATTGTGCCGTCACCATTAACGTCTGGACTCAAATCACGATGTCCACAAATGCGTGCGCTGGGGTGTTCGCTCTCTAGTTTTTGCAATAATTTGTGCAAGGCGAGCCATTGTTCTTCGGTATATTCACCATGGTTTTTGCCAGTTGTGGTAATACCGCCAACAAGACAAATGCCTAGCGAGTGTTGATTATGACCTTTCACGTGCGCGCCAATTTCGCCAACCATTCGGCCTGTTTCAACCGTGCCGTCGGTGTCAATTACAAAGTGATAGCCAATATTAGGCAGGTGCGGGTTGAATTTTTTGGCTAAAATTGGGTCGCGTTTAAATCCGCGTTGAGAGTGCCAGTCATTAATACGCTGGGCGGCAGTTTGATTAACTGTTCTGAGTTGCTTGCCGTTACGAGTAGCGGAGCAATGGATCACAATTTTTGTGATAGGTAAGGATAAAGACATAAAAAAACTCCTTTTGTAAGACTACAAAGGAGTTTAAAACGGATGTTTTTTTATTGATTTTAAATTGATTTAAAGATAATCGTTACGAAAAAATCTTATATACGGCCCAGATAATTGCTAGAAATATGATAAGCCCAATTATATCACTAGGCTTAGTGGGTTCGTTTTTAGCTTTATTAATACCAGTTTTTAGAGCTTGAATAATTGACAATGGTTTCTCTGAATCCTCAATTGGTTCAGATTTTGATGTGTTTTCTGTAAAAGAAAGCGTTTTGGGAAGTTCTAAAATATAGCTACGTCCAGCTTTCTTCCTTATAACCTCTCCACGATAATCCGCATAATAAAGTACATAACGTAACAATTCCGCGCCTCTTTCGCCGTGATCCTGTTTAACTATATTAGTGAGTTTACTTTGTAATAAAGGCTCCTTTTCTAACATAATTTGACTTATAACTAACTTTAAAATCTCCTGATACATAGGGTCTTCACCGGCAAAAATCGACACTTCTTTTGTGAATGCTTCCTTTTCCGGCTCAGTAAAGTAGTTGTAACCATACGCTACTTGTTGGTAGAAATCCCGTGCGGCATTGTAGTCTTTTTTTTTCCATGCTTTTCTTGCTATGTTTAATATATCTTCGTCAATCATAAATTAATCCTTAGATTGCTAAATTGAAATCTCATGATATAAAAATTCTGCCCACAAAAAAACGCCCTTTCGGACGTTTTTTGTCATTTTTATCGGTTATGAGTTGCCAAACATATCAAACTGACGTCTTGCGATTTCTTCTTTTGTGATTTTCTTCACAATCTGATAAATCCACTGCATTGATACGTTGTATTTTCGCGCAAGTTCACGGTGATTTGTGCCGTTGAATTCGTTAAAAATCTTACGGTCACGCTCGTTTAGTAATAAAACAAGGTTGCGCGGGATATAAATCACCTCACCGCCCCAGCATTGTGCGATATGGTTTGCCACTTCAATGCTGATTTGCTGGGCGAGTTTTGGCTCAATATCAGCGATTTTTTCTTTAATTTTTACTTCTGTATGTTTTGCTAAATCCGCCAAAATTTCAGGCGCTTTCTCATTAAACGTTTCAATTTGTTCATTGCTTGCATTCAACATAGCCACCCCTACTGGTTGGACGATCACTATTGTTCAAAATTATAGCGATTTTACAATGCGTTGTGCGGATTATTTTTGCAAGTCAAGTCTTTGTTTGAAAATAATTACTTGATTTATAAATAAAAAAACCGCCTTTCGGCGGTTAAAAAAAGTTCATTTTTGCTGTTTATCTTTCCACTTTTTCCATACTTCATAGCCTGGCAAGTGTTCCACCGGTTGGCCTAGCTGATAAAAACGCTCAATATATAAAATGGTGTTTTCAATATCATCATTGCCGTGATTGGCGCGCTCTGCCTGTTGGCGTTCCGCGTTGTTTACGGCAGCCGAGCCTGTACCGGAAAAGAGTGGTCGGTTCGTTTCCATCACTTGCATTAAGTAGCGGTGATTGTTAAGCGGGGCGAGATTTCGGCTTTCTCGGCGCTTTTTCTGCACTGAATTGACCGTTTCACTCAAACAGTGGGCTAATAATTGAGAAGGCGGGAATAAATCCAGCACTTCGCGCATTAATTTAACCGCTCTTGAGTTGCTTAGCGCTGATTTATCTGGGCGAAATAGTGCAATGTATTAAACTAAAGGGCGGGCTACGCCATATTTTAACTCAGTGAGCAGCCCTAAAATTTCGCGCCCCGCTTCATCTTCTAAAAGTTGGTCTAAATGAATATCGGAGTGGCATACAGGACAGCGGCATAATTTCATAGACCACCTCTTGCTTGCCATTTTTTCAATCGCTCAAGCACTAGACTGGCCATATCATCGCGTAAAGCGCCCACGTTAAGCACTTGAATATTCATCCCACGCTTAGCGTAAATTGGGTTCACTACGCCGCGCACAAACGCATTGAGCGCGTTTTCTGAGCCGTCTCGCACAAGCCCTTGTTTGCTCATTTCAATCCAAATGGCGCGAATTTTGTACGCAATATTGCTTTTTACAACCGCACTTTTTCCGCTTGGCGAATGATTTCGGCGGCTGGTTTTCTTAAATCCTTTGGCTTCCATTTCCGCTTCCACTTTCATTAACTCTGCCACGCTCATTTCTTTGCATGATGTTTTCCCGGTAACGCGCTCAAGCATGGCGCGGTAGCTATATTCATCCATTGCCAGTTTTTGCTTGGCTATATGAATTAGCTGGATCAGCTTTGGTTTAGTTTTATGCATTGTTTATTCCTTTTTAAAACACATTATTCAGCCCACTTAAACGTGGCTTAAATGGGCTGTAAATGGGTTTTATTACTTATAATTCGGATATTTACTTCTCAAAATCAGATAACAATTTGTCTTTAACTCAAAAATGCTTCTCGGCAGAGCGTTAATTGTTAAGGTTTTACAGGCTTTCCCTGTGTCGTCCATACCATACGGCACACCGATTGCACGCCAACATCGTGCGGCTTGTACCGCTACGTCTTTAATCACATCTGAGTTAATCACAAAGATATTTGGCCCAATGCGTTGCAATAAAATGCCTTGTGCCATTAGTTTTTTAACCCGTTTCCTAAATTGACTATCGCTTAATCCGGATCCTGCAATAAGTTGGCTTACACTCAATGTTGCAAAGTTTTCTGCGTCTTTCGCCGCATGCTCGTCGCTATATGTACCAACGAAGCCACCGATATAATTCACTAAAGTTCCTTGCGCAATCCTGTCTAATGTTTCGTCCCAGATATATTCAAGGATGTGTTCATCTAGCACTTTCATACTTTCACCAATCTCATTCTTAAACCGGGCAGCAAGTTTTGTACGTTGCCAACATAAACCGCTGCGTGTTGATTTTGCCCCATGCGTAACGCGCGGAGCGCGTGTGTGAGCTGTTTTGCCGCTTGTTCTAATTGCTCGTCTAAGCGCATTTTTTCTTGCTCAGTCATACTTCCTCCACTTCAACCACATCGTCAATTTCTGTAATGGTGTGTGGCAGTTTATTTACATCGCATACATTTAGGTCGCACATATCTAAAACTTGTTCGTTGCTTTCTGCTTCAACAACGGCTTCTACTAAACAGTAAAAACGTGCTATATATTTCGCCATAATTTCCTCCTAGAAAGGTTTTCTAATTACTCGGTCACAAAATGCGCCACGCCATTTGCACCATTCTTTATTTTTTTGGCCGCTCGCATTTAACTCTGCGATTGCCCATTGTTCCTTGGCATCTTGTAAGTCGCCTTGGCGTTCACTTTCTGCCGCTTTTTCACTGTAATATTTGAAGCGGTTAAACTTGTGGATGTTTTCCATTTTTTGTTTCCTTTTATGGTTGGTTAAAACTTATTATGAACGCCCCTTAAATTAGGGTTTAAAGAGCGTTTAAATAGGCTTTATTCCTGGTCTAATAAGCCCACGATTAGGCTTAGAATTACCCCGATAATCAAATATGACACCGGGTTCAATGCCCAGGTCGGCATTATTTCGCCTCCTGTTCAAAAGGGGTGATCACAAAATCTTCCACACCGGTTTTAATTGTTACACCCGCCACTGTTGCGGCTAAGTCAGGCTCATTTAACATGGCCTCTTTGTTGACTTCTTCCTTGGTGCGAATAAAACGAACCAGGCCTAACGTGTGCAAACTTTCAATCACGCTCTCTGTGCCGCGAATACCGACTGACGGTGGGCGTTGTCGCCATTGCACTTCACCGGTGTTGAAAGTGCCTGTTTTGGTTTTGCCGTTTAATGTCAATTCATCTCGGCGGCTTTCACACCAGGCTTGCACCGCATCTTGTTTTGGCGCGAGCTTTTCTTTGATTGCGTTCATCAACGGGGCGTATTCTTCGGTGATTGCGGCCAAGCGGTCGTTTTGTTCAATCGCTAGGCGTTCTAATTCGCGGTTTAAATCGCCGATCTCTTTAATTGCCACTTCCACTTCATCGCGCGTTTGATAACGCACTGCAAAGGTGTCGGTTTTAATTCGGGTTGGTTTTTTTGCCATTTTTTCCTCCTGGTTTTTAGTGTAAATAACTGCGCCAAATTACCTTGATGCCTTCGACCATCATTTGATATTCGGTAAAATGCACGCCGTCGTTGCCTTGGATATACGCAAGCGCCTGGCCTGTTTTTTCAAATTTCTTCGTTAATACGTTCGGTTCAATGCGCACGCGCGGTTTGATTTTGTCAAACTCAATGCTTAATACATGCAACCCCATTTTGTTTAACTCAAACACGCATTTTTGCGTTTGTGATAAGTAACCTAGGGCAATTTTGTTGCAGCCACCAAACACTGGATGTGGTTTAGTTTGCTCGCGCAAGGAGTTGTTTTTTGTAATGCTTGTCATTAGTTCGCTCCTTTCATTTGTGCTTGGGCGGTTAAAATTAGGTCTAGTGTGATGACAGTGCCTTGTCCTTTCGCTGTCATGCCGGCTAGGCGTAAATATTGCGTTAAAGCGCGTAAGCCGCCCGCCTTGCCACCGATGTCATAAAGGACGGTCATTAAATCCTTATCGGCTATATCAAGCCCCCAGGCTTGCGCGATGGCTTTAATATCGCCTTTTGTGCTAGCTTTAACGCCGCAGTTGTTACCAATTCGTGACCAAAGACGCGCGTATTCATGCGCCTGGTTCACGCCGCCTTGGATGCGGGTGTAAACTTTATCGTTACCAATTAATGCAAAGCCTACTTCAGCTTCTTCTTGGATAATTCGGATCTCTTCTAACGCGTCATAAGGAAGGTGGTCGCTTTCATCAATGATGACCAAACCCTGTGTGCCTTTGAGCTTTTTAGTAATTAGGCGTGATAGGCGGTCTTTACGGCGTGGCGCATCGTTAATACCTAACTCAAGGGCTAACTCATACAAAATACTGCTTAATGTTGCACGCGCTGGGCTTGCGGTAATCATCCACACGTTTTGGTTGGCTTTTTTGTATTCTTGGCATGCTTTTGTTTTACCTACACCGCTCGCGCCGTAAACGGTCACCATGGTTGGCAAAATCTTGGCCATATCTAACGCTGAAAAAACTTTCTTGGCGGTCGGAATTTCGATAAAGTGCGGTGCTTCTACAAACACTTTTTCTTTTTTCTCGCGGGTTGAAAGCCAGTTTTTTAATGCAACTTCTACGTTTTCCACGTTCCCGGTATAAGTGCCTTTTAAATATGCACTCAAAGCACCGGCTGAAATCCCAGCTTGCGCGGCAATTTCGCGCTGCGTGTGGACTTGGTTGTCTAAAAGTTGTTTGATTTGTTCAATTAAAGTCATGTTTAACGCTCCTTAAATGCGGCTTAAAGCCCTTTTTCTTCTTTCAGCATGGCTAATCCTTTGCGCCAGCCTTGTTCAAAATCGTTGGTATCTTCATCGTCATCTAATACCGCTTCGTGTTTGCGCACTGCGTTACCTTCTTGTCGGAATAGCTCGATGATTTTCGGTTCTAGCGGTTCTTCTTCCTCGAATTGAGGCTGATAACGCGCAGCTTCTTGTGCATTCATAGTGAGTGTGGCTTTCGCTTGTGCTTTCACCGCTTTCACCATTTGTTTGCGTGCTTTATCGTGTTCGCGGCCTTTCGCTTTATCACCAAATGCCACTGCATCTGTACATTTCGCCTCGGCTAAGAACACACCATCCAAACCGTAAACCCACACTTTGTTGTGCAAGTCTTGCGGGTCGAATTTCACCACCACCTTGCGGTGCGCTGTGGCAATAAGCTCGCTCGCTAAATAGCGGTTTTTGCGATTATTGACCTTGCCACCAGCTTCTAACTCAAATGTGCCGTCTTTTCTCAATGTAACGGCCTCGCTCATCAACATTAAAAACCGCATTTGTTCTGCGCTTGCCTTGCGAATTTGCGCCTTGGCGTAATCGCGCTCAAACACTTGGCTGAAACTGTAAATACCTTGGCATATTTCGGTTTGTCTGCCTTCGCGTTCGTTGAAAGTGCGGATGCCATCTTCTATGGCTAAAATAAATGTGTCGTAATCTACGCCGTCTTTGCCGCCGTTATAGTTGTCAGGTTTGCTGTAAACATTTTCCCCGGCGTAAAAGCCAGCCAGGCTTGGGTGTTTATCAACTAACTCGCCTAAACCACCGTGTGAAAACGCACGTTCGATTGGTTTTGCTTGCCCGTGACCTTTGCCAAATTGCACCGATGTCCACAACAATTCGATGCCAAGCATCGGGATAATCCCGGTCACATCATCTTCTTTTACTTTGAAGCGGTAGCGGTTCTTAACGCCCCCTGTCATCCATTTATTTGCCGCTGCGCGGGTGTTATCAATGGTGCATTTTTTCGGGATGCCGTATTTCCAAATCAGATCCATCAAACTTAATCGGATGGTGTCGCTGTTTTCGCTTAAATCTACGCGGTAGGCGAGAATTTTGCGGGTGCGAATGTCTTGCCAAATCCAGGTTTTAGGGCGGACAATTTCGCCGTTATGCCAACGCACAAATACGTTGTGTTGATAACCGTCGCCGTTAATCCACTCAAGGGCTTCAATTTCGGCCACTGTGCGGCGCATTGATGGATAATATTGCATGACTGCATGGTCACCTTCGCGTAATTGCACTTGCACTAATTTCGGCACTTCTCGCGCGATTTTGCGCTTAATGCTGCTCGCTGACGGAATTGACCAGCCGTTTTCTCGTGCAGCGCGTTTTAAACGCTCGTAACAACTGCCAAATTGCGGGCATTCAGGTCTAAAATAGTCGGCCTTAAATGCCTCCCAGGCTTCTTCTGTGAAGTCTGCTTCTTTGCCAGCTTTTTTGTTGCTGTGTTTATCCAACAATAAAGGTAACCAATCCGGGCGTTCAAAAGACCGCACTTTGTAATACCAACGTTTGAGCGACCCTTTTGCGATTTCATACTCGGTAGAAACCGCATCAAGCGCCATCATTAATGCCACGTTGTTTCTCACTAAATCGTCTAGCTTGTGCAGCGGGGCGAGTTTCGCTTTTGCTTCTTCCTTTTGTTTATCGGTCGCTTTTTCATAAGGCTTCCAAATAACTTCCGGTAGGTAGTTGAGTTCTTTTTGTTTTTTTGGAATTTCTACTGTCTGGCTTTGTTTTAATAAGAGTTCTGCTTGGACTTCTTCCGGTAATGAATTAAAAGAGAATTCATAACTAACCCCTTTCGCCCCTTCCACCTGTCTAAATTCCCAAGATAGGCTTTTGGCTTTTCGAGTTACATTACTTGGGCTACTTGGCAACCCGCCAACACCAGCAAGTTCTTTAGAGTTAAACCATTCTTTCATAATGCCTCCAAACCTTACTCGCGATAGCGGCTAGGCCAAATATCTGAAGGTTTAAGCCCTAATGCATTTGCAATTATCCATTCTCCTTTTGGATATGGTTTATCCAAGGCATTACGAACCGTTGTTCTTGATAACCCGTTCTCAATTCCAAGCTGAGCTAATGATGTTCCTTTTTTCTCTAACTCCGCTCGAATATCTGCGCGATGCATGTCAATAATTCTTTTTTTTCCTGCCATTTTGTGAGATCCTTGGTTAGTTTTAACACTAGCTCACGAAGTACATTTTGATGTAGTTCGCTAACTATGATTTGAATAATATAGTGAATTCTTTGTGAAATCAACTAAGGAATTCAAAAGAATTCACAAATTTTTACTCTATTTTTCTATGCTCTTGATTTTAAATTAGTTTTAAAGAAACTCTTTTTGAATTCAAGATGAATTTAAAAGGTATCATATGAATTCACAACCTAAACAAGAATGGTTTACAGCTTTTGAGTTAGAAGGGATAGGGAATTTGCCAGGCAAGGCTACTAACATCACCAGACGCGCAACTAAAGAAAACTGGAAAAAGAAACAAGTTCAAGGAAAGAAAGGAGTGGCTTATGAATATCACTATTCGTCACTTCCTCCAGAAGTACAAAAAGAGCTAGGCTTTTATCCCGCTGAAACGCGCATGCACGTTCCGGATATTGCAGAAACGGCGGGGCGTTATATAAAAGAAGCCTTAAATAAAGCCACTGAGCTTGTTAGCGTGCCTTTTTATAAGACGTTCGCTTCTGCCGGCTTTGGGGCGTTTAATGATGACGTGTATGAACCGGATGATTTTGTTGGGCTAAGCGCGCGCTGGTTGCAGCAACGCGGCCTTCAAAAGAATAAGCTGGCATTTATTCTAACCTCCGGCGATAGCATGACCCCAACAATCCACCACGGCGATATGTTATTAATCAACCGAGCCGTAACCACGCCGCGTGATGGGCAGATATATGTTATCCGTTCAGGCGATCAGCTTTGGGTTAAGCGCGTCCAGGGTATTCCTGGCGGCATTCGCTTGATTAGCGATAATAAAGAAATCTACGCCCCGATAGAGTTGATGTTTGAAGATAATTTAAACTTTGAAGTGCTGGGCCAGGTTGTTTTTATAGGCCACGACTTAATTTAAAGATTTAAACCTAAATTTAAAGGCATTTAAACCGCGTTTAATGTTTCCCATTTTTAGCGGTTAAACTGCCAATATTTAGAAAAATTTTCTCATTTCATTATTTCTATTTTTTAGCTAATAAAAAAGGGGCTGGCACACCGCCAAGCCCCGTTTTATCTATATTCATCCCGCTTAATCCCGAAAATTCCCGCCCAATCCCTATTTGTTTTTATGTTTCTCATATTTAGTGGTTGGATACAACCGCACTTTTACTTTTTATTTAAAGTGACTATTTAACTAATTCTGTCTGCATATACATTAAGCGATCAATATTCGTTAAATAATGCCCTAACTCTTGGGATTCTGGTCTATGAATGTAAGGGATTTTTCCTAACAATGGCGCATCAATCTGAGCTTCTAAAATCTCTATAACTTCTTTGTAGTGGCCTAAGCAAGGATTAATTCGATTTGCAATCCACCCCAGTAAAGGCACGCCAAGTTGTTTAATTACTTGAGCGGTAAGTAGTGCATGGTTGATACAGCCTTCCTTAATACCAACAACCAATACAATAGGCATTTTATGCTCAACAACCCAATCAGCAAAGCTTTTACCTTCCGCCATGGGGGTGAGTAAGCCAAATGAGCCTTCCACGACAACAGATTGATATTTTTTCACTAATGTCGTTAAAGTCTGATCAATCTTGCTTAATTTAATGCGTGATTTATCGCGAGTCAGCATCGGCATAGGATGTGCAAAAGTATAACTATTCACTTCCTGATAGGATACAGGCTCATTTGTTGCATCCATTAAAGCCAACACATCTGAATTATTTTCAGCATCATAATCTGTTTCAGATTCATCAGCTTGATTTTCTATAGGATAGATACCAGCTTCACAGCTATAAGCAATCGGCTTATAACCCACAATTCGTACGCCCTTTGCTTGTAATGCCTGAATAATGGCACGACAGGCGGTGGTCTTACCCACGTCAGTATCTGTACCTGCCACAAAGAAACTACTCATTTTTATTCTCCTTTTAAAAGTGCAGTCAATTCTAAAGGAGTTTTTTGAAGAAAATATTGAGATAACTCAAGATTTAAAGATTTTTAGGAAAAAAATAAAAGGCTTATTTGATCTCACTCAAACTATTAAACAAGCCATCATCTTGTTTTGGCATTTGGAGATAAAATCCTTGCTGAGTAATTTTTTCCATTACCTCATTTTTATCTGCATGAACAAGTGGTTTGCTTCCCTTCAAATTAAATGGCATAAGAAAATGAGGCTTGCCAAAACTTTGCATTAATACCTCTGGTACAGCTGAAAAATCATCTCGTTTCGAAATATAGAGGTAGCAGCCTGGCTTACGTAAACTTTTATAAATTGCACATAACATTTTATTACTCCAAAAGAAAAAACCTACCAGATAATCTCTGATAGGTTTTCATTTTACAAAAGTTTAATTATTTAGTCACAGCATCTTTCACTTCAGCTGCTTTGTCAGATGTAGCCTCTTTTGCTTCAGCCGCTTTATTAGCTGCGGCATCTTTCATTTCAGCTGCTTTATCTACTACAGCATCTTTTGTTTCTGAAACTGAGTTTTTTGCTGCTTCCATTTTAGAAGACATTGCTTCTTTTGCTTCAGCCATTTTATCTGCTGCTGCATCTTTCATTTCAACTGCTTTATCTGCTGCTGCATCTTTTGCTTCAGAAGCTGCATTTTTTACTTCTTCCATTTTAGAAGACATTGCATCTTTTGCCTCTGCCATTTTATTTGCAGCAGCATCTTTCATTTCAGAAGTTTTATCAGCTACAGCTTCCTTTGTTTCAGCCATTTTATTTGCAGCTGAATCTTTTGCATCAATTGCCGCATTTTTAACATCAGTTGCAACTTCTTTTGCTGCATCTTTAACATCAGTTGCAACTTCTTTTGCTGCATCTTTAACTTGTGTTGCTGCATTTGCTGTTGCATCTTTTGCTGCTTCAACTTTTTGAGCTGTTTCTTGTTTATCGAAACAACCAGTTACGGCTAAAGATGCACCTAATACTAATACGGCTAATACTGATTTTTTCATTGTCATTCTCCATTTTATAATTAAGAATTAATCCAAAGCTATTTGCTTTGTGTGATCTAGTTTACGTAAAAAAACTTAAAATAAAACATCTTCCAAAAAAATTTACATTTCTAAAGATATAGTTTTTTTATAACACCTTTCTAAAACAACTATAACCCTATGAATTTAAAAGACTTGTAAAAAAGTTCATTATAAAAATTTTATTTTTTGTAAAGATAAAAAATTACTTTTTTTGTGTTTTTTTTGAACAACCCCAACTCAGTTAATTTGAATAATCCTTAACCATTGCTTTTACTTTTCAGTTACTTTTTTACGGCTGCAGATTGATCTTTTGTTTCAGAATCTACATTTTTTACTTCCTCTGCTTTAGAGCACACAGCATCTTTTGCTTCAGTCATTTTATTTTCCGCAACATGTTTAACATAGTTAGCTGCTGCAACCAAAGCATCTTTAACTTGTACTGCCGCGCTTACTGTTGCATCTTTTGCAGCTTCAACTTTAGAAGACATTACATCTTTTGCCTCTGAAAGCGAATCTTTTACTTCAGCAACTTTATCTTCAGCTGCATCTTTTAGCTCAGCTGCTTTATCTGCCACTTCATCTTTTGCTTTTGAAACTGCTTTTTTTACTTCTGATGCTTTATCTTCAGCTTCATCTTTTAACTCAGCTGCTTTATCTGCTGCTTCATCTTTTGCTTCAAAAACTGCATGTTTTACTTCAGCAACTTTATCTACAACAGCATCTTTTAATTTAGCTACTTTGCCTAAGACCGTATCTTTTGCTTCTGACGCTTTATCTTCAGCTTCATCTTTTAGCTCAGCTGCTTTATCTGCCACTTCATCTTTTGCTTCTGAAACTGCTTTTTTCACTTCTGATGCTTTATCTGCTGCTTCATCTTTTGCTTCTGAAACTGCTTTTTTTACTTCTGATGCTTTATCTTCAGCTTCATCTTTTAACTCAGCTGCTTTATCTGCTGCTTCATCTTTTGCTTCAAAAACTGCATTTTTTACTTCTGCAACTTTATCTACAACTGTATCTTTTAATTTAACTACTTTGTCTACAAGTGTATCTTTTACTTCAGAAACTGCTCCTTTTGCTTCTGATACTTTGTCTTCAGCCGCATCTTTCATTTCAGCAACTTTGTCTTCAGCTGCATCTTTTAGCTCTGCTGCTTTATCTGCCGCTTCATCTGTAGCTTCTGAAACTGCTTTTTTCACTTCTGATGCTTTATCTTCGACGGCTCTTTTTACTTCAGAAAATTTGTCATCGATTGCTTTTTTCATTTCAGTAGCTTTATCATCGATTGCTTCTTTTGCTTCAGAAACTGCTTTTCTTACTTCAGATACTTTATCTTCAGTTACATCTTTCACTTCAGTAGCTTTGTCTTCAACCACTTCTTTTGCCTCAGACGCTTTATGTGTCACAGCATCTTTAATATAGTTAGCCGCTGCAACTAATGCATCTTTAACTTGTGTTGCAGCATTCACTGTCGTATCTTTTACTTCAGTTGCTTTATCTTCGATTTTATTGTTCATAGCTACTCTCCTTGTGTCATTATGATGGCTTAATTTAAGCTATTTATTTATAGCTCATTTTCAGTCTATCAAAAAAAATTTAAAAAAACACCTAAAAATACACATTTTTAGGTGTTGTTTATTTTTGACTGCTTTTAAAAAGTAAATCATATAAACTTTGTTTTTCGTATTTTAGCCATTCTATTTTGGATAATGGAAAGTTTCAATGGTGCCTTTTTCACCATTCCAGTCAATTTGAACAATCGTTGAGGGATAAAAACTGATTGGATTTCGCTTGCCATAAAGCTCTGAAACAATACTTCCTACTAAAGGTAAATGAGAAACAAGCAGAACACTTTCAACACCTTGTTCCTGCAAAACAGATAAATAATCTGCTACCAGCGTCGCATTCCCATAAGGTGTAATCCCACTCCAAGTTTCAACATCATTAAGAATATTGTCTAACGCTGAATTGACGAGTTCAAACGTTTCTTGAGCACGAACATAAGGACTGACAATCACTTTCTGAACTGAAAGTGCGGTTGAATT
The DNA here is from genome assembly GCF_041433495.1 of Haemophilus sp. 27098_8_127. Taxonomy (NCBI): domain Bacteria; kingdom Pseudomonadati; phylum Pseudomonadota; class Gammaproteobacteria; order Pasteurellales; family Pasteurellaceae; genus Haemophilus; species Haemophilus sp. 27098_8_127. The sequence continues at coordinate 509,498 of NZ_JAPWBP010000001.1, forward strand.
TAGATGCTCTTTAAACCATTGACCTTGTGATATTGATTGTTTGCGTCCATACTCGGTTAAATGCCGCGCCTCATCTGATGAAGCGACAACTTCAGCTTCCCCATGTCGCATAATAAAAACTTTCATCTCTTTGCTTTCCTAAAAATAATAAAAGATAAATTTTATGATCAAAAATGGGGGCAAGCCCCCCATTCAATTAATTCGCTTTAACTGTTTCTGCAATTTCTTCTGCACATTGTTTTGCAAGTGTGCCGTCTTCACATTCCACCATTACGCGAATAAGTGGTTCAGTACCTGACTTACGCAGTAAAATTCGACCTTTACCTTCTAAGCGTTTTTCCACATCAGCGGCTACCGCTTTTACCGCTTCGCTTTCTAATGGATTTGCACCGCCCGCAAAACGAACATTAATCAGCACTTGAGGGAACAACTTCACCGCACTTGCAAGCTCGTTTAATGATAAACGATGTTGAACCATTGCGCTTAATACCGCTAATGATGCAATAATACCATCACCTGTTGTGTTTTTATCAGCAATGATAATATGACCTGAGTTTTCTCCGCCTAATGTCCAGTTATGTTCTACCATTTTTTCTAGCACATAACGGTCGCCAACGTTGGCACGCACAAAAGGTACACCTAACATTTTTAACGCAATCTCTAAGCTCATATTACTCATTAATGTGCCCACTACGCCACCTTTTAGCTGACCTGAACGTAAAGCTTCACGAGCAATAATGAAAAGGATTTGGTCACCATCTACTTTATTACCTAAGTGATCCACCATCATAATGCGGTCACCATCACCATCATAAGCGAGACCAACATCCGCTTTAGTTTCAAGCACTTTTTCCTGTAACGCTTTTACATCGGTTGCACCACATTTTTCATTGATATTGATTCCGTTTGGATCAGTACCAATTTCAATCACTTCCGCGCCTAATTCACGTAATACATTTGGCGCAATATGATAGGTCGCACCATTTGCGCAATCCACCACGATTTTATAACCATCTAAACCTAAATGAGCAGGGAAAGTGCTTTTACAAAATTCAATATAACGTCCTGCGGCATCACTGATACGGCTTGCTTTACCTAAATCAGCAGACTCCACACAATCCATTGGCTGATCAAGCATGGCTTCAATCGCTTCTTCAATATCATCTGGTAATTTTGTGCCTTGTGAAGAAAAGAATTTAATCCCGTTATCATAATAAGGGTTATGTGATGCCGAAATGACAATACCCGCTTCTAAACGGAAAGTGCGGGTTAAATACGCCACGGCAGGTGTTGGCATTGGACCGGTAAATGCAGCAGTTAATCCTGCCGCAGCTAAACCTGCTTCAAGTGCAGATTCCAACATATAACCTGAAATACGGGTATCTTTCCCGATTAATACCGTGCGAGAACCTTGAGAGGCTAAAACCTTACCCGCAGCCCAACCTAATTTCAATGCGAAATCTGGCGTGATTGGATATGTACCTACTTTGCCACGTACACCATCAGTACCAAAATATTTACGATTTGCCATGTTTATTCCTTATTAAATTTGAATAATGATGTTGCAGAAATCATTAGTTCTACAACATATAAAATCTGTTAGTTTTTACGCTTGTTGCGTTGCTTGCCATACTTTTAAAGCATCTGCTGTTGCAGCTACATCATGTACACGCAAAATAGTCGCACCATTTTGAGCAGCAATTAATGCCCCAGCTACACTTCCTACAACACGTTCAGTCACGGGCTTATCCAATACAGCACCAATCATCGATTTGCGTGAAAGCCCTGCTAAAACAGGATATCCGCTTTCACAGAATTGAGCCAACTGTTGTAAAAGCTTGTAGTTATGCTGTACTGTTTTACCAAAACCAAACCCCATATCCCAAATAATATTTTCTTTGGCTATTCCCGCTGCTAAACAAGCTTGAGTTCTATCAGTTAAAAACTGATAAACATCTTGAACCACATCATCGTAATGTGGATTAGTTTGCATTGTACGAGGTTGTCCTTGCATGTGCATAATACAAGTGGGTAAATTCAACTTTCCTGCTATTTCTAGTGCACCAGGTTCACGTAGAGCACGAATATCATTGATTAAATCCATGCCGACCTTAGCCGCTTCTTGCATCACAATTGCTTTAGAGGTATCCACTGAAATCCAACATTCAAAACGTTTTTGCACGGCTTCAACCAAAGGTATCACACGTTGCAATTCTTCAGTTTCAGACACTTCCTCTGCCATCGGACGAGTTGATTCCCCCCCGATATCAATAATTGTTGCACCGTCTTTCAGCATTTTTTCAACTTGAAATAATGCTTTGTCTAGACTAAAAAACTGTCCGCTATCTGAAAATGAATCGGGCGTGAAATTCAAAATTCCCATAATTTGAGGGAATGATAAATCTAGACATTTGTTATTAGCATAAAGTTTCATAAAGTGCGGTCAATTTTTAAATCAAATTTCAAAGACTAGATTATAACGGAATATAGTGATGAAAAGAATGACATTATAAATAAAAAAGCCTTCCAAATTAGGAAGGCTTTATTCTTACTCTTCAGAATCTTCTGAATGATTAACCGCACTTTCAGTGGTTTCTTCTTGCGGCTTAGCTTTTGAGCTTGTGTCTTTGTTATCTTCCCAACCAGATGGTGGTGTAACAGGTTCACGATTCATTAGCTGTTTGATTTGTTCTTCTTCAATGGTTTCATATTTCACTAACGCATCTTTCATGGCGTGAAGAATATCCATATTGTCGATCAAAATCTGTCTTGCTCTCGCATAGTTACGATTTACGATCGCACGAACTTCTTCATCAATTGCATGTGCTGTTTCGTCAGACATATGTTTTGCTTTCGCCATTGAGCGACCTAGGAATACTTCGCCTTCATCTTCAGTATAAAGAATCGGACCGAGTTTATCTGAGAAGCCCCATTGGGTCACCATATTACGAGCAATATTGGTTGCCACTTTAATATCGTTAGATGCACCGGTAGAAATATTTTCTTCACCGTAAATCAAATCTTCAGCTAAGCGTCCTGCATATAGTGTGGAAAGTTTACTTTCTAATTGTTTTTGGCTGATACTAATTTGATCGCCTTCAGGTAAGAAGAAAGTTACACCTAATGCACGGCCACGAGGAATAATCGTCACTTTATGTACCGGATCATGTTCAGGCACTAAGTAACCCACAATCGCGTGACCTGCTTCATGGTACGCTGTCGATTCTTTTTGTTTATCCGTCATGATCATGGTACGGCGTTCTGGTCCCATGTTGATCTTATCTTTTGCTTTTTCAAACTCAAGCATCGATACAGTACGTTTATTGCTACGTGCAGCAAATAATGCCGCTTCATTAACCAAGTTCGCTAAATCAGCACCTGAATAACCAGGTGTACCACGAGCCAGTGTCATTGCATCTACATCATCAGCGACAGGTACTTTACGCATGTGAACTTTTAAAATTTGCTCACGACCTTTCACATCCGGTAAACCCACAACGACTTGACGGTCAAAACGGCCTGGACGCGTTAATGCAGGGTCAAGTACATCTGGACGGTTCGTTGCTGCAATAACGATTACGCCTTCATTACCACCAAAACCATCCATTTCAACTAGCATTTGGTTAAGGGTTTGTTCACGCTCATCGTGTCCACCACCTAAACCAGCACCACGTTGGCGACCTACTGCATCAATTTCATCAATAAAGATTAAGCATGGTGCATTTTTCTTCGCTTGCTCGAACATATCACGTACACGAGAAGCACCAACACCCACAAACATCTCTACAAAGTCAGAACCTGAAATGGTAAAGAAAGGCACTTTTGCTTCACCCGCAATAGCTTTTGCTAATAAGGTTTTACCTGTACCTGGAGGACCTACCATTAAAATCCCTTTTGGAATTTTACCACCAAGGTTTTGGAATTTTTTCGGTTCACGCAAGAAATCAACTACTTCACCGACTTCTTCTTTTGCTTCATCGCAACCTGCAACATCCGCAAAAGTCACTTTGATTTGATCTTGGTTCAGCATTTTAGCGCGGCTTTTACCAAAACTCATGGCCTTGCCACCGCCACCTTGCATTTGACGCATGAAGAAAATCCATACCCCTACAAGGAATAGCATTGGGAACCACGAAATTAAAATTTGTGATAATAAACTGCGTTTTTCAAAAGGCGTACCTTCGATTTTAACTTTTTTATTTAGTAAGTCATCTAAGAGCTTTTTATCTTCCAACGGTGGCATGACGGTCATATATTTAGAACCATCATTTTTGGTCACGGTGATTTCATTCGCATCAAAACGCGCTTCTTTCACTTGACTATTACTCACATCATACACAAAGGTTGTGTAATCTGTTGAGTCACTCACGCCATTGGAATTAAAACTTTGGTAAGCTGTCATCATGACAATTGCTACCACAACCCATAGAACTAGATTTTTAACCATATCGTTCAAGGTTTAACCTGCCTTTCTTAAGTTAATTAAAATTAAACGAGATACTATCTCATCCCCGACACAATGAAAAGCTATCAAAGCAATTATCTATTCGCCTTTATAACCGCTTGCTACAATATAAACTTCGCGAGAACGCCCACGAGAGGCTTCGGGCTTACGCACTTTTACGACACTAAAGAGTGAACGAATTTCGCGCAGATACTCGTCAAAACCTTCTCCTTGGAATACTTTGACCACAAAACTGCCTTTTTTCGCCAAAACTTGCTTACACATATCTAAAGCCAGTTCAACTAAATACATTGCACGAGGAATATCAACAGATGGCATGCCGCTAAAATTTGGCGCCATATCAGACATCACTACATCAACTTTTGCTTCACCAACTCGTTCTAATAATGCATTCAGCACATTTTCGTCACGAAAATCGCCTTGCAAGAAATCCACGCCGACAATTGGGTTCATATCCAAAATATCACAAGCAATCACTCTGCCTTTTCCACCAATTTGGCTCACAACATACTGTGACCAACCACCTGGTGCGGCACCGAGATCCACCACAGTCATTCCCGGTTTAAACAATTTATCCGTTTGTTGAATTTCATCTAACTTAAAGTAAGCACGTGAGCGTAATTTTTGTTTATGTGCTTTCTGAACAAACGGATCTTTAAAATGTTCGTTTAGCCAACGAGAAGAACTCGCCGAACGTTTTTTCTTTCCCATAATCTCTTTCTTTTGTACTATTTTTTGTAGTAGTTTCGTCTATATTTGGGTACAATCTGCCAAATTCAAGGCTAGACTTACCAAAAAGTGCTGAAAAACCACGTTTTTTCTGACCGCTCTTTTCGGTCTTTTTTTGACTCATATTCATCTATTTAAAGGATTCCTTATGACAATATTATCAACAAAACAAAAACAATTTTTAAAAGGACTCGCTCATCACCTTAGCCCTGTCGTCATGCTTGGCGGTAACGGCTTAACCGAAGGTGTATTAGCCGAAATCGATAATGCGTTAAATCATCACGAACTAATCAAAGTAAAAATTGCTGGCGCAGATCGCGAAACCAAACAATTAATTATTGATGCGATTGTTCGTGAAACCAAATCATCTAATGTTCAAACCATCGGACATATTTTGGTGCTTTATCGACCAAGCGAGGAAGGTAAAATCCAGCTGCCTCGTAAATAATTGTTATCCCCTCAATTTGAGGGGATGTTTTTTTTAGATGTAATTTACTTCAATAATCTCGAACTCAACCGTTCCACCTGGTGTGGTAATATTTACGGTATCATCCAACTCTTTCCCTACCAAGCCACGAGCAATCGGTGAATTCACAGAAATCAAACCTGATTTAATATCTGCCTCATCATCGCCCACAATTTGATAAGTGACTTCTTCATCAGTATCGGTATTCACTAATACAACTGTCGCACCAAAAATAACTTTTCCGTTATTTGGTAATTTAGTGACATCGATAACCTGACAATTTGCAAGTTTGCTTTCAATTTCTTGAATACGCCCTTCGCAAAAACCTTGTTGTTCACGCGCCGCGTGATATTCTGCATTTTCTTTTAAGTCACCATGCTCACGTGCTTCAGCAATCGCCTTGATAATTTCAGGGCGACGCTCATTCTTTAAGAAATCTAATTCTTGACGTAATAGCTCCGCACCGCGCACGGTCATTGGAATTTGTTTCATTCTTTTTCCTTGAAATTTGGTAAAAACAAAACCACGACAACGTCTTGCAACCTTGCCGCAGTCAATGAAAAATAAAAAATGATTTACTCTCTTGAGTTCGGAGCTTATTATTATTCGTCTTGAGAAAAATAGCAACCATAACAGAACTAAAAATGACTAAAAAATCTTCTATTTCGACCGCACTTAAAGCGGCACTTATCACACTCGGCTTTTCTTTTTCCTCTATGGCTGAAGTTAATGTGGCTTCTATTACCCAATACCTACCTGAAGGTGCTTCTGCCAGTATCATTGCCAAAAACCTCAATAAAGATCAAATTATCGCGGATTACAATGGCTCAACCTTTATGTTGCCAGCCAGTACGCAAAAAGTTTTCACAGCTGTCGCGGCTAAATTAGTATTAGGTGATGCCTTTCAATTTGAAACCTCACTTTTAAGTAACGGAAAAATTCAGAATAATGTTTTGGAAGGCGATCTTGTTGTGCAATTTACTGGTGATCCCGATCTCACCAGCGGACAACTTTATAGCCTATTAGCTAATTTAAAAAACCAAGGCATTCAGAAAATCAATGGTGATCTTATTTTAGATACCTCTGTATTTGCTAGCCATGATCGTGGGTTAGGTTGGATTTGGAACGATCTTACGATGTGCTTTAACTCCCCTCCTGCAGCAGCAAATATCGATAATAACTGTTTCTATGCTGAGCTAGATGCAAATCAACCTGTAGGTGAAACTGTCAAAATTAACGTTCCTGCTCAATTCCCTATTCAAGTTTTCGGACAGGTTTATATTGTGGATCAGCAAGAAGCGGGGTATTGCCAGTTAGATGTTGTTGTTCACGACAATAATCGCTATCAAGTAAAAGGCTGTATTGCACGCCAAAGTAAACCATTTGGGCTCAGCTTCGCTGTGCAAGATCCTGATGCCTACGCTGCTGCCATTATTCAACGTCAATTAAAACGTCTTGGTATTGAATTTACCGGTCAGGTAAAACAACCTCAAAAACCACAGCAAGGCCAAAAACTCGCCCAGCATTTATCTAAACCGTTGCCTGAGCTATTGAAAAAAATGATGAAAAAATCGGATAACCAAATTGCCGATGCCTTATTTAGAGCGGTAGCCTACAACTACTATAAACGCCCTGCTTCATTCCAATTAGGCACATTAGCAGTGAAATCCGTATTGCAAAAACAAGGCATTAAATTTGGTAACAGCATTTTAGCCGATGGTTCGGGGCTTTCTCGTCATAATTTGGTTGCACCGAAAACCATGCTTTCTGTTTTGGAATACATTGCCAAAAATGAAGATAAATTACACTTAATGGAAACCTTTCCAATTGCAGGTGTGGACGGCACAATCAGTGGTCGTGGTAGCTTAATTAATCCACCACTGGTGAAAAACGTTATCGCTAAAACGGGCTCATTAAAAGGTGTTTATAACCTTGCCGGTTTTATGACCAATGCTAGAGGTGAAAAAGTGGCTTTCGTTCAATTTATCAATGGTTACTCGACCGGTGATTTAGAAAGTAAAACGAAACGCGCGCCACTTGTGCAATTTGAAAGTACGCTTTATAACGATCTTTATAAAGACTAAAACACATATAAAAATGAGCGCACTTTGAATACATCAAGTGCGGTCATTTTTCTTTTTATTTAATCAAAAAGAAAAAGCACTAAATTCTCATTGAATTAGTGCTTTTTACGATCTTAAATGTGCTTAACCTTCATTATGGATTTCAAGGTTGCTTGCATCTTTTTCCCGTTTTTTCTTTGCCGAATCACTACGTTGAGAAGCGATGCTATCAAGGTATTCTGGTGTGATATCACCCGTAATATATTCACCAGTAAAGACTGAACAATCAAAGCCTTGAATGGCTGGGTTTTCTTGGCATACTGATTCTGTCAGCGCTTCAAGATCTTGGAAGACCAATTTATCTACGCCAATCAATTTCGCAATTTCATCAACATTACGCCCATAGGCAATGAGTTCTTGTTTTGTTGGCATATCAATACCGTACACATTCGGATAACGAATTTCTGGTGCTGCTGATGCAAAGTAAATTTTCTTCGCCCCCGCTGCTCGAGCCATAGTCACGATTTGTTCAGATGTGGTACCACGAACAATAGAATCATCGACTAATAACACATTTTTGTCTTTAAATTCTGCTTTAATCGTATTGAGCTTGCGACGGACCGAACTGATACGTTGTGCTTGACCTGGCATGATAAATGTACGACCAACATAGCGGTTTTTCACAAAACCTTGACGATAAGGTTTGCCTAAAATTTTCGCAATCTGTAGAGCAATATCTGTCGAGGTTTCTGGTACTGGAATCACAACATCAATGTTGTCTGCTTCCTCAACCCATTCTTTAGCAATTTTTTTACCTAAATGTTCGCCCATGTGAACGCGTGCGGCATAAACAGACACGCCATCTATCGTCGAATCTGGACGAGCAAAATACACGTATTCAAAAATACACGGATTTAAGACCGCACTTTCTGCACACTGCTCAGCATAAAGCTGACCATCAAAGGTCACATAAATGGCTTCACCCGGTGCAACATCACGCACTAATTCAAAACCTGCGACGTCTAATGCCACACTTTCAGAAGCAAACATATATTCTACTGAACCGTTTTCTTCTCGTTTACCTAATACGAGTGGACGAATACCAAAAGGATCGCGAAATGCCACCATGCCATGTCCAATAATCATCGCTAAGCATGCATAAGCACCACGGATATCTTTGTGTGTCGCACGAATTGCATTAAAAATATCTTGCGGATCGAGATGGTATTTATTCACTCTATCTAAATGATTTGCAAGAATATTGAGAAGAAGTTCTGAATCCGAATTAGTATTTATGTGACGACGTGCTTCTTTAAATAATTTATCTTTTAATTCGTCTGAATTGGTTAAGTTGCCATTGTGAACAAGGCTTAAACCATAAGGTGAGTTAACATAGAAAGGCTGCGCTTCAGATACACTTGAACTGCCAGCGGTCGGATAACGTACATGTCCGAGGCCTGCATGACCTTGTAAACGTAACATATGTTCTTGTCTGAATACATCGCTTACAAGACCATTAGCCTTACGCAAACGAAAGCGGTTTTCATCATCGATTGTGACAATCCCCGCCGCATCTTGACCTCGATGCTGTAATAACGTTAATGCTGCATAAATGGATTCATTAACCGGATTTTGGCTAACGATACCGACAATTCCACACATACTGATTGACTACCTTATTGTTTAAAAGTTGAGTTTAAAAAACTAGAACTTGCTTGTAGTTGTTGGAAGAACCATTCAATAATGAAGCCGAAATGAGGAATTAATTTTGATTCTTTCCACCAATCGGTTTGTTCAAAGTTAGTGAAGGTATCCAAGAAGAATAAGATCGCAGCAACGATTAACGCCCCACGAATTAAGCCAAATGCCGCACCGAGAACACGATCTGTTCCGGTAAGTCCTGTTTTATCCACTAATTGGCTAATCACATAATTAACAATGCCGCCTACAATTAAGGTTAAAACAAATAAAATGCCGATTGCTGTGCCGTTACGCACGTAGTCAGATTCGATTTGAGTAAGATAAGTGGCGAGATAAGGATAAAATTGGCTAGCGACAATAAATGCAACGACCCAACTTGCAAGGGACATCACCTCTCGCACAAACCCACGTAATAAACTCACGATAATCGAAAATGCGATGATGCCAATGATAATGTAATCAATCATTAAATAGTCTCTCAATTAAAAAGGGTCGCCATTGCGACCGCAGTATTTTACATAAAAAACAACAAAAGGAAAACGTTTGCGTCAATTAAATTTGGAGCCATTGACTAGATTTCCTGCCAAAATGCTTTGTCTAATTTTTGCTGTGCCTTTTGTAGTACTTCTGCCAAGTGCTGATATGTCGGTTTATCTTGCACAGTTGGCAAACTTTCATGTTGTTTTCTTAAACGTTCACTAATCTCATAAAACCACTGAGAACTTTGCGGTTCTAACGGTGATTTTGCACGTATTCCCAACCAGTATAAGCCTTGCAATGGCATCACTAACGCACAAAGTGCGCTCAAAATAGCAATCGCTAATGCAGTAAGATCTGTCTTGGCATAAAACTGCTGCCAAACCACAGCAAATACCGCCATAAAAGGCATAAACTTCTGTGCAAATTTTGTGGCTTTAATAATGCGATTTTCGGGGAAAATAATACCGAGTTTCGCTTCTAATGGCCACGTTTGCAAATATATTTGCCCACGTTTTAAGGTTGAAAAAAATGATGACATAAAAACATCCTAGAAAATAACCGCACTTATAATACTCTAGTTTAGGTTTAATTGTCATCCTTAACTAGAAACTGTTGAAATTTTCAACTTTTCTAATAAAAGATCGTATTTTTCCCCTCCAGTTAATTTATTTTATACGCCAAAAGGTGTATTCTATGCAAGATTTGTAGTCTGTTCTTTTGAATGGATTTTTATTAACCTCAATCAAAAATAGGGTTCCTATGTCAAAACTTGTTCTCATCCTTAACTGTGGTAGTTCTTCATTAAAATTTGCAATCCTTGATCCTGCAACAGGTGAAGAAAAATTATCAGGCTTAGCAGAAGCATTTTATCTTCCTGAAGCTCGTATCAAATGGAAAATTAACGGTGAAAAAGGTAGCGCAGATTTAGGTGCTGGAGCAGCGCACACTGAAGCGCTTAACTTCATCGCGTCAAATATTATGACTGATGAGCTTAAAAACTCTATCACCTCGATTGGTCACCGTATCGTTCACGGTGGTGAGAAATACACCCAATCTGTTGTTGTAACAGATGAAGTGGTTAAAGGTATTGAAGATGCAGCACAATTTGCTCCACTTCACAACCCAGCTCACTTAATCGGTATCCGTGAAGCATTCAAAACATTCCCACACTTAAAAGATAAGAACGTTGTCGTATTTGATACAGCATTTCACCAAACTATGCCTGAAGAAGCATACTTATATGCACTTCCATACTCACTTTACAAAGAACACGGCGTACGTCGCTACGGTGCACACGGTACCAGCCACTACTTCGTTTCTCGCGAAGTCGCTGAATACGTAGGCAAACCAGCAGACCAAGTAAACGCAATTATCTGTCACCTAGGTAACGGTGGTTCTGTTTCTGTGGTTCGTCATGGTAAATGTATCGATACCTCTATGGGTTTAACCCCGTTAGAAGGTTTAGTAATGGGTACACGTTGTGGTGATATCGACCCTGCGATCGTTTTCTACCTATACAAAAACTTAGGCATGTCAATGGATCAAATCGAAGAGACTTTAGTGAAAAAATCAGGTCTTTTAGGTTTAACTGAAGTAACTAGTGACTGCCGTTATGCAGAAGATAACTACGATGATGCCTCTAAACCAGAGGCAAAACGTGCATTAGATGTTTACAGCTACCGTTTAGCGAAATACATCGGTGCATACATGGCCGTTTTAGGTGATGATCACTTAGATGCCATCGCATTTACAGGTGGTATCGGTGAAAACTCTGCTCACGTTCGTGAATTAGCGTTAGGCCACTTAAAATTATTCGGCATCAAATTAGACAAAGAACGCAACCTTGCTGCTCGCTTTGGTAAATCAGGCGTAATCACTGCTGATGACTCCGCATTCAAAGCGATCGTTCTTCCAACTAACGAAGAATTAGTAATTGCACAAGATACAGCACGTTTAGCGGGCTAATCAACTTCCTTCAAACCTGCTGAGAAATCAGCAGGTTTTTTCATTCATTAAAAGGTATATCAAAATGACTAAAGCAGTTATTCTTATTCCAACTAGCACAGAAGCAAATTTAGCAGCAGCATTAGATGCAGCAAAAACAACAGGCGCTGTCGTATTCAATGCAGTAGAAGATGTAAAAGCCGCTCAAGCATTAATCGCAAATAATCAAAAAGACGTGTTATTAGAAAAAATCGTTGCTGATTTCCAGGCATTAAATGCAAATCTAGTGGTTGTTAAAGGTGTTCAACCTTCAGCTCAAGCGCCTTTTGCAAATAGCTTAAACTTTGCGATTGCACAAACCTTAGATGCACAAATCATCTTAGTGGCAAACAATGAAGAAGGTACATTAGTAGAGGCTGTTGCTTCAGAATTTGGCGGTGTGAATAACACTGACATCTTAGGTGTATTTGGTGCACAAGCAGGCAAAATTAAAACCTTAGATGCACAAGCATTAGCAGCGGCAATCGCTGCGCCACTTGCTCGTGAAGCACGTATTTCTCCAGCAGCATTCCGTTTTAAATTAACTGATTTAGCACGCAAAGCAGGTAAAACCATCGTATTACCAGAAGGTGATGAACCTCGTACCGTTAAAGCAGCCGCAATCTGTGCTGAACGTGGTATCGCAAAATCGGTATTATTAGCGGATCCTGAATCAGTGAAAAAAGTTGCGGCAGAACAAGGTGTGACTTTAGGTGCTGATGTAACGATCATCAATCCAGCTGACGTACGTGAAAACTACGTTGCTCGTTTAGTTGAATTACGTAAATCTAAAGGCTTAACTGAAGAACAAGCGCGCGCGCAATTAGAAGACACCGTTGTATTAGGTACGATGATGTTAGAAGCGGGCGAAGTAGATGGTTTAGTCTCTGGTGCCGTTCACACCACTGCAAATACCATTCGTCCACCGATGCAAATCATCAAAACCGCACCAGGTAGCTCAATTATCTCATCTGTATTCTTCATGTTATTACCAGACCAAGTATTAGTGTATGGTGACTGTGCAGTAAACCCAGAGCCAACTGCTGAACAACTTGCTGAAATCGCAATTCAATCCGCTGAATCGGCAAAAGCATTTGGTTTAAATCCAAAAGTCGCAATGCTTTCTTACTCAACCGGTACTTCTGGTTCAGGTCAATCTGTAGAGAAAGTGAAAGAAGCTACGCGTATTGCACAAGAAAAACGTCCTGACTTATTAATTGATGGTCCATTACAATACGATGCGGCAGTAATGAAAGATGTAGCAGCGTCTAAAGCACCAAACTCTAAAGTAGCAGGCCAAGCAAACGTGTTTGTATTCCCTGATATCAACGCAGGTAACATCGGCTATAAAGCGGTTCAACGTTCTGCAGATTTAGTGGCTGTAGGCCCAATGCTTCAAGGTATGCGTAAACCGGTTAATGACTTATCTCGTGGTGCATTAGTAGATGATATCATCTACACCATCGCATTAACCGCAATCCAAGCAACTCAAGCTTAATTAAAGTCTTTGTTGTAAAACACTAAATAAAATAACCGCACTTTTGATAACTCAAAGTGCGGTTATTTTTAGGATTGTTTTTAATGACTACTCTACGGATTTTAAGTATTCAACCAGCTTCAAGCCAATCTCTCTTCGCCACCCTAAAAGTAAATCGGGCTGTTTTGCCATATCTTCATTTTTTAACCAGACCCATTTAATGAGATCTTCTAAATTTCGTTTACTCGCCAGAATATCGAGGGTTAATCCTTTTGGGGTCAGTTCATAGGCTTTTTCTTGTAACAATCGAATTGCCTTTTTATAACGAGGATCATCCACGATACGCACTAAACGTTTAGGATAATCATAAGGAGAAATTCGGCGGCTTTGTGCTAACAATTGAAGCATTTTTTTGCCACGTACACGGACTTCATTTTCAGATAATCCAAGCGCTAACATTTCTGATGTATTACGAGGATTATTTTTGGCTACTTTCCAAAGATTATCCGATTTCACCACATAAGAAAGGGCTAAGTTTCGTGCCATTGCTGTTTCTTGTCGCCATTTGGCCAATAGCTGTAAACGCGCTAATTCGAGCGGATTCAATTTCCAAACATTCGGAATCTCTAAATAGGCTTTGTTTGGATCGCGATCATCTAATTTACTGGTTTTCGAGATCGCAAGCTGGCAATCATCAATTACTGCTTGAAGCCAAGGTGATTGTGCTAATTCTATTTGCATTTTTTGATAGACTGGCAATAAGTACCATACATCCCCTGCTGCATATTGTAGCTGTACAGGTGAAAGTGGACGTTTTAGCCAGTTTGTACGCGTTGCTCCTTTATCCATTTCAATGCCTAAATAATGTAACACCAATTTGGCCAGGCCCGCTGAATTAGTAAAACCTAGAAAACGTGCCATAATTTGCGTATCCATCATAGGTTGTGGAAGTGCATCAAACTCTTGTAAGAAAACCAATAAATCTTCATTACAAGCATGCAAAATTTTTGTCACCAGCTGATCGCGTAATAATTCTACAAAAGGTGAAAAATCAGTGATGGATAACGGATCGATCAATGAAACACGTTCACCATCATAAAGTTGAATTAATCCTAATTTAGGATAATAGGTCGATACCCGCATAAATTCGGTATCTAAAGCGACCGCACTTTGCTGACGTGCTAACTGACAAACCTGAGCCAGTTCTTCATTATTTTGAATTAACGTAAAGTGCGGTTGATTTTGGCATTCTTTTATCATTGTAATAGGATGTATTTTCAAATAGAGGTACAGACTAAACAGGGATATGAATACATATCCCTGATTTAATTAATGTTGCGCGCGTTTTGCTATTTCTTCATCACGCAGTATGCGTCTTAAAATTTTGCCTACATTACTTTTCGGCAATTCATCGCGAAACTCAATATCTTTCGGGACTTTATAACCTGTGAGATGTTGTCTGCAATGCTGGCGTAATTCATCACGCGTGAGGCTATCATCTTTCTTCACAACGAAGATTTTAATGGTTTCTCCCGACACCTCATGTGGCATGCCGATAGCAACCACTTCAGCGACTTTATAATTTAGCATCACCACATCTTCGATTTCATTTGGATAAACGTTGAAGCCTGAAACTAAGATCATGTCTTTTTTGCGGTCAACAATACGGAGGCTATAGCTCTCGTCCATAATGACGATGTCACCCGTTGCCATCCAGCCATCTTTAAGCACTTCAGCTGTCGCTTCAGGACGTTGCCAATACCCACGCATGACTTGTTCACCTTTAACCCAAAGCTCTCCGGCTTCACCAAGTTGTGCTTCTGAGCCATCATCTTTGATAATTTTAATATCAGTATTTGGAACCGGTACACCGATTGTACCATTGTGTTTCACCACATTAATCGGACAAGCGGCAATTAGCGGTGAGCATTCTGTCATGCCGTAACCTTCAATAATGTTACAGCCGGTTAAATCATGCCAACGTGTTGCGACTGATTGTTGGATCGCCATACCGCCGCCAACAGAAAGTTTTAATCGTGAAAAATCCACTTCTTTGAAATTTTCATTATTAAGCAGCGCATTAAACAAGGTATTTACCCCTGTAATCGCTTCAAAACGATATTTTTTGAGCTCTTTAACAAAACCATCAATATCACGTGGATTCGTAATTAAGAGCGCAGTCACGCCAAGCTCCAAGAAAAGTAAACAGTTTACCGTTAAGGCAAAAACATGATAAAGCGGTAAAGCCAGTACGGCAACGCGTTGCTTAGCATGATCGCCAATAAATGGCTCTGCAATCCACTTCGCTTGGAAAATATTGGTAATAATATTGCCATGTGTCAGCATAGCGCCCTTAGCAACACCTGTCGTTCCGCCTGTATATTGTAAGAAAGCTAGATCTTCACGATCTACTTGAGGACGAACGTATTGGCGAAATTTACCAATACTCAATACTTCACGGAAAGTGACGGCATTCGGTAATTTATATTTTGGCACTAACTTTTTAACGTATTTCACCACAAAATTGACCAAATTACGCTTACCAAAAGAAAGCTGATCGCCCATTCTTGTTAAAATAACGTGCTTCACTTTAGTATTAAATACAATTTTTTCTAAGGTTGAAGCAAAGTTTGAAACCACAACAATGGCTGTTGCGCCGCTATCTTGTAACTGATGTTCTAATTCACGTGGGGTATAAAGTGGATTTACGTTTACCACAACTAAACCCGCACGTAAAATACCGAAAAGCGCAATAGGATATTGCAACAAATTCGGCATCATTAATGCAACACGCTCACCACGTTCTAACTTCAATTCATTTTGTAAATAAGCGGCAAATGCACGGCTACGCTCTTCTAATTTACGAAATGTTAAAACCTGCCCCATGTTGATATAGGCGGGACGGTCTGGGTGCTCACGAATTGCTTTATCTAAAATATCGAGAATAGAATCATACTTGGATGTATCCAGCGTGGTAGGTGAACCTTCTGGATAATTTTGAAACCAAACTTTTTCCATTTTTTATCCTTATTCTTTGGAAAATTTTCTTAATTTTATCATGTAGTTAATAGAGATAATAGCGAATTTCAGGCTCGCCATACCAATAATACGGTCGTCTACCGAAAAAGCCCCAATCATCCCACATATCATCTGGATAATAATAACTTTGTGAAAGCTTCCAGACACGATAATGATTGGTTTTAATAACCGGATAAATATAGTTGGCTTGATCAACCTTGCCTTGTTCTGTTTTCAGTAAGGTACCACCAATTGTAATAAATTGATCTTTTAAGCTTTCTGGCTCCACAAAACCATCAAGATAAGTGATAAAACGTCCATTAGGCTGTTCATCAATCATAGGTTTTGCTGAGGTTGCATAAACTGGATAGCTTAATACTTCAATTTTAGTTTTATTCGGCAAGGCCTGTGCGGTTAATACTTTTCCACCCAAACGTATTGATTTGCACTGACAGCTATAATCACTCTGTTGAATTGAAGATAATGATTTTAAAGTAAACTGCTCTTTTTCCAGCCCTTTCGGTGCATTGACACATCCCACTAATGTGGCCGAAAGTGCGGTCAAAACTAAGATCGTTTTTTTATTCATCTTCAACTCCTTTTTGAAAATTATTCACGCCCAGGTAATTTTTTCCAAGTTACTTCATTACGCAAATAAACAGGTTCAATTTCTAAGGCGGATATGACTTTATTCTGAGCATAATCTGTTAAAGCAAGCTCAAGCATATATTGTGCAGAAGGTAAAATAATATCACTCCCTTCTAAACCACTGTCTTTAAATTGGGGATACGCAGCCCAACCTGTTCCGACTCGATAAGCGGTTAAATCTGAAAGTTGTTCAAGTACTTTTTCTGGTTGACAAACTTGTTCTTCAATAACGGGGTTCCATTGGAAAAATTCACCCAATTCTGACCACACTTTTTCTCGTTTTACTTGAGAAAAATAAACTTCATTCATTCTCGCATCAATGGCCGCTGCCACATTTTCAGCTTGATGTAATTCAAATGCAGCCTGAGCCATTGTTGTTAAATTCGATACCTCAATAACAGGTAAATCAGCACCAAATGCAAGCCCTTGAGCAATCCCTGCGCCGACACGGACACCAGTAAAACTACCAGGACCGCGTCCAAATGCTAACGCATCTACTTGCTTCAAATTGATACCTGAATTAGCGAGCAACTCATCAACCATTGGAAGAATACGTTTTGTGTGTGTACGTTGTGCTAATTCATCTAAATGTGTTTTTTCGCCTTTATGCCAAAGTGCAACTGAACAGGCTTCTGTTGAAGTATCAAGTGCTAATAAGGTGATATTTTTCATTATTAATCCATTTTCTCATTTTGTAAGAATTGTACCACTTTGTTGAGATCTCGGGTACGGGTTGAATTAGGTAAACTTTTTAGAAAGGTTTCACCGTAATTTCGCATAACAAGACGATTATCACAAATAATTACCGCACCACGATCTGTCACATCTCGAATTAGGCGTCCTACACCTTGTTTCAGCGTAATAACCGCTTCAGGGATCTGTATATCATTAAATGGATCGCCTCCTTGCAATCGGCAATCTTCAATGCGTGCTTTTAGTAAAGGTTCATCTGGCGCAGTAAAAGGCAATTTATCAATAATGACTAATGATAGCGCATCACCACGGACATCCACACCTTCCCAAAAGCTCGAGGTTGCAACTAGCACGCTGTGGGTTTCATGAATAAATTGTTCGAGTAATTTTGCTTTAGGCATTTCACCTTGTAATAAGATAGAAAGCTCACTATTTTCTCTAAAATACTCTGCCAAGCCTCTCATCATTAAATAAGAAGTACAAAGCACAAAGCATCGCCCCTTATTCGCTTCAATGATAGGCAACAACATTTCACCAAGAGCTTGTAACGTATTATTTTGATTCGTTGCTGGTAAATAACGTGGCACGCAAAGTAGCGATTGATTAGGATAATCAAAAGGGCTGTGAAGAATTTTTTGTTCTGCTTCCTCAATACCAAGTCGCTGACAGAAATGATTAAAAGTGCCGCCAACTTCAAGCGTCGCTGAGGTGAAAATCCAAGCGGCTTCTTTATTATTTAGCTGTTCGCCAAATTTATCTGCGACAGTAAGTGGCGTAATATGCAAACCAAATTGTCGCCCCATACTTTCGTACCAATAACAATAGCCAACAATGGCCGTATCACAAAGACGAATTAATTGATTCTTGATACTTTCAGTGCGTTCAAAAATACTATCCAAAGTCTGAGAGCGACCTAATGCAATCTTGATAACTTCAGAAAGAAACTCAATTTTTTCTTGTAATAATTCAACCGATTTTTTAACCGCAATTTGCTTAAATAGCTCACGCCAATTTCCTCGCTGATTACCTTCCCCAAGAAGAAGGCGAAAATCCTGAATAACTTTAAGCAATGTATCTGCAGTACTGCCAAGCTGCGGCATATCTTTCAATTCTGTTCGATAAACAATATTGATATCTTTACATAAATCAAATAGCTGGCGAGAAGTTAATGATTGACCAAAATACTGGCTTGCAATATCGGGAAGTTGATGTGCTTCGTCAAAGATGATGACTTCTGCATTGGGAATAAGCTCACCAAAGCCACTTTCTTTTACCGCCATATCAGCAAAGAAAAGATGATGATTTACTACGACAAGATCCGCATTTAGCGCTTTTTTACGAGCTTGTGCAACATAGCATTCAGCGTAGTTAGGACAATCTGTTCCTAAACAACTTTCTGCCGTACTCGTCAATTGAGGCAAAATTGGGCTATCTTCAGCCAATTCAATACATTCGGTCAAATCACCTGTTTTCGTCGCATTATTCCATTTTCTTACTTTACTTAAATCGGCTAAAACAGATTTATCCCCAAGCACACCTTGAGCGATAACCTGATCCAGTCGTTCCAAACATAAGTAATTAGATCGCCCTTTCAATAATGCAATTTTTCCAGAATAATTTAAGGCTTTTTTTATGGCAGGTAGATCTCTTGAAAAAAGTTGATCTTGTAGATTTTTAGAGCCGGTTGAAATAATCGTTTTCTTTCCTGCAATAAGTGCCGGTGCTAAATAAGCAAAAGTCTTTCCTGTACCCGTTCCAGCTTCTACAACAAGTGGTTGCTTATTTTGAATAGCATATCCTACTGATTGAGCCATTTCGAGCTGTTCTGCTCGTGGGTTAAATCCTTTGATATTCTTACTCAATTCGCCATCACTGGAAAAAATTTTACTTATCTGTTTTTTCATAATGCTTGCTATCTAGAAATAGGCGAAGATTTTATCATTATTAGACTCATTTATATATGAATTCTAATGTTTTATATAAAACAAAAACCCCAAGCCATTCAGCTCGGGGTTCACATTCAGTACCTGGCGGTGTCCTACTCTCACATGGGGAAGCCCCACACTACCATCGGCGCATCGGCGTTTCACTTCTGAGTTCGGTATGGGGTCAGGTGGGACCACCGCTCTATCGCCGCCAGGATTATTCCTTTAATAACTTTTCTCTATTCTGCTCTCACTATCTCTAGTATCTCACAACCAAACAAGCTGATTTAACCTCAAAACTTTCTCTTTCGTCTCTGAGTTTTTTTATTTTAGTCTTACAACCTCAAAAACCCTTGAGCGTTGTATAGTTAAGCCTCTCGGGCAATTAGTATCTGTTAGCTCAACGGCTCGCACCGCTTACACACCAGACCTATCTACGTCTTAGTCTTAAACAACCCTTACTGTCTTAAAAAC